>NZ_DLJD01000032.1:0-66858 GCF_002484085.1 Sphingobacterium sp. UBA7625
AGGAAAAGCTAATCGCAAGATTGGCTTTTCTTGTTTAAGCAGATTAGGATTCGAAAGAAGGGCCGGCCGGGTTCGATCCGTCGGAGGCTCAGGGATGTGCATGGGAACTGTGGGGCTGAGCCAANNAGGAAAAGCTAATCGCAAGATTGGCTTTTCTTGTTTAAGGGAATTAGGATTCTTTTGCCAACGTAAACGACTGAATAGATCATATAAAGTCAAGTTTAATCATTTTATAATCATGTTGCGTTTCTGAAGTCACTAGGTGGCCTGAATAATCCGTATCAAAAAATAGTTCATGACAAAACCAGTTGTTATTTCCAATGTGAACAATATCTTTTTTTACGCAAACTTTGTCCGGATCAGTTAGGAACCCTGTCCCTTCGGCTTTTAAAGCTGCTTCTTTTAATGTCCACATCCGATAAAATTCTCGCAATGGGTCAATTGCAGCCCTAATATATAGCCATTCCGTTGCATTCATGATTTGATGCATTTCTGAGAAATTGATTGGCTTCAACTCTTCAATGTCAATACCAACTTTCAATCCTTCTGCTATAGCGCAGAAAATATAATTACCTGAGTGACTTATATTAAAGTCGATATGGTCATACAGATAAGGCTTTCCAAAAGAGTTATATTTCACTTCGTCAAGAGATATATTTGGTATTCCGAAATCTCGCATGCCTTCGATTAACAATAATCTACCCAATAATTTTCTTGTTTTATCTTCTTCCAACTTATACCGTGAAATAATATCTCGAAATTTAATGGGTAGAAATGACAGCCACTGTGTTAGAATGGCTGTCTTATTTTCTGCGTTGAATTGGGTGTAAAATATTTTTACGCTCATTTTATAGCACACCTAGATATTTACAAAATGCCTCTACGCTGTTGCGATTAACTTTGGTGATCTCTATATCGCTATTTTTTATAAAGCGCTTGGTGTTGCTTATATCAAAATCAGGCGTATTCTGGTGAATCTCGATAAGCGACTTGTTGTCATAAGCTTTGAATTTAAATAAATTGAGGAGCGGATATAGCGGACTGTTTTCATCAGCTTCCCAGAGTGCCAACCAATCCTGATAAGGAACTGGCTGTAAGTCAAATTTAAATTCATGCCTAAGCATTTCAAAAAATTCCGTTACTGTCATGTTGTCTTTCGGTTCCGGACTTAAATGAAAAACCTCGCCTATTGATGCTGGATTTTTGGAAATATGTGCAATTGCCTTACTCACAAAATCAACCATAATCAGCTCTTCCTTCTGATTAACCAGCGTTGGATATTTTTTTAACTGAATACATGTTTTGATCAAGAGGGACCACCATTGATAACTCGCTGTTGCACCTGTCTTACTATGGCAAAAAACATAGCCAAGCCGGAAAATGACGATGGGAACACCTTGTTTGATCGCTTCTTGTGCAACTTGCTCCATGACCCATTTACTCTGGATATACCCCATGTCGCGGCTCAGATATTTAAAAGCACTTTTTATGTCGGTATCTTCCTTCAGAAGAGCTGGTTTGGTAAAATAATGTTCCCAGCTAAAAGCGCCTACGGTCGATAGCAAGGACAACTGTTTTAATTTGTGGGTTGTCACAAATCTGATCAATTTATGTAATGCGTCAACATTTGCTGCCCGCATATAAGAATATGGTTGTATAAAATTCACGGAACTACCAGCGTGGTATACTACATCAATGATTTTGGTTAAGTGGTCATAACTGTCGGCATCCAGTCCTAAAAACGGTTTTGCGAGATCTCCGCATAAATAATTGATGCGCGCTTCGTTGTAACTATCTAGTGAAATATGCTGGTCAGTCATGGTTTTTAACAGACGAATTTTGGCCTGTTTTTTATCTTCAGCACGAATTAATAAATATATGTCGGCCGTGGTTGACTTGAGCAGCTCAACTAAAATATTGATTCCAACAAAACCCGTTACACCGGTCAGCAGAATAGCACCAGGGTTTTCAAAATCTCCTTTCTCTACGGTGTTAAACATAAAAAAATCAGAAGGTATTGTCGCATCTTTTTTTATCTCTCCGCTCAACGGATCTTCTCCCAAGCCGTATTCGTGAATGTGTGGATTTGCATCCCTTTCTTCTATTAAATCCGCTAGCTTTCTGATCGTACTGTTTAAATAGAGTTCACCTAACGTGAGCTTATTTGGATATTCTGCATACAGTTTATTATAAAGTTTGGTAAGTAAGAGCGAATGGCCCCCAAGATGGAAAAAGTCATCCTCCAGACTTGTTATTTTGGATTCAAGAACCTCGTTCCAGATTTTTTTTATTGTTTTCTCATACTGATTTAGGCTATCTTCATCCAGATCTTTTGTTTCTTTAATCCTATCTTCGGCTATTGAAGAAAGCACCTGCCAGTCAATTTTACCATTTGTTTTCAAGGGTAAGTCTTCAATGTGGTAAATCTCATTTGGTATCATATAGGCCGGAAGTTTTTTGCTTAATTCATTTCTAAGATCTGAAGCTTGAGCCTGCCCTGTCACAAAAGCACGTAACAATTTCACATCTTCTGAAGACTGATGAACATGGACGGCCGCGTTTATTACCCCTTTCGTCTGACAGATTACTTTCTCTATNNCTCTGATCTTAACCTGATGATCAGATCTACCTACAAATTCGATCATCCCGTCTTCCAATAATTTAACTAAATCCCCGGTTTTATACATTTTCATGTAAAAGCCGGACTTTTCTTCAACAATTGAGTTTCGGATAAATTTCTCGGCGGTCAGTTCAGGATTATTCAGGTATCCGCGTGATAATTGAATTCCAGAAATGTAGAGCTCACCGACAACGTTTGCGGGAACAGGCCTTAAATATTGATCTAAGACATAGAAATGCATATTTTTGATCGGTCGACCGATGGTATTCTGTGGATGAATATCATCAAACCTAAACTGATTTACAGCTACGGTAGCCTCCGTTGGCCCATACATATTGAATAATTTCACCTGCTGTTTCCAATATTGACTGACATTCGGTGGACAGGTCTCCGCACCGGTACCAATGGTCTTTAATAACGGCAGCTTGAAGTCCTGTGGTATGGTAGAGAGTACAGATGGTGAAATGAAAGGGAGCGCAGTAATCGAATGCAGCGAAATAAACTCGGCAAGATGTGTACCAAGAAGTTTATTATTTGGATATAAATAGACCGTTGCCCCCTTTGTTAAGGGGATCCAAAGATCAATCATAGAGCCGTCGAAATTATATGCTGAAAACTGCAATGTGCTATCTTCTTTTTCGAGCGCCAGAAGGTTGCCATATTCTGTAATAAAATTTCCTAAGGACTGATGTGCTATCATGACTCCTTTAGGAATACCAGTGGTTCCGGATGTGTGTATTACATAGACGAGATCCTCGTCATTATGGGTATTGCAATAGCTTCGATTTATCAATTCGAAAGAGGTAGCTAACAGCTGCTCAATACTGAAAACATCGTATTGTAATTCAGTAATACTTTTCGAATGGTTTTCTGAGGCAATGATCGCCTTTGGTTTTACATCCGCGAGAATTAATCCGAGCCTTTCTAGGGGATAGCTCGTATCCAATGGGACATATGCTCCGCCGGCTTTGATGATGGCTAACAAAGAAATGATTCTTTCGATAGACTGTTCCTGGAAACATGCGACAAAGTCATTCGGTCGAATACCGAAAGCAATAAGTTGATTGGCAACATGACTCGACTTTTGGTCGAGATCATGATAAGAAATAGCTTGGCCAGAAATAATAAGCGCATTTTTAGCCGGAGTTTTTTTTACTTGTTCCTCAAAGAGTGCTATTAATTTTTTTGGCTTTTCCGTGAGCTGTGTTGATCTTATTTTCAAATCAGATAATAAAGATCCCAGCTTGATTTCTCCAATTTTCTGATTTGGATCTATGGCGATTGATTCGAGGATAAATATAAATGCCCTCGCCATTTCCCCGATTGTCTTTTCTTTGAATAGAGCGTTATTATAGTCAATATTAACCGTTATTCCTTTTTCTGTTGGAATAGCTTCAAACTGCAGATCAAACTTAGACTTTCCGTTAAAAACCCATTGAAAGTCTTTGGGGTTAACAGGTGCGATATTTTCTGTTTCTTCAGGTTGGGCCTGAAGTACAAAAACATGTTGGAATAAGGGATTATGCCCGGCGAAACGGTCCTTGATGACATGATTGACAATGGTTTCCAGCGGAACCGACTGATGCTTGAAGATTTCGGAAATCATTGTCCGATTGAGTTTTAACAGTTCTGAAAATTTGGGGTTATTCTCAATTTTCATGCGTATGGGAAGCATGTTGGCAAAATATCCTATCGCTCTGTCAAAAGGATAGGAACGGTTTGCCGTTGGGCTCCCGATACAAATATCTGATTGGCCACTGTAAAATTGCATCAGGAGACCAAAAGCGGACAGTAGCGTAGTGTATAAGGTAGTATTATTGTCCTGCGACAGGTTTTGTAACTTATCAATTAGATTTTCGCCCAGCTCAAAGTGGTATTGCTTTCCCTCATCTGTATCAACTGATCGCTTTTTAAAATCATGCGCAAGCTGAAGAACGGGAACTCCATCTAGGTAATTTTTCCAAAATTCGATTCCCTCTGCAAAATTTTGTCTGGATTGCCAATGTACGTAATTTCTATATTCATAATTTGTTATCGCTTCAAAATCTTGATCATCGATAATTTTCTGATAGAGGTCATTTAGCTCGTCAACAATAAGAGGCATTGACCAGCCGTCGGTAACGATATGGTGAATCATCAAAAATAATGATACAGGCCTATTATCTTTATAAATTACAGAGGCACGAATCATGTAATCTCTTTCTAAATCGAAGGGTATTCTAACAATCTTTTTTACATCATCAGGATGATGTAACTTCTCAAGCAGCCAATTCTTCTCGGTCATTAGAGACAGCAGGCTCGTTGAATCTTTCTCGTTTATAACCGTTCTTAAAATGCTATGTTTTCTGATCAATTGTCTAAAGGCTTTTTCTAAAACCTGGAACGAGACCTTTTCATCTAAAGCATAGACTGCTCCTACATGATACGCAACGCTTCCGTGCAACTTGTCCAAGAAATGGAGACCCTGCTGTTGAACGGATAACCTATCAAACGTACTGTTGTACAGGATGGGCTCATTTTTATTATTTTTTTTCTTGCTAATGTATTCTTCAAGCCCGTAAATGGTTGGATGTAAAAAAAGGTCCGCGGCATCAAGGTGGAGACCATATTTTTGACGAACTTGTGTTGTCAATCTGTATGCAAAAATGGAGTTGCCACCGAAGTGGAAAAAATTGTCATGGATGCCAACGGATTTCGTTTTTAAAATTTCGCTCCAGACTGATGCGATCTGCCGCTGAAATTCGCTGATGGGAGCAACGAAGGAATTTCTCTTTTCTTCAGTCAGTTTCAGTTCTTTTAAAAGAGATTTATCAATTTTTCCATTTGCGGTGAGTGGAAATGCATCTACTTCCAAAAATTTGGATGGAATCATGTAAGAAGGCAACCTTTCGAAGAGATAGTCTCTTAGATCGTGAGCCAACGTATTCTTGTTCGGGAAATTTTTATAATAACACACCAACTGCTTCTCCCCTAGTTCCTCTCTAACAATCACTACACTGTTTTCTGAAAGCCCAGATTGCCGGATATTTTCTTCAATCTCAGTAGGTTCGACTCTAAAGCCCCTTATTTTGACCTGCTGGTCAGCCCTTCCAATAAATTCAATCGTACCGTCCGCTGATGCGCGAACGAGATCTCCTGTTTTATAAATCTTTACAGGTTCTCCCTTTGGGGTAACATAATGTAAAAATCTTTCCGATGTCAGCTTTGGTTGATTATAGTATCCCCTGGAAACCTGTATGCCACCAATGTATAGCTCTCCAATTTCATTGTGTTGAACGGTTTCCATCTGTTCATTTAAAATATAAAAATCAACATTAGGAAGAGGTTTTCCGATGGTATTTATAGGATGTTCATCATCAAATTTAAATCCGCAGACAACAACAGTCGTCTCTGTAGGGCCATAAATGTTAATTAGTTCAACTTTCTGTTTCCAATATGCTATGACGTTTGAAATCGGAGCTTCGCCGCCCGTACAGATTTTTCTTAGGTTTCCTATAGGTCTATCTTGCGGCAGAGTTGCCAATATGGAAACTGGCAAATAAGGTAGGATAGTTATTTTATTCTTGCAGATGAATTCTAAAAGTGGTTCACCAACAATTCTGTTATCGGGATAAAGATATACTGTAATTCCCAATGAGAGGGGAACCCATAAATCCAAAACAATCCCATCAAAATTTGAAGAGGAAATATTGAGGGCAACATCTTCTTCCCCGGCCTTTAGAAAATCGCCGAATGATCTAATAAAATTTTCCAGGCCGATATGTTCTGCCATGACAGCTTTTGGTTGCCCCGTACTTCCGGATGTATAAGCTAGGTAGGCGATCCCTTTTTCAGTAGAACGATCGATTTTTTCCGGCTCTATTTTTTCGAATTCATCCTGCTGTTGGTCAATAAAAATAATTTCTCCTGTATAAAATTTAAATTTTTCCGAAAATTCTTTTGTTGTAAAAAGTATCGGACTATTTGTTTCTTCTAAAATATGCGTAAGTCTTGTTTCAGGATATAACGGATCGAGCGAAACATAAGCGCCACCCGATTTCCAGATCGAAAGCATAACGATCACCTTCTCAATGGATTGATTAAGACAAAAGCAGATGGGGACATTTGTGGATATCCGCCGAAGCTTCAAATAGTTTGCAATTTGGTTCGATCGCACTTCCAGCTCTGAGAACGAAATTTTGTTTCCTTCGAAAATAAGAGCCGTCTTTTGGGGATTGAAACTTGCTGAAGTTTCAAATAAAGATAAAACTGACGATTTTTGTGTTAACATTTTGTTTACTTTGATTTATTATGGCATTTATTTTTGTTGTAACATAAAATTATAATAAAAAATAATTAAATTCACACATTATTGAATTTAATTATATTATTTTTTTATGGAAAGATTACTTGAACAACCACAACTGACCTTTAAAATGTATGAATTGATCAGCGGATACTGGGTGGCATGTTGTATACATGTCGTAGCACAACTAAGTATAGCGGATATACTACTAAAGGGTCCCAAAACACTAGCTGAACTCGCTGCAGAAACACAGTCAGATGCAAAATCGTTAAGTCGCCTATTAAGAGCCGTTACTAGTGTCGGAATTTTTACAGAGAAGGAAGACTGTACCTTTGAACTGAATGATTTTGGAGCAACTTTACTTAGTGATGTTCCCGGTTCGGTAAAACCTTGGGCATTAGCAAATATGGGAGAACATTATCCTGCTTTCGGCGCATTAACATATGGTGTGCAAACAGGAAAGGTGCCATTCGAACATGCGCATGGAAAACCTGTCTGGGAATATTATAAAGATAATCCGGCACGTGGCGCCAATCTTGCAAAAGCAATGGCCGGAATGTCAGGTGCTGTCCTTAAAACTATTATTGATGCCTACGATTTTAATCCATACAAAAAAATGGTTGATATCGGGGGCGGGAACGGAGCCCTTATGTTTGCCGTGTTGGACGCATCACCCACAAGTACAGGAATTATTTTCGATGAGCAGTATGTGATTGATCAAACGAAAAAACTGATCCCGGAGCAACTAAAGAACAGATGTACGACCATAGGGGGGAGCTTTTTTGATGAGGTTCCATCTGGAGCAGATTTATACATGACAAAATGGGTCATCCATGACTGGAATGACGACGAAGCTATTATTATCTTAAAAAATATACAAAAAGCCATGCAGCCTGATGCAAAATTATTAATCATAGATTCCGTCATTCCAGATGATTCTAGAAATCGTCCTCATGCAGGAAAACTTTTGGATATCAATATTCTAGCGATGACCACTGGACAAGAACGGACGCTGAGTGAATTTAAGACAATTATCGAAAGAGCTGGGCTCAAATTTAACAGGTTAATTGAAACTGAAACTGAAATTTCAAGTATAATTGAGTGCGGGAGATATTAAGTTTTATAGCATCAGTTCCCCCCCAAAAAAGCTAATCTTTTGATCCGCTTTTTTGGGAGGCTAACAGGTTTTTACCGAATATCTTCTAAAAGTGTTTTATGCCAAAAGGACTTTACCCTCCTAAAAATGGGAGGGCAAATTTAATGGTTTATCTGTATTGCGATAGTTGCCAAAACTTAATATGTTTGTCAATGGATAGAGCTTGTCATTTTAAAACACTGATCAGCACGCAATTACTAGCTCCCAATGAAGAAACTCCTTTTCCATTTGATCTATGCGATGCTTTCGCTACCGCTGGCATATAGTCAAGAGACTGGTACGATAGATAGTTTAAGAACTGAATTTATGGCGGCCAAATCCGACACCGCTAAACTTTCACTCTCGAATAAGCTCACCCGAGAATATTTTATGCGTGGAGATAGTAGTTCTGCCTTTCAATATGGCTATAGATCGCTAGCGCTGTCAAAAAAAACGAAGGTTCCGTTATATCAGGCAAAGGGCAGACAGATCATGGGTTATCTGCATACGATATTGATCCACCTGGACAGTGCGGAGTACTATAACAATCAGGTTATCCAGATCTTAAAAAATGCAAAATCCAATGAGGAAATGCGGGTTGTCGCCTATGCGAAAAATAACTTAGCAGCCAACTATCAGGTTACCGGGCACCTCAAAAAGTCAGCTAAGTTATTAATTGACAACCTCCCCATATTTGAAAAAATAAAAGATAATAGGCTTTATCATGTAACTTTAGAAAATATCGCTGCCACCTTTAATGAACTGGAAGACTTTGAGAAAGCGACATTTTATATTAAAAAGGGAATCGATTTTCTGAATAAAAATAATTTTGATGAAGAACATAAAATTGGTACTTATCTCATAGCCAGTTTGATTGCCTATGGCCAGAACAATCTTTCATTGATGAAAAATCACTTGGATCAGGTGAAATCCTATTTGGAGCATGTGGGCCCAACCACATTATACTCAGGCCGGTATTATTCCTATCTGACTTGGTATTATGTAAAAAAGAAGGACCTAAATAAAGCAAAGGAAGCCATTACACAGGCGGGAAAAGCGCTCGATAAGCTGAAGAGCAGAACCAATTATTATGATTTTTACAATTCCCAATATGAGCTTGCCTATTTCGCCGGAGAGTACAAAAAAGCGCAACGAGCTGCACTCACATTATATGAGATGGCAAAAGAAGACGATCGGAAATCGGTCGCAGCAAAACATGCGCAGGATGTTGCTCTTCTGGCTAGCATGTCCGGTGATTATAGGACAGCCTATGATTTTCAGAAAAAATATTCGGATATCTCAGATAGCACGAAATTTGAAAATATGGAAGTTGAGATTCAGGATCTGGAAATTGACTATCAAACAGCAGAAAAAGAGAAGCGAATAGCTTTATTGGAAAATGAGAAACGGGAGGCCACACTGAAAAACAAAAATCAGGTTTTGCTTAATTTAGTTTTGGGCATCGGCGCGTCCGCACTTTTAGTCATCCTGTTTTTTCTTTTCTATGTGTTAAGAACAAATAAAAAAAATAATAAAAAACGGCTGGAAGAAATTGAAAAAGATAAGGAATTAGAGATAGCACAGGCTCTCCTGGAAGGTGAAGACCGTGAGCGCATGCGGCTCGCCCGGGACTTACATGATGGCATTGGCGGAACCTTGAGTGGTATAAAACTAAAACTTTCCGATCCAAGCGGAGATAAAGCAATTAAGGTACAGCATGCAAATGAGCAATTAGGCATCGCTATTGGTGAGCTCAGAAGAACCGCAAGGGGGATGATGCCCGAAAATCTTCTAAAAAACGGACTTGCAACAGCAGTGCATGACTTATGCGCGGATAGAATAAGCTCAGAAGTGCAGATAGAGTTTCAGTCCAATAGTTTATTCGCTGAACTTTGTCCAAATAATACCGTTCATATTTACCGTATTGTGCAGGAATTATTAACGAATGCGATCAGGCATGGTGAGGCTAAAAATATTCTTATCCAACTTATTCAAGAAAAGGACAGCATTTTAATCACGGTAGATGACGATGGTAAAGGATTCGACCCGACAAAACTTGCAAATGCGTCGGGAATTGGCTTGAAGAATATCCAGAATCGGGTTAATTTTCTCAAAGGGAAATTGTCGATAGATAGTACGCCCGAACATGGTACCTCAGTAAATATTGAGACTTATGTGCGATAAAGAACTGATTATCGTTTTCTAGATGAAAACCCAATAGTATTACGGAATTCAAAAGATTAGCCAAAAAAATCGCTCCAATGGGAAAGTGATCGACATCTTGCCTCTTTCGCTGTTTACTGATATTATTCGGCCCAAATCTGTAGACTTACTGTTGGTGGACATGTTTCTCGACAATGGCTGTTTATAGAAATTTAACGTGGGCAGCATCATTGCATTATTATCGCTTGTTCCTAGCAACAATATGCTAGGAAAATCCTAAATTTAAATAAAAGCAATCGGATGAAAAAAACTGTTTTAACCATAACATTAAACCCCTCGGTCGACAAGAGTACCAGCGTTCAAAATATTGTTCCCGAAAAGAAATTGCGCTGCGATCGCCCAAAGTATGAAGCTGGCGGTGGCGGCATTAATGTAAGTCGGGCGCTCAAGCGACTTGACATACCTTCAGATGCACTTTTCACATCTGGCGGAAAAACGGGCAGTATGCTCGAGAATTTATTGAAAAAGGAAGATCTCGATATCCTACCCGTGCATTTAGGCAGTGAAACAAGGGAAAATTTTATCGTAGTAGACAAGACCACTAATCAACAATACCGATTTGGATTTCCAGGTGAGGCGTTTTCAAAAAATGAACAGGATGAGATTCTGGCTCTTATCGACCAAATAAGCCCAGCACCGGATTTTGTCGTCATTAGCGGTAGTCTCCCCGGCGATGTTCCTGCTGACTTTATTGGACTTCTTATCAATAAATATAAAGCGAAAGGAAGTAAGGTAATCGTGGATACTTCAGGCGATGCACTGAAAGTAGCACTTAAAGAAGGAGTATTTTTATTGAAACCCAATGCCGGTGAGTTGGCGGCCCTTGTTGGAAAAGAGGAACTGGAAAACGCCGATTTAGATCACGCTGCTCAACAGATCATTATGCAAGGTCAAGCCAACATTGTTGTCGTCTCTTTGGGCGCTCAAGGGGCTGTATTGTACACCGCGACAGAAAAAATTCAGATGGTACCACCACTTGTAAAAATACGGAGTACTGTCGGTGCCGGGGATAGTATGGTTGCTGGCATGGTATCCGTCTTGGTCAACCAGGGCACAACTGAAGAAATACTCCGTATGGGAATCGCATGCGGTTCGGCCACCACAATGGCTGAAGGAACTGCGCTCTTTCAAAAGAAAGATGTTGACAGGTTGTATAACGAGGTCAGAAAACAATAAAAATGTAAACCTCTGCTGGCGCTTAGCCTGTCTTATCATTGTTGGTTGCTAACTTACAAAAAGGAGATTTTTAACCTATTCAGTTACCATTATCTATGCATTTTAATAAAATTCAGCACCAAAATCTTTTTGCCTATCGAAGATTACGCAGGGCGATCGGTTATTTGGGCATTTTTTTACCCATTATCTTAGTATTACTTTCGCTATTCAAGTTTTTCGGTACCGGTATCCAACCTTCCATAAGTCACTATTACTTCTCGAACCTGCGGGAAATTTTTACCGGAACATTATGTGCTGTAGGTCTATTTTTAATTTGTTATAAGGGTAATGGCAACAAAGTCTTCTGGAAGAACGATAACTACCTCACAAACCTTGCGGGATTCATGGCTATTGGAGTTGCGTTTATACCGACGGATCCGATCGGCACCAGCTGTACACAATGTACATTGATCTCTTTTGGCTTAAAGGAACTGCATTATGGATTTGCTGCAGTGCTTTTTCTCACTTTTGCCTTCCTCTCTATTCACGTATTTACGATTGGCCAGGCGCTCAATACAGCAATTCCAATCAGCATGGTCAATGAAAATAACATCTACAGATTTTGCGGCTATGGTATAATCTTTTGTATTGCCTTAATCCCATTTAAGCTTTTTGAGTATGCCACATTGGTCTTTGAAGCACTTTCACTGTTTCTATTTGGCACTTCATGGCTTATTAAGGGACGGGCCTTGGGTGACAAAGGTATTATTGGCAGAAAATTGTATCGTGAGCAAAATATCATAGACACCGAAGAAACGGTGCCTCAATAGGAATTTAGCAGCTGCTCCCCTCCCCGACAACCTCCGCCTAGCTCATGGCGTCCTAGCTCCGGAATCAGATTTCTGATCAGATACGACCTGTTTCTCCTCCTGCGTAAGCGGGGCTGGAGGAATCTCTCCGCCCGAGCGTTCGATCTCCTGAGTTTCGACATGTACCGCAAATTGAGCCGGCTCAATCGGAATACCCATCACTGTTGCATACTCTCTGGTGTAGATCGCTCCAAAATATAATATAGCAGCCGTATAATACACCCATAGTAAAATCAGGACAAAGGAACCTGCAGCACCATAGGTATCCTGAGTTGCCGAATGTTCCAGATATATTCCAATCAGGTAACGGCCCAGCACAAATAAGATGGAGGTAAATAGGGCTCCTGCACGTACATTACGCCACTGAATATTGACGTCGGGAAGAACCTTAAAGATAATGCTAAAAAGTACGAATATAATACCAAACGATAATGCAAAATTGATTCCGTCAACCAACATGACGGTCATGTCAGGAAAATAGCGCTGTAACTGTCCAGTCAATGCCAAAATTATACCATTGATGATCAGGGTAACCACCAGTAAAAACCCTAGGCCGATGACTAAGGAAGAAGATAACAAACGATCCTGAATTAACTTCAACCAGCCTTTCTTTGGCTTGGCCCGCACATGCCAGATTTTATTGATCGAATTTTGGATATCCCCAAATACACTTGTTGCCCCTAAGATCAGGGTGATACTACTGATCAGCAGGGCCATATTGGATTTGCCCGATAGTTCGAGATTTTGAATAACTTCCTGAATCTGTTTGGCGGCACTGTTACCGACTAATCCCCGTAACTCCATAAATACCTTGCCTTCAATGGCATCTTCGCCGTAAAATATGCCCGCTAGGGAAATGATCAACACGAGTATCGGGCCAATGGAAAAAACGGTATAGTAAGATAAGGAGGCACTATATTTCATGGAATCTTCATTCAGAAACCCGGCAACTGAACTCTTCAAAATTCGCCAGTAGGTCTTTATTTTACTTCGACTTTTAGTCCTTATATCCATATTGATGGTCTTTTTTAATATGAATAAACCACCTACTGGCAAAGAATGTTTTGGATTTACGAAGAAACGCTGCCGGGTAACTCGCGAATTCCCTTGTTATTCATACGAATAATCCCGAATGGTCCCCTGAAGAATAAGCTGATTGGACCGGACAACTTTCAAACTCAGATCCATATCCGATGCAATGGCCTTTAGCATTAAAACGGGAGGCACTTTGAGGCCATTCGGCCAGTCTGCAAGATGAATCGCCAAGTGCGAAAGACTATTGGTCTTCGCGTATTTTGACTGTAATTTATCTATCGTTGGGGCAGTAGATAAGATACTGACCTGATCATCTCTTTTCTGAAACCATTGGTAAAATAACTTATTGGGCAAAAATTTTGGTAATCCTGCATCACCTCTTACGCTCAACCTAACATTAGGCACTTTACTTTCATAAGGGGTTTTCTCCTCCACGGTTTCAAAATTGTCGTTGACGGCATAATTAATAATGGTATCCGTTTGTACAACTTGATTATTCAACACTTCAATGTCAACATAATCCCCATTTGCATGCGCCATAATCGAGTCCGCGGCTAACGGTAGATCAACAAGAATATCCTTTATCAGGGTTTTCAAACGTTTGTCCGGAAAATTGACCCAGCCTTTGCCAATATAATCCGCATCGACCAGCTCACGGACAAGATATTCTTGCGGAAAATTCCATGTATTTGACTGAAGCTCCCCCATAATCTCAATGCGGCTGCCTTTCAGGTCAAATTCAATGAAATTTTTTGTTGAAATATCGCTATAACGCAACGATTTACGTGTTAATTCACTTGGATGGTTAATGAAACTTTCAATGGAGATACGATCAGAGTCTGATTGGATTAAGCGGAGCATTTCTTGCTTCTTTTTGTCAAGATGAAAGCCCAGTCCTACCAGTAGAGCGTCACCTTTCCAGACAAATGCTATTTTATTCGCCTCCTGATATGCATAATTTACTCCCGGAGCAGCATTATTTTCAATGGAATCCACAGAAAGGCCTTCTTTTAAAAAGGTCAGAAATTGCTTTTCATTTATCAGATCCAAAAATGCATAAAAGTTCTTCGCGCTATCTTCAAGAGAAAAAAGAAATACATTGGCCTTGATATCGATTCCATTATCCTTTAGCTTAGTCAATTTTTTAGCGAAGTCCTGTCCTCCTTTCGGTGCCGTCTGCCAATTATCAAAGAGTTGGTTGAGCAAAATATCATCCAATGAGATGGTTAATAATGCCTTACTCTTTTTATGAACGACAGATTTATACGACTGCTGCTGTCGAACGATATAGATGCCCCAGCCTATTATCGCTAATCCTACGATAATTCCTAAAGTCCAAATTATTCCTTTTTTAATCATTGTCAGTTACATCAATTGGTTCATCCAGGTTGTATTTTTCATCCGGCACAATTCCATCTAGCAATTGGTTGATCACAAACTGTAGCGCATTGTTTGCCTTTGTCGGTAACTCTAGTTGCAAATCTGTTTCCAATCTATCACCAACAATTCCTTTCGAACTCAACGTAAAATTACCATAATTATTCAATTCATCTAATGTAGCGCGCCAACTATTGCCCAATACGAGATTCAAATCTTTTGTTAACCCTGGTATTTTCTTTGTTTGGAACGCCGCAGAAAATTTACTTCCTTTCATAAGCTTAACAAAAGATGCATTGGATTTGGTCGAATAGCTATCTTTGTGCAAAATTTTATTTAGCTGCAGGCTATCATTGCTGATCATCACCAGATCTTCATGGAACATCAGGTATAAAGGAAATTCTTTGCCATTGCCTTGTTTGATTTTGTAGATACCTCCAGCAAAGCTTGCATCGGCCTTTGATACCGCGACATCCAATGCCTTTTTAAAAATCCTTTGATCTTCAGATGTAAACATCCAGATAAAAGACGGTACTCGCTCCTCCTTGGTTTTATGAACCTCCTTTACATCGTAATTATCGTCATAATCGTAATCAACATAGTCGATCTTTAAATTAGTGATTCCATTGACGACAACCAAATTATCGCCGGGCATAATTTTGGCGATAGCCTTTTCATCCAGTGCAATTTCAAGTCCAAGGGCCATAAGCTCAAGTACCTCATTTTCTTTTCCAAAATATTTTTTCAGGTTTTTTGTAAAAAATACTGGTATTTCCTTCAGGTAAGCTTCGGTGTTCACATTGACATTAAAATATGCGAATGTTTCCGCTGTTAGATACTTAGCGAACTTCGGATTGGGCTTCCTGGCGTACAATTTTTTGGTTAGGCTTATCAAGTCTTTTCCCAAAGTCACGCTGGTTTTCAGCATAATTTTATTGCGTTGCTGGGCCAGATCAAAAAACATGTCCCTATATCCTCTTTCCAAAGAAAAATTACTGGTATTATAATAAGCGTCCACAATCGAGCGGACAGAATGAAGCTCGTTATAAAAGCCGTCAATTTTTGGTAGCCACACACGCACAAGATCGATATTTTTTACTAATCGAGCCTGCTCCTGCGCACTTATATCTGGATATTTACCACTCAATAATTGCTCTTGTTCATGCAGCAGCCATTTTTCCAACAATATATTTTTAATGGAATCATTTCGTCTATTCACTTCCTCAAAAGTCGTATCAAGTGAATCATAGTTGATAGGGTTGTCATAAATCTCCAACGGTTCTCCTTCCTCTTGCTGTAGCTCAGTTTGCAATGTATCAAAGTCAAATGCGTCCCACTCCATTGTGGCCGAATCCGTTAATACAGAATCAGCACAATTAGCAGCAGCCTCATCTGCCGCAGTAGCAGCAGATACCGCAGCTGCGGCATAATCTATATTTTCAATACCATATACCCCTGCGATAGAATCGTTGGCAAAATAAGTTGGTCCAACCTCTCCCTTCAGCACTCTAAGTTCCTTTGCATTCCAAGCGAGCAATTGACCATCCGCCGTTCTAAGTCGGCTATAACCGTGCAAGACCGGAAGCGAAGTCCCTTCCATCTTCAGCAATCTTTCAAAGTGATCGATATCAGCGATCGGGAGAATCAGCTCGCCATACAGCAAACTATCCCTATTATTTCTGTAATATACAGCGACACCTTTTGCGTCGACGCCAGTCTGCTGAAAATCATTTTGCAGATCAAGGTCTTTCTTTTCAAAGTATTTGAAAAAACCAATACGATCCAACAATTTATTCAATGTGGCAGCCTCAGCGGATTCAACGACCTTGGCTAAATTAATAGCCACTACTGTATTCGAGCCATCGGGTATTTTGCTCACAGATCCCTGCGCATAAACGGTACCGAAACCAGCTCCCAAGCACAATACTACGCCAAAACCATAACGAAGCAGTCTTCTTCCCCAATAACTCGACAAACAATTTGATATAACCATACATTTGATACTTTCTACTACTTATCTATCGCATCAAAAGTATCAAATGCAAGAGGCTATTCTCATCCCTGAATTCAGGTAATTCGAGGATTTCCTTTAAGCTTCTCGTATCAAACCGTATTCTATGGCAGATTTCACCGCCGCGGTCACACTTTTTGTCTGAAATTTTTCCATTAAATTTTTACGATGGCTTTCCACGGTGTGTGAACTGATAAATAAGGATTCAGCAATCTGATTGGTTGTCATTCCTTTAGCCACAAAGGTCAGTATCTCTTTTTCGCGACGGGTAAGTTTGGGAACTTGCTTTAGTCCAGCTTCCGTCTTCTTATTGAGTATAACCTGGGTTTTCGCACAGATGTAGCGCTTACCGACCAAAACATCGGATATAGCGGCAATGATTTCCGTGCCGGTTGCATTTTTTTGAAGATAAGCATCCGCCCCCTCATTTAATATACTGTTGATTACAGCCAGTTCGTTATGAACACTAAAAGCTATAATTTTTAGTTCTTTATAGTTCTCTTTCAATCCCTTTACCAGATCAATTCCATTTGCATCTGGAAGGTTGATATCCAGTAACAATACAAGCGGCGCATCCGATGCAATGTTTTTGGATAAGTCCAGAGCACTTGCATACATACCCACCACCTCAAAATCTTCATGGGTATTAATAATATTTTTTAGTCCCTCCAACAAAAGAGGATGATCATCTGTAATCGCTATCTTTATCATTTTACACTATAATTAAACAAGCGGCATTTCAATTTCTATCGTAGTTCCCTCACCTGGCGCGGACATAATCTTCATATCACCATGTAGAAAAGAAAGCCTTGACTGTATGTTGTGCATTCCTGCGGAATGTTGCAAATCTATCTTTTCGGTATCAAATCCCTTGCCATCATCTTCTATCGTTATATGTAAACGCTCATTGTGTACAGAAAGTTGTATGATGATATTGCTTGCTTCGGCATGCTTCAATGCATTGTTCACAAGTTCCTGAATGATTCTGTACAACGAGATCTGGTGCTCTACACTTAAATTGGATTCAAACTGAAGAAATTCGCACTCTACCTGACAATTCGGCTGACTCATCCGTGCGGCATAATCCCTTAGGGCTTCCTGTAAACCGTATTTCACAATCAGATCCGGCATCAGGTTATGTGCGAGTTTACGAAGCTCATCGACGGCATCATCCAATAGTTCAATACTCCGCGTAATGCCCTCCTTCACTGCGGGCTGATTGGCTCCCTTATCGCTGAGCGAGGACAACCCAAGTTTTGTACTCGACAATAATCCCCCCAAACCATCATGTAAATCCCGAGCTAAACGTGTCCGCTCTTTCTCTTCTCCGGCCAGCATGGCGGTCAGATTTTTGATAGCATGTTGCTGGTTATTCTTCTCGATTTCAAGGCCATGTAGGTGCTCCTTTTGCCTCAACGTGTTGGAACGCTGCCAATAGGCATAAAAAAGTAAGATAACAGCAATTAAACAACTAATAAATAACCAGATATAGATCGAGTTCATACGCGATTTAAAAGCAATTTCCTGTTTGGAGACATCAAGTTCCTGCAATCGCTGTCCATTTTCCAGGCGGCTTAATTGCAGGTCTTTTTCCTTTTTGTCTCGTTCCAGCTGAAGTACTTTCAACTGTTGCGTCCGATTTAGTTCGTTTAGCTTTAAATTCTCGACCAATTGATTTTGTCGGTCATTAAGGGCTTTCATCAACTTGATCTGTTGTTCTTTTTTCTCCCCTTCCAATCGCAACCGCATTAATTTTTGGTTCTGCAGTTCCCGTTCATATTTAATTTCAAGTTGTTTGGTTTTATCCAGCTTATCTGAATTGAAAGCCTCCTCGAACACTTTGATATAACTCTTTTGATACTGAAATGCTTCCTCATATCTACCTTCTTCGACGCTCACTTCAGCAAGTCTACTGTAGAGACTGAGCCCTACCTGGTAATCGTAATTTGGTTCCCGCTGTAAGTTATATAGCGCCTGCTGTAAATACTTTTTTCCCTGATCCCGACGTCCATTTTTGAATGCTTCATCAGCCAATATGCCATAAGCTGGTACAGTAAGCGAATATTGTCCGGTCTCCTGCGCAATTTGCAAGGCTTGTTGAGCAAATGAAGTGGCTTTTTTAGCCGAATTTTCGGGATAGAATTCGTGATATAGATTCGCTAAATTAACGGAAACATAGGCCATATCCGTTGGGTTAATAAGATTCTTCTGGTTATTCTTAGCTATTCGATAAGCTTCGAGATAATGTTCCTCAGCTTTCTTCAATATGTTTGGGTCCGTTCGATCTGACCGATATTCTTCCTCAAACAGATAACCTGCCTGCATATAGGCATCGAACAAACTATTTATATTTCGGCCGGCTTTGGCTGTCTCCAGCAAAAGGTTTGTGTACTTCTCCTGAAAATCATAATTCCGCTGATTGGCGTAAATAGCTGTTAACTCCTTATAAATAGCCAATTTCCGCGCTATGTTGGCATCTGTTTGTGGTGCCTTTTCCAAAAAGGTAATTGCTTTGTGAAACTGTGAAACCGCCTGATCCTCTTTGCTCTGTCTTGTCATAATCCAGCCATCACAATAATAAACATACCCCTTGGTACTGTTGTCATTGATAATGGGCAGCACGGACTTTGCATGCTCCAGATAAAAACGTGATTTCTCAAAGAGATGATCGTTGTAGCTATTCATTGCTGCAATGCAATTTAAATAAGCGTAGTACTGTTTATCCGGATAATTTTTGGCCAGTTGAATATTATCGTTGAGCAACTGACTTGCCAATGCTTTCTCATTCGCAAAATATAGCGCCTGTGCATATTTTCCGGTCAGCAGAAAACGCTCTTTACTTCCTAAGGGAAGATTATAATATGATTTCTGTAGCTCCTGCAACTGCTCCTGTGCGTACAGCTGACAGCAAGAGAATAGGAAAACTAAGCATATAATAAAGGTTTTAAAAAAAACATGAATACACCCCATAAAGTCTATTAATTCCCATTAGTGGATTGGTCAAACTTAGATAAATTTACTTTTATAAACAATTATAATTGCTGCCAAAATCTGCCAAAACCACATAGATCCGCGTCATTTGCGCCATTTCAATAGCCACAATTTCGCAATTACAATGCCCTATACTTACTCTTCGCTATCGCAGCTGAAATTTTTGCCACCACTTTTACCAGTAGGTGCCTCCCATGCAATCTGGTCGGGCATTGGTATTGTCGTCATCACATTGATTGGTATGATTTTATTCAAACATATTCCAGATACAGTTGTAGTGATCGGAATGTTACTGATTTTCGCCAGTGTTATTATTAATGTATTCTCAAAAATGGACACACATTAGCTGATCTCAAAAGTAAATGTGTATTTTTGCAACTTACATAAACTATAGGATACGTGTCGTTAGAGAAACTAAAACTAAGCAAAAGATTGACTGCAACAATGACCGAGCTCGGTTATTTGGCTCCAAAGGAAATTCAGAGTAGGTGTATTTCCAGAATTCTTGGCGGACAAGATGTGATTGCGATTGCTCCTGAAGGTGCTGGCAAGACTACAACTTATGTATTATCGACCTTGATGAAATTAAAGTTCACAAATGATGAAGCACCTAAGTTTTTAATCCTTGCTCCCAATGAAGAGCGCATCGACGAGATCGTTGAAAAATTCTATCAACTCAGCAAAAATAGAGATCTTCGCATCATCGGCTTACGGGCTGGCGGAAGTATGGAAGAGGAAATAGAAGAATTAGTTGCCGGAAAGGATATTGTCGTAGCAACACCTAACCGTGCGCGGGCAATCTATCTCAAATTAGCCCTCAATCTGAACCGTATCCAAACATTAATTATCGATGATGCAGAAGAAATCATCAAACAGGGAATGCAAAATCCTGTAAGGGAATTGGCCGAAAGCTGTGGTAAAGTACAACATCTGGTCTTCAGTACCGTTGCGCATCAGAAACTATATGACATGATAGATACGCATCTAAATGAGGATTATGCATTGGTGGAAGTCGATGAACTGGAAAGCGAAGCCATTGACACCTTGGATCTTTTATTGTATCAGCTTCCCAATTTCACCACCAAGATAAATTTGTTAAATTATCTTTTGCAGGATAAAGAAGTTTTTCAGAAGGTGATTGTTTTCGTAAATTCAAAGCTTACGGCACAAAAGTTGGCAACGAGCTTGTTTCAACAGAACAAAACGGAGATCGCAATTTTAAATCCATTGTTTTATGATGATTTTGGGTACGATACAACAGCAGATTTTATAGAAGACGAACAAGCCCGCGTATTGATCATTGCCCGCGAAAATACCAATGCGGTTGATCTCGCCAATATCCCTTTTATTTTTCAATTTGAATTACCGAATGAAAAGGAGGAATTTTTAAACCATTTAGTCAAAAATGAACAGAATGAGGATAGCGTGGTATTGACATTTTCGACCGATCTGGAACTTCCTATGGTCAGAAAAATAGAACAGGCCGTCGGCAAGAGAATGGACGTATTGGACCTGCCAGAAGATCTTCAGATCTACAATCCCGCAAATGATAAAAAGAAAAAAGCAACTAAGGAAGAACAGGAAGATAGTTCCCGTGGTGGAGCATTTCATCCAAAGAAGGAAAGCAATGCAAAAACTTTCAATTATGGCGGGGGTGAAAAAGCAAAGATGACGATGAAATTGAAAAAGAAATAAAAAAAGGAAGTTAAAACTTCCTTTTTTTCTGCATGTATCTTTTTTATTGATCCGTATTTATTATTCCGGTATCCATGAGCTCGCCAAGTCCGGATGATTGCCCAGGAAAAATACTTCAATGGATTTTCATCGCTTTTATACTTGTGAAAGCAAAAATGTTTTATTTTAGCACTTTCTTCAGCAGCTTAATATAAGCATTCGCGATACGTTCCATCCCCTGATCATTCGGATGGGCATAATCTACCGTAGAATTTAAGTCCAGCCCCAATTCGCCACTGGATAGCATAAAAAGCTGGCGAACACCCTGAGACTGTAATTTTTCAAATGTTGCTTTTAGTACACGGCTGCTCTGTTGGTATTCTTTATTTTTATCTTCATTAAAAACCGTATGAATATTTCCCGAACTGTGCTGTGTTAAGATGATAGGCGTTGTTGGATGCTTTTTTCTCAGGTAGGTAACTGCGTTGACCAATAAGGAGTCCAGCTGTTTTTCTGTCAGTGATTTTGTAATCGCGAGATTGGGGATACAGTCCAAAACATAACATGCTGCGTCCACTTGATTCATGACATTTAGGATAGGCTGTTCAAGACGGCCGTTCCCCGAAAAGCATAAATTCACCACTTCGTTATCGAAAGCACGCCCTACCTGACTTGTCCAGGCAAGTCCCGGGCGACTGGTACATGCCCCCTGACCGATAGAGGTCCCGTAGACCACAATGGGTTTTAACGTAGCTGTATGTGTATAGGTCAATTTCGCATGCCCCGGAATACCAATCTTCAGCCATTTAACTGTATTATATAAAGGAAGGTATAAACGATAATTAAAGTTATCATTGTTACCAATATTTTTCCAGGTGTAAGAAATGGTATCCGAAAAATGATAATTACCATAGGCCCATTTCCAGTCTTTATTGGTTCTATCGTATGCGTAGAGATCCAGACCACTCACACCTGTAGTAGGCATGTGGGGCATATTTAATCCACCAGCAACTTGATATTGCACTGTTATTTCTGACGCCGATGTCTGAAAATCAATGTAGACTCCGGCAGCATTTTGCCCCAGCTCCCATACGGGTTTACGGACCTGCTTCTCCAGTTCATCTGGAAGTCGGCTAAAAGCGGTCAGCGTTTGGTTGTCAAGCCGGCCTTCGACGTGTTTATCTTCAAGCGGGGAAAACCAGGTATAATTTTGCTGTCCTTTGACAGCCGAAAGCGAGAACAGCATGAATGCCATGAAAGAAACTTTTGAAAACATGCGGTAATTTAGATCTAAGTTTGATTGATTAAAAAAGGAGCCTATTGGCTCCTTTCTATTGCGATTTATTATTATACTATAAAATAGCTTGTCTAACACGTACTAATTTTTCCATCAGTCCTTCGAGTAGGTCAAGGTGCAACATGTTTGCGCCATCAGATTTTGCATTTGCAGGATCAGGATGGGTCTCAATAAATAGGCCGTCAGCACCCACAGCAATCGCTGCTTTGGCAATGGTTTCGATCAATGCTGGCTTTCCGCCAGTTACTCCGGATGTCTGATTCGGTTGTTGAAGTGAATGTGTACAATCCATTACTGTGGGTACATTAAAGGAACGCATTTCAGGAATCCCCCTGTAGTCAACAATCAGATCCTGGTAGCCAAAGGTATTCCCACGGTCTGTCAAAAAAACTTTCTCATTGCCAGACTCCACAATCTTATCTACAGCAAACTTCATGGATCCGGCACTTAAAAATTGTCCTTTTTTTACATTAACGACTTTATTGGTTTTTGCCGCAGCGACCAATAGATCCGTTTGTCTGCATAAAAATGCCGGGATCTGAAGGACATCGACATATGCTGCTGCCATTTCTGCCTCGTGGCTTTCATGGATATCCGTTACGGTCGGAACACCGAAAGTCTTCCCGACTTTCTCCAAAATTTTCAATGCTTTTTCATCACCGATACCCATAAAAGAATCCAAACGCGAGCGGTTGGCCTTACGATACGAGCCTTTGAAAATATAAGGGATATTAAGTTTATCTGTAATAGTAACAATTTTTTCAGCAATCCGAAAAGCGATTTCCTCACCCTCAATCGCACATGGTCCTGCCATTAAAAAGAAATTCTGCGAAGTTCCATTCTTTATTTCAGGAATGTATTTGTTGATCATATAAATTATATAAAATTTTAATTACCCAATTCAGATAAGAATTTGATACGCATCAATTGGAGATCTTCAAACGTATAATCGTCTCCTCCCAATTCTTTAAGCGCATCGTTGATCGAATCAGTTTCAGCTGTTTTAAAGTAATCGTATACTTCATCCTGACGATCCTCATCGATAATCTCATCTATAAAATAATTGATATTTATCTTCGTACCGGCATTAACTATCGTTTCGATTTCCTTTAATATTTCCTCGTAGGTAATCCCTTTTGCCGCAGCAATATCATCCAGAGCGATCTTGCGGTCAATATTTTGGATAATCGCCACTTTCAGTGCAGATTTATTTGCTGTACTTTTGATAACCAGGTCTACAGGACGGTCGATTTCATTTTCCTCCACATAGTCTTTAATCAGCGCAATAAAGGAAGCGCCAAATTTAATCGCTTTACCATTTCCTACACCTTGAATCTGTTTTAATTCGTCAATATTGACGGGATAATGTGTACACATTTCTTCCAAAGAAGGATCTTGAAAGATAACAAAAGGTGGCAGGGATTTACTCTTGGCAATCTTTTTACGCAGATCTTTGAGCATACCCAGTAAAGTGGTATCAAGCGCTCCGGTACCATGACCGGCATCTTCTCCACTTGTACTCTCTCCGCCCTCAATAGGACGGTTTAAAACAAACTTTAACTGATATGGATTGTCCAGATAACGTCGGCCAATGTCGGTCAGTTTCAGTAAGCCATAATGATCAATATCTTTCTCAATGAAATTATCCAGTACAGCCTGTCTTACCAAAGATTTCCAATAAATGACGCCTTTGTCTTTTCCTGAACCGAACAAGCGGTGTTCGTCATGCTTATAGGAAGATACAGGTTGATTGTTCTGTCCGATCATTACATTAATGACATGATGATCATCAAATTTCTCGCCCTGCTCCTTAATAAAGCCTAATATGTCTTTTAAGGACTCTTCGGCTTCAAAATATTCTTTTTCCGAACGACAATTGTCGCACATGTTGCTACAGCCCTGTTCGTCAAAATTTTCACCGAAATAATGAAGAATCTGTTTACGGCGGCAGACCGCTGATTCGGAATAATCAATAACTTCTTTAAGTATCTGTGTACCGATCTCACGTTCGGCCACAGGTTTATCTTTCATGAATTTCGTCAGCTTCTCCACATCTTTCTCTGAGTAGAAAGCCAAACAGTAGCCATCTCCTCCATCCCGGCCTGCCCGGCCAGTTTCCTGGTAATAGCCTTCCATGGATTTCGGAATATCGTGGTGAATAACATAGCGGACATCCGGCTTGTCAATCCCCATTCCAAAAGCAATTGTAGCGACAATCACTTCTACATCTTCCATCAGAAATTTATCTTGTGTATCAGCTCTGGTCTTCGCATCAAGTCCGGCGTGATACGGCAGTGCCTTGATCCCATTCAGGTTCAATACCTCACTTATTTCCTCCACCTTTTTTCTGCTCAGGCAATAGACGATACCCGTCTTACCGGATTTTGTCTTGATAAACCGTACAATTTCTTTGACGACATCTTTTTTGGGACGTACCTCATAGTATAAATTGCTTCGATTGAATGATGATTTGAACAATACTGCATCATTCATCTGTAAGTTTTTGCGAATATCGGATTGCACTTTTGGAGTAGCTGTTGCTGTCAAGGCAATAATAGGAATATTCGCCCCTATCTCATTAATAACCTGACGTATTTTACGATATTCCGGTCTAAAGTCATGTCCCCATTCGGAGATACAATGCGCTTCGTCCACGGCCACAAAAGACACGGTTATCTGATGCAAAAACTCGACATTATCTTGCTTTGCAAGTGACTCCGGAGCTACATACAGTAACTTGGTCTTGCCCGCAAGCACATCCTCCTTTACCCGGGTGATTTCACTCTTGTTCAGTGAGGAGTTCAAAAAATGAGCGATACTGTCTTCGCCGCCGAATGCACGAAGCTGATCAACTTGGTTTTTCATTAAAGCAATCAACGGGGAAATTACAATTGCGGTTCCCTCACTCATGAGTGCTGGCAGTTGATAACAAATTGATTTCCCTCCCCCGGTTGGCATAATAACAAACGTATCCTTCTTTTGAAGAATACTGGTTATAATAGCCTCTTGATCTCCTTTAAAAGTATCAAAACCAAAAAAATCCTGTAAATTGTCGAAAAGTGATTTTTCTATTTCCATTGCGCCTTGGGCAAAAATAAGATAGATAAATGAAGAAATAATCCTGAAAAATAATCTATTTTTGCAATCTATTCTAATACATAAAAGTAAGAGTATTTTTTGTGAAAAACAACTACGAAATAAAAAATATAGCTATTGAGGCTATTCAGGAAGAAGCGAAAGCAGTAGCTGCTCTGGCTCAATATATTGATGATGATTTTGTTACCGTGATAAATAAAATCCTCCACCTCCAGGGCCGGGTAATCGTCACAGGCATCGGAAAAAGTGCAATCATAGCACAAA
This sequence comes from Sphingobacterium sp. UBA7625, assembly GCF_002484085.1. Lineage (NCBI taxonomy): Bacteria > Pseudomonadati > Bacteroidota > Sphingobacteriia > Sphingobacteriales > Sphingobacteriaceae > Sphingobacterium > Sphingobacterium sp. UBA7625. The sequence goes on from NZ_DLJD01000032.1 coordinate 26,033, forward strand.
AGATTGTTGCAACTTTGAATTCCACCGGAACACCGTCCATCTTTATGCATGCAGCCGATGCCATCCATGGGGATTTAGGTATTATTCAACAGCATGATTTGATCATTGCCATCTCTAAAAGCGGCAATACCCCAGAAATCAAGGTGCTGGTTCCTTTTCTGAAGCAAACGAAAAATACGCTGGTTGCTTTGGTTGGCAATACAGCATCCTACTTGGCCAAAAATGCGGATTATATCCTGAATACCACGGTGGAGAAAGAAGCCTGTCCAAACAACTTAGCGCCAACGTCAAGTACGACAGCGCAGTTGGCCATGGGTGATGCCTTAGCGGTTGTCCTGCAGGAGTGCCGGGATTTTACGGACCAGGACTTTGCCAAGTACCACCCCGGTGGTGCCCTGGGCAAAAAGCTCTACTTAAAAGTGGCTGACTTATCTGATCAAAACGGCAAACCGAGCGTGCAATTGAATGCTAATGTCAGAGATATCATCATCACGATCACGCACTTTAGGCTCGGAGCAGTGGCTGTCTTAAAAGACACACAGATTCAGGGTATTATTACCGATGGTGATATCCGCCGCATGCTCGAGAGACACACTGATCTGACAACAATCAGTGCTGCAGATATTATGGGCAAATCGCCAAAGGTGATCGACAAAAACGAACTTGCGGCCAACGCACTGCATATTATGCGAGAGAACAACATCACGCAGCTGCTGGTATCGGATCAGGGGAACTATGATGGTGTCATTCATATACAGGACCTGCTCAAAGAAGGTATAATCTAACTGTAATAAAGTTGTTAGATGAGTAATAAATTAGCAATAAATACTACATTTGGCATATCAGTTGTACTATTTTAATCACAAAGTAATATCTTAGAAGCATGAAAAAGTATATAACAATCTTAGCAGTGATCATTTCCTTTATCGGTTTATCGTCTATGCAGGCTGGCCAAGGGGAATTTAAATTTGAAAAAGAAACACATGATTTCGGCAAAATTCCAGCCGGAACACCTGTATCATATAATTTTAAATTTTCAAATACAGGCAGTGAGCCTATTATCATTTCGAACGTAGTGCCTACCTGTGGTTGTTCGGTGGCTGAATTTACCAAAACGCCTATCAAACCGGGGGAAACAGGAACAATCAAGGTTACTTATAACGCCGCGGCGAAAGCACCTTTTACCAAAAGTTTTACGGTACAATCAAATACAAAAACACCTGTAAAGACACTTTATATTAAAGGGATTGTGGAATAAAAATCCGACAGATAAAACGAAAAAAGCCACATCCTGATGTGGCTTTTTTCGTTTTATTTTGGTTAGCTTTGCACAACTAATTTTAAAAAAACTATAATGCCAGTAATATCAGAAAAAGGGCTGAATATGCCTGCGTCACCAATCAGAAAACTGACGCCTTATGCTGATCAAGCAAAAAAAGATGGTAAAAAAATATACCATTTAAATATCGGGCAACCTGATATCCAAACACCTGAAATTATGCTTAATGCATTGAAAAATATTGATTTCAAAGTTTGGGCTTATACACCTTCTGAAGGTACGGCCTCCTACCGTAAAAAATTAGCCGAATACTATAACAAGCTAAATTACAATATTGAACCTACGGACATATTGGTGACCAATGGTGGCTCTGAGGCAATCACAATCACCATGCAAGCATGTCTGAATGAAGGTGAAGAAGTAATTATTCCGGAACCTTTTTATGCGAATTACAACGGCTTTGCCTGCTCATCTGATATTGTGATCAAACCGATCATGTCCTACATCGAAAGTGGATTTGCATTGCCTTCCATTGCTGAATTTGAAAAAGTAATTACGGAAAAAACAAAAGCAATCTGCATCTGTAATCCCAACAACCCGACAGGTTACCTTTATTCGAGAGAAGAACTGGAAGCTTTGCGTGAACTTTGCCTTAAATATGATCTTTATCTATTCTCGGATGAGGCCTACCGTGAATTCTGCTACGATGGCAGGGAGTTTATATCCCCTATGCACCTAGAAGGTCTTGAAAATAATGTCGTCATCTTTGACACCGTTTCTAAACGTTATTCAGCATGTGGTGCTCGTATTGGTTGTATCATTACCAAAAACAAAGCGCTTTATCAGACCGCATTAAAATTTGCGCAAGCGCGCTTAAGTCCGTCCATGGAAGGCCAAATTGCCGGAGAAGCTGCTGTAGATACACCTGACAGCTACTTTGAAGCAGTATCCAAAGAATATACAGCGAGAAGAGACACCCTAGTCAGAGGATTAAATGCAATTGAAGGCGTTTACTCCCCTAATCCCGGCGGTGCATTCTATGTAGTTGCCAAGCTCCCCATCGATAACGCGGATAAATTCTGCCAATGGATGTTGGAAGAGTTTTCTTACAATAATGAAACGGTCATGATGGCTCCAGCAACTGGTTTCTACAGTACAGAAGGCGCCGGAACAAATCAAGTTCGCTTAGCTTATGTACTGAATCAGAATGATCTAAAAAACGCATTGACCTGTCTGGAGAAAGCGCTAGAAATATATCCCGGAAGAACAAATTAAAAAGCAAAGTTACGCTTTGCTTGCAGCCAGCCCAAAATAAGGGCTGGCTTTTTTTGCGCCACAACAAGTTATAAAGCCTGTTTTTTCTAGTTTTGAAAAAAAACAAAACAAAGTTTCGAGCGGCATTGTTCTTATTACAGTATAACTAAAGATATTGCATATGGATAAATTGAAGAAATTCCAATTGATGGAAAAAATAGCAAGAGAGTTAGAAGATGTCAGAAACAGTCAACAAGCTGTTTTAGAAAAAATAGGCAAAATCGAAGTTGATAACATCGAACTTGGAGATAAGAATATTGAAAAGACAATTCCTGAGATTTATCAACGTACAGCGGATAATTCAGAGGCTATCAAAGCGCTACTGGAATCTTTTCAAGAACAGACTGCAGAGTTTGGAGAAAAAAACAATGTAGGCAAATTACTGGAGCAACAGCAAATCAATAGTATTAAATAACTGGGCCAAAATACAAAAGATGCCGATTGAAAAATCGGCATCTTTTGTTTTGTACTAATTTATACTTGTATCCTGGCTGCTTTGACTTTCAGATATTCTTCTTCGACAAAATGCAGCTGTTGTTCTGGAGTCAAATTTGAGTTATCCAGCACGATGGCATCTTCGGCTTGCCGCAAAGGACTCTCTGCACGGGTACTATCAATTCGGTCCCGATTGGCAAGATTTTCCACCACCTCTTCAAGTGTGACATCCTCCCCTTTTTCCGTTAATTCCAGGTATCTTCTGGCGGCCCTAACTTTAGGATCAGCTGTCATAAAGATCTTGAGATCGGCATCCGGAAAAACCGTGGTACCAATGTCACGACCGTCCATAATGATATTTCGGCGGCTGCCCAGCTTTTGCTGTTGCGCAACCATGGCGGTACGTACCGCTTTAATCGCACTGACCTCGCTCACCTTATCGGAAATATACATCTGACGGATCTCTTCCGAGATATCTTCATCGTTCAGGTGGATCTCCGTTTTGACAGCGTTTGGAATAAAGTCAATATGAATATCATTTAGGGCACTATCAATCGCTTGCTGATCGTCCAAAGCAATATGATGCCGTATAAAATAGAGCGTTACTGCTCGATACATCGCGCCACTGTCAATAAAGGCAAATTTTAATTTTTTAGCCAGAGCTTTCGCCAGTGTACTCTTTCCACAGGAAGAAAAACCATCTATGGCAATGATAAAATTGTGTCTTGTGCTCATTATTCGTTTCCTCCTATGATGACACCGGGTTTATTGACCAAGGGAACCTTAGTCAGGTTACCATCGACGATGCTTTCGGGTAAAAAGATATATTTTTTATCGTAAATAATATTGTCAATATAAAAACTCAACCAATATTCATTGGTCAGGCCAAATACCTGCTCGTCGATTGCCTCGACCCGATCAAAGGATTTTGCTTCAATATTTCCGATGAAATGCCGCAAAGTGGTGGTGGTTACTTGCCGACCATCTTTTTCACCGTAACCTTTTGAGCTGATCAGCACATTCTGTATCGCTATATTTTTATCGTTAATAACGTACACTGTCCAGTTTTTTGTCTCCACGGTCTCGCCTTCCAAAACCACGGCAATCATAATATCTTTTACTATATTTTCTGGCAAATCTGCTTTCATCCTTATTTAGACTTTGTCGTTTTCTTTGCTGGAGTCTTCTTTGCTGTCGCTTTTTTAGCAACTGTTTTCTTTTCGGCAGTTTTTGCTTTAACAGCTTTACCTTTCGGTGCATCCGCTTCCGCCCACTTCAGCACATCTTCATAGCTGATTTTTTCGATTTCTGTCCCTTTCGGAATTTTCAAGTTCTGCTTTCCAAAACGGATGAACGGTCCCCAACGGCCCTGTTCGATCTGTGCATCCGGATTTTCATCAAAAACACGGATCACTTTTTCAATATCTTTCTGACGTTTCTCCTGAATAATCTGAATGCATTCCTCTTCGGTAACGTCCAAGGGATCTACGCCTTTTGGCAAAGAATAGAAAGCGGAATTATGACGGATATAAGGTCCAAATCGACCGATAGCAACTGTCATCTCTTTATCTTCAAATACACCTACTTTTTTGGGGAGTTTAAATAGCTCCATGGCATCTTCAAAGGTAATCGTTTCAATCATCTGTCCTTTGCGCAACGATGCGAATCGAGGTTTTTCCTCATCATCTGGCGAACCGATCTGAACCAGAGGGCCGAATTTTCCGATACGCACAGAAACCGGTTTTCCGGAAACTGGATCTATACCCAGTTCACGTTCATTATTGGCACGATCAGCATTTTCCAGCGTATCCTCCACTTCGGAGTGAAAAGGGCCATAGAAATCGTGCAGCATTTTTGTCCACTCGGTCAATCCATGCGCAATATCGTCAAACTCTTTCTCGACATTCGCCGTAAAGTGAAAATCTACAATACCATTGAAATGCTCCACCAAGAAATCATTCACGACAATACCGATATCAGTGGGGAACATTTTCCCTTTTTCGGCACCTGTAATTTCTGTTTTTGTAACGGCTTTCAGTTCGGCATTCTCGAGGGTCAATACCCGATAGTCGCGTGATCTTCCTTCCCGTTCTTCTTTAACAACATAACCACGATTTTGAATTGTAGAAATGGTTGGCGCATAGGTAGACGGTCTACCGATACCTAGTTCCTCTAATTTTTTCACTAATGCCGCTTCCGTATAACGTGCCGGAGGTCTTGTAAAGCGCTCCGTCGCTGACATGTTTTTCAACGTCAGCTGTAATCCAACCGTCAATGGTGGCAGGATGGCGTTATCGCTATCTTCATCCAGTGTTGTCTCCTGATCATCATCTACGGATTCCATATAAACTTTCAGAAAACCATCAAACTTCATCACCTCTCCTGAAGCATTCAGATCTTCCGGACGTGTAGAAATAGAAATCTTAGCCAGCGTACGTTCAAATTCTGCTTCACTCATCTGCGAGGCAATTGCTCTCTTCCAGATCAGTTCATATAACCTTTTTTCAGCCGAATCACCTTCAATGGTATGTTCCGAAAAATAGGTAGGACGTATAGCCTCGTGTGCCTCTTGCGCACCCGAAGTTTTTGTTTTATATTTTCTTACTTTATGGTATTGATTGCCATAAGCCGATTTAATTTCTTTTTCTGCCGCTTCAATAGCCGTATCACTCAAATTGACGGAATCTGTACGCATATAGGTAATACGTCCCGACTCATATAAACGTTGAGCAACCTGCATCGTCCTTGCGACCGAGAAGCCAAGTTTTCTACTTGCTTCCTGTTGTAAGGTTGATGTGGTAAATGGCGCAGCCGGTGAACGTTTTGACGGTTTTGTTTCCAGATTTTTAACCGCAAACAAAGCGGCTTTACAATCTTCCAAAAATCGTGTCGCTTCTGCTTCCGTCGCAAATCGTTGTGGAAGCTCGGCTTTAAAACTATCTTTAATCTTGCCCGTATGGAAAAACGCAACAATCTTAAAAGCCGCCTCCGGTTCAAACTTGTTAATTTCACGTTCGCGGTCTACAATTAATCGAACTGCAACAGATTGTACACGACCTGCTGATAAAGAAGGTTTCACCTTTTTCCATAAAACCGGGGACAGTTCAAAACCCACCAATCTATCTAAAACTCGTCTCGCCTGTTGTGCGTTGACAAGATTATAATCTATTTTACGGGGATTGTCGATGGCTTTCAATATCGCCGGTTTGGTGATCTCATGAAATACAATACGTTTTGTACTTTCGTCTTTCAATCCCAATGTCTCAAATAAATGCCAGGAAATAGCTTCTCCCTCGCGGTCCTCATCGGATGCAAGCCAAACAGTTTCCGCTGCCTTAGCTAATTTCTTCAGCTCACTCACGACTGCTTTTTTATCAGAGGGAACTTCATACTTCTGTTCAAAATTCTTCTCTGTATTAATCGCATCATCGGTTTTCACCAAATCACGGATATGCCCATAACTCGACTTTACCAAAAAATCGCTTCCTAAATATCCTTCTATCGTTTTTGCTTTCGCCGGAGACTCAACTATCAATAAATTTTTCGCCATCTAATTTGAGATTTGTGCAAATAAAGGGAATTCTAAAAGGAATGACAATAATTTCTTGCAAAAAAGACAAAAAAAATAGATTTCCTCCTTATATATATGTGTATTGTACTATTTTCAGTCACGCTACAATCGTCCTCTAAGCGTCTTACTTCTTCTAAAAAATGATATTAACAGAACTTCAAAACTTCGTTTTTTCATTTCAACAATTTCGACGATTCATTTTAGTTTATTCTCTTTCGAAAACACTTTCGAAAGAGAGGAAATCAACGATTCAAAATTGTCAAAAATAAAATAGGTTATGTATATTCGCCTATTCAAAACGGGATAATTTACCCTTATTTTGTTTTAAATATAATAATAAATGAAAATATTTTTTCTTAGAATAGCCTTTTTGGGCCTATTATTACCGTTTGCATCTTGTTCAGTTATGAAAGATTCGGCAAAAACAGAAAACAGCTTTCCTAAACTTAGTTTGGAAGCCCACCGTGGAGGGCGAGGTCTGTACCCCGAGGAGTCCATTGCTGCAATGAAAAATGCCATTGACTTACCGCAAGTGACGACACTGGAAATGGACTGCCACATCACCAAAGACCGTAAAGTTGTTGTTTTTCACGACGACTATCTCAATCCAAAATTTGTCCTAAAACCGGATGGCAGTGAGCTCGCGGAGAAGGACAAATCCTTGAAAATTTTTGCAATAAACTATAAAGATCTCCTTAAGTATGATATCGGTTCGAAGTTTTACAAAGAATTTCCTGAACAAAAAAAACAGGTGACGCGCATTGCAAAACTCGCTGACCTCATTGATAGTACAGAAGCCTATGCCCTTCAAAAGAGTAAGGCCCCCCTGTTTTATAACATCGAAGTAAAAAGTAGCGAGAACAAGGATGGTATCTATCACCCTAGAGTGGAAGAATTTGTTGATTTAGTGGTACAGGTGATTACTGAGAAAAAGATTGCTGCCCGCACTGTTATTCAGTCCTTTGATATTCGAGCAGTCAAGTATCTAAACAAAGCTTACCCCCAAATAAAAGTATCGTATCTGATTGATGCCAATTATGCAAAAAATGCAACGGAGACAATCGCAGCGTTAGGCTTTACGCCTTTTATCATCAGCCCCCAGTATAAGTTGGTAAACCGCGACTTTGTCAAGCAATACCACAAAGCAAATGTTAAAGTTATTCCATGGACGGTAAATACAAAAGCGGAGATAGAACAACTAAAAGTACTGAAGGTGGACGGAATAATCAGTGATTATCCGAATCTATTTTAAAATCCTGATATTTTAATAGCATAACAAATCGCCGTATGTAATAGAAGACGGCGATTTAAATATACATCGACCAAAATTAAGCTAGTGCAATGCCAATGACTACTTTATTTTGGTTTTATTTTTAAGAGCCTTATCGATATACTCCCTACCCTTTTGAACTAAAAATTCGGCACGGTGGTAATCCCACAAATTACAGATATTATAAGGAATATCAACAACGACATCCGGACGGTAGAGATCAATAATCATACGGCTCATTTTTCGGCGCATGACATAATAGGATGCCTGAAGAATATCCAGGGAATTTGAGGTCTTTGTGTCCAGCTTTTTGATAACGGAATATTGTTTATCGGGCTTCGATTCCAGATTGACCGCGATAATTAAATTCTCTTTTTTTGTGACATGGTTAATCGGCAAAGGGTTGAGCACTCCGCCATCCACATAGACATGGGTATCATCCTCGACCGCAGTAAATACAGCTGGTATGGCTATGGAGGCCCGGATCGCATCATACATGCTCCCAAAATCCAGGACAACTTCTTCCTCATAGTTTAGGTCTGTCGCGACAGCCTTGAATAAAATAGGAAAAGTTTCAATATTTGCATCGGGAATCACCGATTTCAACGCATTGAAAACTTTGATCCCTTTCATCATCCCTAGTCCCTTCCAACTGAAGTCCATCATATTGAAAACCGATTTCTTTGTGAGATTATGCATCCAGTCTTCCAGTACATCCATCTTTCCCTGGGCATAGATCCCCCCCACCAGCGCACCGATAGAGCAACCGACGATCTCATCTATCTCAAAGCCCATTTCCTCCAATTTACGGATAACACCGATATGCACCAATCCTCTTGCTCCGCCACCGCCCAGGACGAGTGTTACCTTTCGGTTCAAAAAATCTTTCTCTGACATATGCTTAAACCTGCATTATAATGATGTTGACATTGACCCAACAATGTAATCCGATAATCATCGTTATAATATGTATTTTTGATTACAATATACGGAGTAAATTAAGAATTATGAAAATAGAAATTTGGTCGGACATCATTTGTCCATTTTGTTATATTGGTCTGACAAAGCTGGAGCTGGCACTACAGGAAGCCGCGCCTGAGGTTCAGACAGAGATGATTTGGAAATCCTATCAGCTCAACCCTGAGTTTCCGGAAGATGCCGAAGGCATGCCAACATGCGATTATCTTGTCCGGACAAAGGGAATGAGCATGGACGATATCGTGGCAATGACAGGGCAGCTCAGTGCGCAGGGGAAAGAACTGGGTATTGCGTTAAACTTCGATCAAGCAATCGTTGTAAATACCAAAAAGGCACATCGCCTTCTCCATTTTGCACAGGCACATGGTAAGGGAACAACATTAAAAAAAGCATTATTTAAAGCACATTTTACCGATGGTCTGGATGTCAACGATAACCCTACCCTTATTGAGCTGGCCGGACTTGCGGGCCTGCCCGAGCAGGGTGTCCGGGAACTTCTGGCCTCCGACAATTATGCTTACGATGTTAGTCAGGACATTCAAGAAGGAGTCAACCTTGGTCTCCGCGGCGTACCTTTCTTTGTGTTTGACCGTAAATACGCGATTCCCGGCGCACAACCCATGGAGGTTTTTCACAACACGATTCAAGAATGTTTGGCTAACCAAGTCACCCCGCTGCAACAAAGAGGCGAAGATGGACCTTCCTGTGATCCTGAAACCGGAAAATGTGAGTAAAGAAAGAAAAAAGTTTTAGTTTAATTTACTATTTTCGCAAGCTTATAACGACAAACAAATTTGGTATAAATGCAGTTAACCAAACTAGAAATAAAGGGATTTAAAAGTTTCGGAGACAAAATCACGATCAACTTTAACGATGGTGTGACCGCTATTGTTGGACCAAACGGATGTGGAAAGTCCAATGTAGTGGACGCAATACGCTGGGTACTTGGTGAACAAAGTACAAAGATGCTACGTTCTGATAAAATGGAGAATATTATTTTTAACGGAACGAAAAATAGAAAACCAGCCAATCTTGCCGAAGTTTCCTTAACCTTCAATAACAATAATAATATCCTCCCAACGGAATTTTCGACCGTCACGGTCACCCGTAAATTATTCCGCAATGGCGATAGCGAATACCGTTTGAATGACGTAAAATGCCGTTTAAAAGATATTACGGATTTATTTTTGGACACGGGAGTTGGTGCGGATAGCTATTCCATCATCGAATTGAAAATGATTGATGAAATCATCAACAACAAGGACAATTCGCGTAGAAATCTTTTTGAGGAAGCCTCCGGAATCTCAAAATATAAAGTGCGTAAAAAACAGACACTAACAAAATTGAGAGATACAGAAGCTGATCTCAGCCGCGTGGACGATCTACTCTATGAAATCACAAAAAATCTTAAATCGTTAGAAAATCAAGCAAAAAAAGCAGAGAAATATACCCTGCTCAAGCAAGAATACCGTCAAAGCAGCATTGATCTCGCTTATTATAGAATTGCTGATTTTTCGACAGAGCTTGACCGGCTTCAAACACAGGAGTCTAAAGTTCAGAAAGACGCCGCAAATTCTCAGGAATTGATCCTGAACGCAGAAACGCAATTGCAGTCGTTGCGTCAGGTAAATTTGGAACAGGAGAAAAACCTTTCCGTACAGCAAAAGGCAACACAGGAATTTGTGAACAAAATCCGTGGCTATGAATCCGAAAAAAAGATAAAAAATGAGAAAGTAAAAAATCTTCAGGACAAAGAAAACAGATTAAATCTAGACATCAATAGCGACAAACAACAACTTAATCACGTTCTCTATACGATTAAAAGGTTAAACGAGGAGTTGTTTGATGAACAGAATAAACTTGATTCATTAAAAGACAACCTGGAGTCCAATAAATCTGAAGTGGAAGCTTTACGCGGCCAGCAGCAGTCTGCCAAAGGTAAATTGGATATCTTCAACAAAAGTAACGCTGAACTTCAATCCAAAATTTATAAACTGGAGAAAGACCTAGCTGTTTTTAATATTCAAAAAGAAGCCCTTCTTCAGGAAGCTGTGCGCAACAGCGCGGATACCGAAGCAAAGGAAACCGAGCTAGTACAATTTGACAATGCTGCAGCTGAATTGGAAGGCCGTGTTGAGGCCCAACAAGCACAGTATGAATCGGCCAATGCACTTGAAGAAGAGTTACAGGCGCAAATTCTTCAATGCCAGACAAATCTGGAGGAGTTTAAAGCACAGCTTGCGAAAGACCTCAGGTTAGTTGATGCCAAACAAAATGAATATAACCTGACAAAATCACTTATTGACAACTTGGAAGGGTTCCCGGATTCCATCCGATTTTTAAAGAAAAATGCAGGCTGGAAAAAGCAACCGCCGCTGTTCTCGGATGTACTCTTCTGTCAGGAAGATTATCGCGTTGCTATTGAAAATTACTTGGAACCGATCATGAACCATTATGTTGTCGAAACACAACAAGATGCTGTTCAAGCCATCCAGCTACTGAGTGATGCCGCAAAAGGTCGAGCTCATTTCTTCGTATTGGAAGCAATTGATACCGCGGTTACTTCGCCCATCCCTCCAAATAATAATCTCATGTCTGCACTGGATGTGATCACGGTGGATGAAAAATATAAAGCCCTCTGTACCCTACTCCTTCAGCATGTCTATATATTAAAGCAGGAAGGTGAAAAGGAACTGGAACAAGCGCTACCTGAAACAGGTCGAGTGATTCTACAAAAGAATGGTCGCTATGCCAAACATCATTTGGGACTTTCGGGTGGATCTGTCGGATTATTTGAAGGAAAGCGCATCGGCAGAGCGAAAAACCTCGAGGTTCTCGCCCAGGAAATTAAAACGCTCAACCAAGAGATTGCAAAACTTGAAGACAAGATAACAGCCGAAACAGCGCGTGTGGAGGCTTTACGCAGCAATTCACAAAAAGAACGCATTGATGAACTCCGTTTTCAACTCAATAGACTTAACAATGAGCTGATCACGGTAAAAACGAAACAGGAGCAATACCAGTCTTTCATCAGCAACTCGCAGCTACGTAAAAGAGATATCCAGGAAAAAATTGCAGGTATCGAAACCGATCTTACCCTTGCCGAACCTCAGCTGCAGGAATTGCGTATACAAAAAGATCAGAGTGTGGCGGAGCTATCGGAATTACAGGATCAGTTCCATGAAATTTCGGAGATTTTGAATGAAAAATCCATCGCCTATAATCAGGAAAACATTAGTTATCATCAACAACTAAATAAAGTCTCCAACATCAGCAAGGATCTTGAATTCCGGGAGACTCAAAAAGATGATCATGAAATCCGTATTGAGCGAAATAGTGTTGAACTTGTTGAAGTACAGGAAGCGTTGCGAACGACAATTCCTTTTGAGGACGAAGAAGATGCGGACCTTATAGCGATGTATGAGCAAAAGATTGCATTGGAAGATGGTCTAAAGGAGCTGGAAGAAAGATACTACGCAGACAAACAACAGATCAATAATCTGGAGGATTCGCTCACACAACAACGTCGTTCCAAAGAACAGAGTGATTTTCTTGTCAGTGAAATTAAGGACAAGAAAACGGCCTTACAAATAGACCTCAATGCGCTTAAAGAACGCCTGTCTGTAGAATTTAATATCGAACTTAAAGATCTGATTGAGCGCGAAGAGGTACCAGAAATTGCGGAAGATCAATCTACGTTAGCGACAAAATGCAGCAAACTCAAAAAGCAGCTCGATGAATTTGGAACGATTAATTTAATGGCGAAAGAAGCCTTTGATGAGATGAATGAGCGCTATGATTTTATCAATAAGGAAAAAGCAGATCTGATCGAAGCCAAAGGCTCTTTAATGGCCACAATTAAAGAAATCGACGATACCGCTAAAGTGCAATTTATGTTCACCTTCAATGCTGTAAGGGACAATTTCATTAAAGTGTTCCGTTCATTATTTAATGAAGAGGACAGCTGTGACCTCGTCCTGACTGATCCAAGCAATCCATTAGATTCGGATATAGATATCATTGCTCAGCCAAAAGGAAAACGTCCGTTATCAATCAATCAGCTTTCGGGAGGTGAGAAAACCTTGACTTCAACAGCATTGTTATTTTCACTGTATCTTTCAAAACCAGCACCTTTCTGTATTTTCGATGAGGTAGATGCGCCTTTGGATGATACCAATATTGACAAATTCAATAATATCATTCGTGATTTCTCCAAAAACTCTCAGTTTATCGTTGTATCACACAACAAGAAAACGATCGCAAGCACCGACATTATCTATGGTGTGACCATGGTAGAACAAGGAGTCTCACGTGTTGTTGCTGTAGATTTAAGGGAAGTGGCTTAAAAAATATAGACTTAAAAATAAAAAAGCCTTACATAATCGTAGGGCTTTTTTATGCTTATAGAATTCCGCCCCTTGAAAACAACACTTATTTCTTGGCTATAGATGAAAATAAAAAGCCCAGAGTGGGGAACTCTGAGCTTTCGTTAGCCATATATTAACCTATTTTATGAAAAGTATTTGCAATTAAAACGACACTTGTTTCAATTAATTATATAATTACTATTCCTTTAACATTTTTTAACATTTAAACAATATCAAGTGCAATTACTCGTATGTTTCAGCTATAGGTTCAAACCATGGCTATAGGAAAGTATTTCGCATATGAATTGCAAACAGTTTTGAATGTATAAAAAAAGCCCGAAGTTGAGAACTCCGAGCTTACCTAACCAATTATTAACCTAAATTTATGAAAAGTCCAATTACTACTAAAAGCCTCCTTTTGCATTGCTTTATCTAATAACGCTCGCCTTTCCGTCAATATTACATTGGCTGGTCGGATTTATTTGAATTTTGACATTTTTTAACAATTCAATAACTAACTTTAGATGAATAAACTTGATAAAACCAATATATTATGGCAGAATATGATTTAAAAGAGCTTCAAAAAATCCGTCAAAACAAAGATGTTCTTGACTATTTAGAGCAGCATGAAATTTTGGAAATCAAAAAATTTAACGATGTCTGTGACTATGAACAAGAGCTCTATGATCTACAGGTTACCCTGCTCAAATTACAATATGATATTATTGAAAAAGGGAAACGTGTTGTCATAATATTTGAAGGAAGGGATGCCGCTGGAAAGGGTGGTACAATTGGTCGGGTGACCGAACATTTAAATCCAAAAAAGGTACGTGTTGTAGCATTACCGAAACCAACCCCCGAAGAAAATGGACAGTGGTACTTTCAACGGTATATCAAACATTTGCCCAATGCAGGAGAAATGGTAATCTTCGATCGAAGTTACTATAATCGCGCTGTGGTAGAACCGGTATTTGAATTCTGTACCAAAGAACAGCACGAATTATTCATGAAACAGGCTCCGGAATTTGAAAAGCAATTGATTGACGATGGAATTATCCTGATCAAACTGTTTTTGAGCATCAGTAAGGAAGAACAGGCTGAACGGCTGAAAGAAAGACAAGAGGACTTTCTAAAACGTTGGAAAATTGGAGTATTAGATCAGCAGGCTCAAGAAAAATGGGATATTTACAGCGGTTATATTGAAAACCTATTTAAAACAACAGGCACAAAAAAATCACCTTGGTTTGAAATCGACAATGACAATAAAAAGAAAGCCCGTCTGGCCTCCTTTCGGATACTTATCAACGTAATTGTCGGCAATGAACAGGAGAAGCTGGATTCTTTTGTCAAAAAACATGATTAGCAAATCTTTGTAAAAAATACTTCCAGAAAGAGAGCCCCTTTCTGGAAGTATTTTCTTGTGAAATTCGCTCTACTTTTATACGAGCACTGTCGCAGGAATTTTAGGTCCGGCCATTTGTACCGAAGCAGGCATTTCGTTGTCAAATTTTTCGAAGTTTTGAATAAACAGTTTTGCTAAACGTCTGGCTTGCATATCATAAGCTTCATTATTATTCCATAATCCTCTAGCGTCCAGAATCTGTTCAGGAACAAATTCGCCACAACTTGTTGGATAGTCTAATCCGAAGATCTCGTGTTTGTTAAATCGGGACTCTAACAGCGATCCATCCATTGCCGCACGGATCAAAGCACGGGTATAGTTCAATTTAATTCGACGTCCGATACCGTATGGTCCGGCAATCCAACCTGTATTAACCAACCATACTTTAATGTTGGGGTTTTGCTCCAATTTAGCGCGCAGTAAAGAGGCATACCTAGCGGGATGTAAAGGTAGGAATGCCTGGCCGAAGCAGGTAGAGAAGGCAGCAGTAGGTTCTTTTACTCCTACTTCAGTACCGGCTACTTTTGCTGTATAACCACTCACAAAATGATAGACAGCCTGATCTACTGTTAACAACGAAATCGGCGGCAATACGCCGAAGGCATCCGCCGTCAGGAAGAAAATATTTTCAGGAGCATTCCCCACCCCGGACATTTCAGCGTTTTCCATAAAGTCTATCGGATAGGAAACCCGTGTATTCTCCGTTTTACTAATATCATCGTAATCCGGTCGATCAAACTCGTCCAGGACCACATTTTCAAGCAATGACCCAAAACGAATCGCATGATAAATCTCCGGTTCCTTTTCTGCTGTGAGCCCAACACATTTGGCATAGCAACCACCTTCAAAGTTAAAAATCCCCTTCTCACTCCAACCGTGTTCATCATCACCGATCAACTTCCTATTTTTATCTGCTGATAGCGTTGTCTTTCCGGTTCCGGAAAGACCGAAAAATAACGCCGTTTTGCCATCCATGGAGGTATTTGCTGAACAGTGCATGGATAATACATTATGCTCAAATGGCAAAATAAAGTTTAGAATCGAAAAAATACTTTTCTTGATTTCACCGGTATAGCCTGTACCCGCGATCAGCACTATTTTTCTTGTAAAATCGATTGCTACAAAATTTTCGTTGCGAATACCATAATTCTTTGGATCGGCAATAAGCAATGTTGGTGCAGCTAATATGGACCATTGCGGTTGATTGTCGATATCGACCTCCGGTCTCAAAAATAGGTTATTTGCAAAAATACTTTGGTAGGCAGTTTCTGTAATCACACGAATGGATAACTGATAAGCAGGATCTGCCCCTGCGGCACAATCCCGCACATAAATTGTCTTGTTGCTCAAGTGTGCTGCAACCTTCGAAAATAATGCGTCAAAATTAGCCGGAGTCATGGGCTGATTGATTTCCCCCCACCATACTGCATCCTTGGTCAGGGAATCCTCCACCAAAAAACGATCTTTGGGGGATCTTCCAGTAAATTTTCCCGTATCAGCAGCCAATGCGCCAGTATCAGATAGTCTTCCTTCTTGATTCGCTAGCGCATGCTCGACCAACTCTGAAACAGGTAATTGATAAAATACATTTCCTGTATAATCAATTTTCAAATATTTCAAATCAGGCGCGTTTCCAATGTTACCCTTTTTCATATTTTTTGTTTGTTTTAAAATGTGCCCAAAGTTAAAGGCAAATTTCGCTAAAAACAAAACCTAATTATCTAAAAATCAGGCTTATTGTATAAAAAACACAAAAGCAAACAGTTCATTACCAAACACTTATACAGATAAAAAAAATTAAAATTTTTAGCATATTTTTTTAGCACAATATCTTCCTGTACCGTCCTTATGATTTAGATTTTTCGTAAATTGTTCCAAGCTTTACAAATATTAATAAAATGAAATTACACGCGATAGAAACAGGCTTCTTTAAATTGGATGGCGGTGCGATGTTTGGAGTTGTTCCAAAAAGCATTTGGAACAAAACAAATCCAGCCGACTCAAACAATATGTGCACATGGGGCAACCGTTTACTCCTGATTGAAGAAAGTAATAGATTAATGTTGGTAGACACTGGCCTCGGCGACAAACAAACTGAAAAATTTTTCAGTTATTACTATTTACACGGTGATGCCACACTGGACAAATCGCTCACAAGTCTAGGTTTTGAAAGAAACGACATCACGGACGTCATCCTGACACATTTACATTTTGACCATTGCGGTGGTGCAATCGTTCGTGAAGGTGAAAAACTATCTCCTGCATTTAAAAATGCAAATTTTTGGAGCAATGGTGATCATTGGGCTTGGGCAACAGCTCCGAATCCGAGGGAAAAAGCATCCTTTCTGAAAGAGAACATTCTTCCTATTCAAGAAAGCGGCCAGTTAAAATTTGTTGAAGATATTGAAAATCCTTTTGGCAAAGATATCAGCATTCGGTATGCCAATGGCCATACCGAAGCGATGATGTTGCCGCAGATTCAATATAAGGGAAAAACGGTACTCTATATGGCAGATCTATTGCCTTCTGTTGGTCATATTCCCATTCCCTATGTCATGGGCTACGATGTGAGACCGTTGGTTACCATGGAAGAACGCAATACATACTGGAATGAAATCGTAGACAATGAATATATTCTTTTCTTTGAACATGATCCGATTAACGAATGCTGTACCTTACAACATACAGAGAAAGGGATTCGGGTCAAAGATATCTTTAAATTAAGTGATATTTAGGAAGACTTCGTTTCGCTTATGAAATGATCTTGTTCCCCGACGGAAATATCATAAGAAAGGGGCTGTTGTTGACAGCCCCTTTCTTATGATATTATAAATTGAAATCGTTAGAATCTAAAGCCCAGGGCCCAATAGTTTTCAAAAAACCAGATCTGCTGTGTGGCTTTGTCGACGCCTCTTCTACCTGTTGTGCGGATATTGTACAGATCTGTCCAACCCGTTTTAAAGTTTCCTTGCAAGTAAAGTCCTTTATAAAAACGGTAGTGTAAGCCTACTTTTGCCGAAGCACCGTATCCAGCTATATTCCAAAAGTGATTGGCGCCCTCGCCAAAAAGGCGGACATCAGATCGTGGTATCAAAAGCCCTACATCTATACCAGACTCCATGGTTAGCACCTGTTGACCTTTGCGGTTGTTGATGATATCATCGTATCGCTCTAACCCTACCGAAGCAAAATTGTAGCCGTCTGTATGTTCAAAAGTTAGCATCGCAGAATCCACCGTAATCATTTCGCCGTTGTATTGTCCAGCCCGGTTTCCCGTCGGTATACTGGGATTGGAGATTTCATCGCCAATATATCCTGTGATCTTAACCTGCTGTGGAATATCCATCACATATTTCATGTGATCCCAACCTAAAGAGATGGAATAGTTATCTTTGATATAATAGCCAAAGTGCAGATTAAATTGTGGAATAGTCAAACGGCTGGGATCAAAGTAGGTTGATCCAAATTTGGTCGGGCGATCTCCTGCTTTTACATCATGGAGAATGAAGTCATAGTTTGGACCTGTAAAATGTATATCAGATTTTGCATACGAAGAAAAGTTATATCCCCAAAAGAAGAAAAACTTCCCTTTATTACTTTCTGTCCTTAAATTCTTTGGCTTAAAGATGCTTTTTCCTATCTCGGGATTTTCCTGTGCAAATAAACTCGAAACACTTAATGCAAGTGCTCCAATCGTCAAAAATATTTTTCTCATATCAGCGCTAAAAACGTTGGGCAAAAGTACCCTCATTCTATTTTATAACCAAATAAATCATGTGGAAATTAGGAAAATATGACGAAGATCACAGAAATGTTTTTATGTAGAGCTTGCATAAAAAAAGCTGCTTTCGTTGGAAAGCAGCTTTTAAGCTAAAATTTTATGGAATCAATTTATTTCGCTTGATTTTTACGAATAATATTCAAAGCACCACCTGCTTTAAACCATTCGATCTGTTGTGCATTATAGGTATGGTTTGCCAAAATTTCTTCTTGTGTTCCATCTGCATGGTGTAAGACAAGAGTTAATGGTTTTCCGGGAGCAAATTCAGTCAAGCCGAGGATATCAATCGTATCATTTTCTTGAATTTTGTTATAGTCATCCTTGTCAGCGAAGGTTAACCCTAACATACCCTGTTTTTTCAGGTTTGTCTCGTGAATACGAGCAAAAGATTTAACCAATACTGCACGGACGCCTAAATGACGAGGCTCCATGGCAGCATGTTCACGGGAAGACCCTTCACCATAGTTCTCATCCCCTACTACAATTGATCCAATACCGTTTGCTTTATAGTCACGTTGTGTTGCCGGAACAGGACCGTACTCACCTGTCAACTGGTTCTTCACATTATCGGTTTTTTCATTGAAGAAGTTTACCGCACCGATCAGCATATTATTTGAGATATTATCCAAGTGACCACGGTATTTCAGCCAAGGACCAGCCATAGAAATATGATCTGTCGTACATTTACCTTTAGCCTTGATCAACAACTTCAAACCTTTTAAATCTGTACCTTCCCAAGCGGCAAAAGGCTCCAGCAATTGAAGACGATCTGATGTTGGCGCAACGTCAACGACAACTGCACTACCATCCGCCGCCGGGGCCTGATAACCTGGATCATCTACAGCAAATCCTTTTGTTGGTAACTCATCACCCACAGGTGGATCCAACTTCACTTGCTCGCCTTTATTATTTGTTAGGGTATCTGTAACCGGATTAAAGCCCAAATCACCGGAAATTGCTATCGCAGCAACAAGTTCTGGCGAGGCAACGAATGCATACGTATTTGGATTACCATCCGCACGTTTCGCAAAGTTACGGTTGAATGAATGAACAATTGTGTTTTTCTCTTGCTTATCCGCCCCCACACGATCCCACATACCGATACATGGACCACAAGCATTGGTGAATATCGTAGCGTTAAGATCTTCAAATGTCTTTAACAAACCATCACGATCTGCCGTAAAACGAACCTGCTCAGAGCCTGGATTGATACCGAATTCAGCTTTGGTGATCAATCCTTTATCCACCGCTTGTTTCGCAATGGAAGCAGCACGCGATAAATCCTCATAAGAAGAGTTTGTACAAGATCCGATCAATCCCCATTCCACTTTCAATGGCCAGCCATTCTTATCGGCCTCCTCACGCATACGTGATACCGGCGTATATAAATCTGGCGTGAATGGACCATTCAATGAAGGTTCCAGTTCCGAAAGATTGATTTCGATCAATTGATCAAAATATTGCTCAGGATTAGCATAGACTTCAGCATCAGCTGTCAAATGTTGTTTTATGGTATTGGCAGCATCAGCAACTTCAGCACGGCCTGTCGCACGAAGGTAACGCTCCATGGACTCATCGTAACCGAATGTTGAGGTTGTAGCACCAATTTCAGCGCCCATATTACAGATTGTTCCTTTACCTGTACAAGATAGGGACTCTGCTCCTTCGCCGAAATACTCCACGATAGCACCAGTTCCCCCTTTTACAGTCAAGATACCTGCAACTTTTAGGATAACATCTTTTGCTGCTGCCCAGCCACTTAATTTACCGGTTAATTTAACACCGATCAATTTAGGGAATTTTAGTTCCCAAGGCAAGCCTGCCATCACATCACAGGCATCAGCACCACCTACACCGATGGCTACCATACCAAGACCGCCAGCATTCACGGTATGTGAATCGGTACCAATCATCATGCCACCCGGAAATGCATAATTTTCCAATACAACCTGGTGGATAATACCAGCACCGGGTTTCCAGAAACCGATACCATATTTATTTGAAACAGAGCTCAAGAAGTTAAATACTTCTGAACTTTCGTTTTTAGCACGGGCTAAATCTTTATCTGCCCCTTCTTTGGCCTGGATCAAGTGATCACAATGGACCGTAGAAGGAACTGCTACCTTAGGACGTCCAGCCTGCATAAATTGCAATAAAGCCATTTGTGCAGTTGCATCTTGCATCGCGACACGATCAGGAGCAAAATCAACGTAAGAAACGCCGCGTTTGTAATCTTCTGTCGCATTACCATCCCAAAGGTGGGCATATAAAATTTTCTCAGATAAAGTCAAAGGTTTGTTCACCACCTGACGAGCCGCAGCAATGCGTTCGTCATAACGGCTATATACCTTTTTTATCATATCTACATCAAAAGCCATATCTCTCTTATTTATGTTATTTAATTAAGTTACTGAAACCCTGATAGCTTTTATTTTGTCGGAATAGGCGCAAATTTAGTTAAGTTAATGCCTTCGACAGCAGCTTTATATTCCTCAATATTAGGGATACGTCCTAAAATCGCTGAAAGCACAACAACAGGTGTAGACGCTAATAAGGATTCTCCTTTTTTACCATCTCTATCTTCAACGACACGGCCTTGGAACAAACGCGTTGACGTCGCCATCACCGTATCACCTTTTGCAGCTTTCTCCTGGTTACCCATGCAAAGGTTACAACCGGGACGCTCCAGATACATGATATTTTCATATTCTGTACGGGCAGTACTTTTTGGCAATGCATCGCTAAATTCAAATCCTGAATATTTTTGCAAGAATTCCCAGTCGCCTTCTGCTTTCAACTCATCGATAATATTATATGTTGGCGCTGCAACAACCAATGGAGCTTCAAAGGTAACGACACCTTTTTGCTGCTCGATATTACGCAACATTTTGGAAACGATTTTTAAATCGTCCTTATGCACCATACAAGAACCAACGAAACCTAAATCTACCTTTTTGTTTCCGCCATAGTAAGAAAGGTCACGAATCGTATCGTGCGTATAACGTTTAGAAACGTCCGCGTTATTTACATCTGGATCTGCAATCATTGGTTCTTCAATTAGATCCAAGTCAACCACAACCTCAGCATAGTATTTGGCATTGGTATCTGGCGTCAATGCTGGTTTAGCGCCAGATCTGATTTCTTCGATACGTTTGTTAGCCTTATCGATCAAACCTTGTAAAACGTTGTTTTTATTTTCCATACCCTTATCAATCATGATTTGGATACGGTTTTTAGCAATTTCTAACGATTCAATTAACGTATCATCCTGAGAAATACAGATGGATGCTTTTGCTTTCATCTCCGCAGTCCAGTCTGTAAAGGTAAAGGCTTGATCGGCAAGTAATGTACCGATATGAACCTCAATGATTCTACCTTGGAAAACGTTTTCTCCAGCAAATTGCTGCAACATCTGTGCTTGTGTTGCATGTACAACATCACGGAAATCCATGTGTTCTTTCATGCTACCTTTGAAAGTCACTTTAACAGATTCAGGAATCGGCATAGAAGCCTCACCCGTAGCCAATGCTAATGCAACAGTACCCGAGTCAGCACCAAAAGCAACTCCTTTAGACATCCGTGTATGCGAGTCACCACCAATGATGATGGCCCATTCGTCAATCGTAATATCATTTAACACCTTGTGGATCACATCGGTCATGGAGTGATAAACGCCTTTTGGATCACGTGCAGTAATCAAACCAAAATCGTTCATAAATTTCATCAATTTTGGAATATTCGCTTGCGCTTTCTTATCCCATACAGATGCGGTGTGGCAACCTGATTGATAAGCACCGTCAACTGTAGGAGAAATTACTGTAGCAGCCATTGCCTCCAACTCCTGAGCAGTCATTAAACCGGTGGTATCTTGAGAGCCGACAATATTCACTTTCACGCGTACGTCAGAACCAGCATGCAATACTTTTCCTGGAGTCACCCCAACAGCGTTTTTGTTGAAGATTTTTTCTACAGCAGTTAAGCCTTGACCTTCAATGGTAATTTCTTTTGAAGGAGCAAATACTGTAGGTGCTTGGATACCTAAAGTTTGTGCTGCGAAAGTTTGGATTTTTTTACCAAATACGATAGCATAAGAACCACCCGCTTTGATAAACTCCATTTTTTGTGGTGTTAGCGCTTTTGAAATATCAATAAGCTCTTGTTCACCATTATATAACTTCTTTGTTTTTGTATTGATGGTTAACACAGTACCTGTGGCAACAGAATAAACCTCTTCTAGAATAGGCTCATCCTTTTCATTGCGAACCACATTTCCGTTTTCATCAACTTTTTTCACCCAGTTTTTAAGGTCGATACCGATACCGCCCGTAACGTCTACTGTCGTCAAGAAAATTGGAGAGATACCATTTGTACCACCTACAATCGGCGCAATGTTTACAAAAGGAACGTAAGGGCTAGCTTGTTTACCGGTCCATAAGGCTACATTGTTCACTCCTGACATCCGTGAGGATCCGACACCCATTGTACCTCTTTCAGCGATCAACATGACGCTTTTACCGGGATGTTGTGCCTGTAAGTCCTGAATTTGTTGCTGTGCCTCTGGCGTGATCATACATTTACCATGTAATTCACGGTCAGAACGGGAGTGCGCTTGGTTACCCGGAGACAATAAATCCGTAGAAATATCACCTTCACCCGCAATAAAAGTAACCACCTGAATTTCTTCTGCTACTTCAGGAAGTTTCGTGAAGAATTCAGCTTTTGCATAGCTCTCCAAAATATCTTTTGCAATAGCATTACCTTGTTCAAAGGCTTCTTTCAAACGAGCCGTATCAGCATCGTATAAGAAAACCTGCGTTTTAAGCACCTCTGCCGCCTGACCTGCAATCGCAAGATCAGTACCCAGCGCCAGGTCCAATAATACGTTAATAGAAGGCCCACCCTTCATGTGAGACAACAGCTCAAAAGCAAAATCCGGTGTGATTTCAGCAACAACTGATCCCCCTAGAATAATCTCCTTTAAAAACTGCGCTTTAACACCAGCAGCTGGCGTTGTGCCCGGCAAAGTATTATAAATAAACAATCTTAAAGATTCCGCTCTATTTTCATTGTTTAAATCTTTAATCTGAGCAATTACCTCACTTAGTAATTCTGCTCCGTCAATAGGCTTAGGATGTAACCCTTGGCCTTCTCGTTCTACAACCTCTTGTACGTAATCGTTGTAAATACTCATAGATATCAATCTTTCTATTTTAAGGGTAGTTCAGAAGATATACTCTTACCTTCCTGCGCTACCGTGTCTGTAATATAATTAAGCAAATATAATAACTCCTGTAGTTCACTACATTACATTATAAATTAGCCCCTTCAGTTCGTGTTTTTAAGTTGATTCATTTACCGTAAATCAACTATTATGACTAAATGCAAAAATAGTGAAAATCCAACTTTAAACGCATGCATTCCATTTATTTAAATCAATTTGGAATTGTTCTAAACAGCACTTATGCAATCCGGCAATTTTTTTTGAATCTATTTTTTCACCCTTATCAATCTTAAAAAAAAAGAGGTGATTTATTTTATTAAATCACCTCTAAATACCGCTATATACTTTCTATATTGATATCTATATCTTTCAATTTTTTGATGGTCTCCAATGGATCCGAAGCATTAAAAACAAAAGAACCAGCAACGAGTACATCAGCACCCGCTTTCAACAGCTGCGCTGCATTTGCAGTCGTAACCCCGCCATCAATTTCAATAAGCAAACCATCGTTTATGCCGGCAGCCATTGCACGGAGCTCCTGAACTTTTGTATAGGTATTTGAAATGAACTTTTGTCCACCAAATCCAGGATTGACAGACATCAGACAGACCAGATCCAAGTCAGCTAAAACATCTTTCAAAAGAGCAACCGGCGTATGTGGATTCAATGCAACCCCTGCTTTGCAGCCCAATTCTTTAATAGCTGCCAATGTACGGTGCAAGTGCGTGCAAGCCTCATAATGCACGGTAATTATCTCGGCACCAGAATCTTTACAGACTTGCAAATAACGATCAGGATCAACAATCATCAAATGTACATCCAATGGTTTTGTAGCATGTTTCGCAATAGCTTGCATTACTGGAAATCCAAAGGAGATATTCGGTACAAAAACACCGTCCATAATATCGATATGAAACCAATCAGCCTCACTATTGTTTACCATGATGATATCATCATATAATTTTGCGAAGTCTGCAGCAAGAACGGATGGTGCAATAAGATGTGATTTTGTTGACATGTTGTATTTTTTTTCGCAAAGATAACAAGTATTTTTCTTTCGACACAGCATTGTACATATTTAACATGAATCAAACTGCACCCAATAGAATTCACAAAAAATAAATTATAACTACATTTGTATATTAACTTAATATAAAAACATCGTTCACAGTGGGAAGATTAAAAATAAAATACAAAAGAGAGCTCAATACAACCGAAAATCTCATCCGAAAAATTGGATTAATACTAATCACAATCGTCCTGATTTGTATTTTTCTTCCCAAACAACCACGATTCCGATATGAGTTTCAAAAAGGAAAAGTCTGGAACCATGAAAATCTCATATCACCTTACAATTTTGCGATCCTGAAGACACAGGAAGAGCTCAATGCAGACAAAAAAAGTATCTTAAATACGATCCAGCCGATTTATAATGCCAATTCGACAACAAGTAAAGAGCAGATCGACCAATTCAATACCGATTTGTCCGAAAAATGGCAAAGCAGCAAACTGGATACAACACATGAAAATATCAACGATTATCGCAGTGCCGGAAATGCAATATTAAACCATCTCTATGGGAAAGGTATCCTCTCGCTGAATAACCGGTTTCAAAACCGCAACAATGACAAATCCCCAGCTTCGAAACATTATAATTTTACATTAATACAAGATAAGGTTGCTTCACAAAAAAATACGGCGGACTGTTACACCATTGAAAGCTCTTATGAATATATGGACAATTTAATGCCCAAGCTGACCAAAATCAAACAGAAAGGCTGGCTCGAGGAGACATTAAAAAATTACATCACGATTAATTACATCTATAACGATCAGCAAACCGAAGCGCTTGAACAAAATGCGATCACAAATATATCCGCCACGCGAGGTGTAGTTCAGAAAGGTGAACTGATTGCGGAAAAAGAAAAAATTATATCCAATGAGACTTACCAGAAGCTCGAATCGCTACGTAAAGTGTATGAAGATGAAGGCAAAATAAGCGGAAATCAAAACTATGTCACTCTGGGACAATTTCTGATCATATCCCTCGCTCTTTCGATACTCATGGTATTTCTTTTCCTTTTCCGAAAGGACATTTATTTCAACAATAGGTTATTGATGATTATTATGATTGTCATCATCGGGATGCTTGCCGTACTCTCTTGGGCTATCAAGATCAAAATACCCAATTTGTATTATATTCCGTTTTGTGCCGTCCCCATTATCATTCGCATCCTGTTTGACACCCGTGTCGCGCTGAATATCCATCTGTTGATGGTGCTTTTGGCCGGACTCTTTGTACCGAACAGTTTTGAGTTTGTCTTTTTACAATTTATGGCAGGTATTGTTGCAATCTATAGTATCAAAACATTGGTAAAACGTGAGCAGCTGTTTGTTTCTTCGGCAATTATCTTGGGGACATACTGGATCGCTTACATCGGGCTAGTGGTCACAAGAAATGGCTCCATTGATACCATCTACTGGTCGGACCTCCTTCCATTCCTGGTCAGTGTCATGATCACGTTGCTGGCCTATCCGATGATCTATGCTTTCGAAAAACTCTTTGGAATAGTATCTGACCTGACCCTGATGGAGCTCACAAACAGTAACTCCAAATTATTACGGGAACTATCGTTCAAAGCACCGGGTACCTTTCAGCACTCCCTACAGGTAGCAAATCTGGCTGAGGCCGCAATTTATAAAATTGGAGGCAACCCGCTGTTGGTTCGCGCCGGAGCACTGTACCATGACATCGGCAAATTGACCAATCCACAATTTTTTATTGAAAACCAAAAAACGGAAAAAAATCCACACGATGAACTTTCTCCGGAACAAAGCGCACAGATCATTATCTCCCATGTTATTAAAGGCGTGGATATCGCTAAGAAACATCAGCTTCCCGAAGTGATCCTCGATTTTATCCGGACACACCATGGCACCACCCGTGTGGACTACTTCTACAATGTGTTTGTTAAAAACAATCCGGACAAACTCGTTGACGAGTCTTTATTTACCTACCCCGGCCCTATTCCTTTCTCTAAGGAAACGGCTGTACTCATGATGGCCGATTCAGTGGAAGCGGCGTCCAGAGCTTTAAAAGAACCGTCAGAGGAGTCCATCAATAATCTTGTGGATAAAATAATCGAACATAAACTGATGCGCGGACAATTCAATAATAGCAATATTACATTGAAAGATATTACCGAATCGGCCGTTATCTTCAAGGCTATGCTCAAAAGTATTTACCATGTACGGGTGGATTACGATTTAAGCAAAAAAACATTGTAATTTTAATTGCTAAACAACAAATTGAAATTCAAATGCTTATTGTGACGTTACGTTTTTTTTGCATTTTTTTTGATATTTAGGCTTTGCAGATTCAAATAATTGCCTTATGTTTGCAATGTCAAAACACGGAAGGGTGCCTGAGTGGCCGAAAGGAACAGTTTGCTAAACTGTCGTACTGGAAACGGTACCGCGGGTTCGAATCCCGCCTCTTCCGCCAAGACTTAAAAAAAGCTCAGCTAATGTTGAGCTTTTTTAATTTAAGTGCAAATCCCTTCTTCCCGCAACCGCCAAAGAACCTTCAACAACTAGCTAGTTATTTTTTAGGTGGAAAGAAAAAAGATTTTGGGTTCATCTTAAAATAAATCCATACCGCCTTGGCCATTTTCGCCAGCTCCTTAGACGACAGGTTTCGCGAACGAAACGCGAGCACCAATGATAAACCAAAGCTTACCAGAAAATTAAAAAGTCCAATTATACCGATACCCAAAATTCCCCATATCCAAATATCCGTGGACAGCTCCATATGATGCCCAAATAGACCAAGCGCCAGATTCCCGCTTGCAAAAGTGATATGTCGAATATCCAAATTCAGACCAAGAAACATCCCGATCGAAGCAGTTGACCCCATAAAAACACCAAACCAGAGATTGGAAACGATACCAGCCCATTTCTTCTCATAAAAAGAGGCTATCTTGTCCGTCTTCGTTTTCCCAAATATCTTTTTCAACAAGGGATGCTCCTGAATTCTGTAGTAAACAGAATTATGTTTATCTCGATTTGAAATACTTCCAGCGATAATCCCCGACAGAAATAAAAATACACCCGCAATAGAAGCATGCAAGATAACGGGAGTCTTCGTCGGGTTTAAATCGTCGACCAGATGTAGCCATTTTGCACTCGCTATATTTACACCTGACAGCTGCTCTATTCCCCAAATTAACAACAGACTAATGGGAAATGCCATAACCACATTACCAACGAAAGCGATAAATTGCGAACGAAATAAACGTGCAAAAAATTGCGCAAAAATCCAATAACGGTGCCTGTCTGCACCTTGATCAGAAGCTCCCTGTTCAATCGCGTTCACCAGCGATGAAGCTGTCATCGCTGGTTGCTTTGTTGCCAAGGTCGCACCAAAAAGATAAATCATCGTAAAACCGATCGCATAATTCAAGCTATACAAAAACGCATGTCCGAATTCGCTTGTCTCCACTTTTCCCAATAATAGTTTTACGATACACATCGCCCCTACAATTACACCGCCGCCGCAGGCAGAACGAAACATCTTCCAATACTCCCGATGGGTCGATGTAATATAGTGTTCCCCCGTCTGCGCTGTATGATGCGTAATTTCATAGGCCAGCAACTGCGTGCTCTGCCCTATTAATTTACGGATATTGCTTTTTCTGGAATTATATCCAATCAGCGTCTTCGCCAATTCAATGCTTTTATCTGCTTTTTGGGATTCCGTATCAATCACCAAAAAAGAGAGCATCTCCTTGATGCGCTCCAGCTGTTGACGAATCCGCAATAAGGATTGATTCACTTTGATAGAAATACCAAAACGATGTGAATTGCTAAAAGCCGTTTCTATATATGTTTCGCATTGCTTATGAAGCACCAACAACTGTTTGTATGAAAGATCCTCAGATGTAATGTATTTTGTCTCCGATTGTAAAATACGATCATTTAACTCAGTAAACTCCCGCATGATTGCGATAAATGGACTATCGAAGTTCTGAAACTCAGGCACCATTTTATTCACATCAGTTTCCATGGCACGCCCCGTGATACGTTGCACCAGCAGTTCTATGCCATATAAAATTTCTATCATTTCAAAATCCGTCTCATCGTCATAAATCGAATTGAATTCACATAACCGAAAAAGCTCATGCAATTGCTCCGCAGGAATCGTTGACACCCAATCTCCGTCTTTCACGGTATAAAACACCTGGTTCAGTAAATATTGTAAGGTCGACTTCGCCGGTTGATAAGGCAGATAGCGCTCCGTTATTCGCTTCCTGAGTTCATAAATAAAGTCGGCATAACTAATAATTCCCGTATCGGACACCAATTGATCAAAATCTCTCCTCCAGAGAACACGTTTGAGATACTGAACAAATTGACGCCTTGTATCGGGCAACTCCTGCAAAAAATCAAGAAAAAACCGGATATCAACCTGATAAAATAACTGAACTCTTTTTGGACGAATAATGGCTACAATTAAAACCAAAAGTTCAATTTCATCAAACGCTGGATTATCCAGATGATTTTTATAGCGATCAAACAATTCAGCCATTTGCTGTTTCTGATCCATTTTTTTTCTCATAAATTCTTATTATTCGCTTTCAATGGCCCCTTGAATAGCCTGTATAAACTTTAACGTCTTAAGATACCATATTTAGTACCAAATTGTTTTAAAATATACAATCTATTTGCTCCAAAACAAGGAGACTAGGGAGCATATACCCGTCGCTATTCCCACCGGCATTGCAGGCAGGAAAATACCTGAAACCAGTGATAAACCTCCGTAAAAATTCTTCTATTTTTGCAGCAGCAAACAGGACAAAGATGAATTTAAGAAATTTCACACTCGTATGCATAAGTTTATTGCCCATACTGCTAAAAGGACAGGAAGGCATCTCATTTGACGACGATTTTAACCTTTGGAATATACAGAAAGGGCAAACCACCACTATTTTTGTTGAAAAGGCCTACATCCGTTCCGCTCCAGGACTCAGCTCAAAAGCAGTAGATTCATTAAGCCATGGCGCAACCGTTACCATCACCAGCGATTCATTTAAAGGCTGCACAATCAAAAATTTCTATGCCCCCTGGTATCAGATCAGCTATACGAAGAATGGCGAGCTTAAACAAGGTTTTATCTGGCTTGGCTTATTGGCGCTTGGTAAGCAAGTCGACAAGGAAGGTTTTCAATACCTATACGGTTTTGACCGCTTTATCAAACAGGGAAATGACGAAGAACCTGCGTATTTTTTGACCAGAGTAAAAATATTGAATACGAACGACTCGCTAATCGCAAGCCAGTCCTACACATTTGCATTTACCGGCCAGCTGAACTCCCAAAGTAAATTGTTATCCGACATGGGCTTAACTAATGTAAAACAGATCTTACGAATGGAGTTTCTTTCGGGCGCATGTGGCGTTCCGACTGAATATTATTACACTGCCTGGACCGGCCGGAAATTAATCAACTTACCCAGCAGGTATACTGTCGCTGATGCAGGTGTCTTCTATTACGACGAGAAGATCCTATTTCCTTCAGAACACAAAAAAAATAACCAATTGATCTATAAATACATCGAACAAGGGGAAGTAAAAGATGATAGTCCGGAAGACCCCAACTATAGTGTTTCAAAAAGAGAAGAACATTTTCAATGGGATGGCAATAAATTCAGAAAACTCTCGCTATTGAAATAATTTTCAATAAAATTTAACATATTAGGGAAAATAATAAAAGAAAGAAGCAAAGAATGGAAGAGAAAAATATTTACGATTTGTTCTATAGAGGTGAACTTGATCTATTTATTATAGAGGGCGAAAATCAATTAAAGCAGAACGACCAGGATGTCCCACTATGGACACATCTTGCTGTTGCGTATCACGACCAGGTATTCTACGAAGGACATGAAGCTGTTTTTGATATCATCCAGGAGAAGATGATTCCTTATCTTCAGAAGGCACTAAGCGTGGAGCCAGAAAACGAAACAACGCTCTATCACATGCTCAATTACGTCTTAGGCAACCAGGCTAGCTTAGAGCAGATCAATCGTCCGAGAAAACACATCAACGAGAACAACAAAGATCAGTTTATTCGCTATGCAAAACAGTTGATCGCCATACCAAAAATGACTTCGTATGGCTATGGCTTTCTGGCGAATATTTATGAAGGACTTCAGGACGATGCAGCCTTGTTGACGGTATTGGACGAAGGGATCAATTATTTCAACGAAGCTTTTAAAGACGATCGGGAAAGTGCAGATCATAATTTCTCCCTATTTTGGATGAAGAAAATATATCTCTTGGACCGCACAAAGCAAATTTCCGGAGCTGCATTAACAGCATTAATCCGGACGCATTTTGACCGTTTCGTCAGCAGTCATGAAATGCAGTATGTGGATCTTGCTGAAATCGCTTATGAAAACAAGGATATAGACCTGGCTTTAAAGGTATTATTAAAACTTATTAAAGGCGAAAATTCAGCTGTACATATCCACCGCGAATTGGTCAAATGGCACAATCGTTTTGAAGATCTGATCGCTGACGGTTATGAGAATTCTGAGGTATTCTATTATCAGCTGATCATTGAACGTAATTATTCCGAAGATATCGGTATACCATTCGATTATTATTACCTACATGCATTAAAACTGATTGACCAATACCCTGACTTGTACGCTGGCTATCATTTTGCAGGCGCATACCTTTACGACGATGGACAGCACGAAGCTGCTCTACCTTATCTCCAACAATCTGGAGAACGCCAATGGAATGCGACATCTTGGCGACGTCTTGTGGAATGCACCTACCTAACGACAGGTGATATATATACGCATATTCCGGTTTTTGAAGACCTCCCGCGCGAACTCTATAATGAAGCGATTAATCTGTCCGACTTTGTCGATGCGTTGGATACGCTGTCAGCTGAAGATACATTGGCCTTGCGACAACTATACCTTGCTATTTATCGCCAAGCCTATGATGCATTTGCGGCTTATTTCGAGGCGGGAAAATATGAAAGTGATTATTTCGGGGGAAGCCACAATCGTGCAATGAATTGCAATAACCTGGCAATTGCTTTAAAGAATGTGGATCTCCTCGAAGATAGTTATCAAATCGCAACTGAAGGATTAAACTACTCAGATTTTGAAGAACTACATCAGACGAGAACAGATGCATTGTCGAAATTGAAGGATTATGAACGCTTAAAAGACGCCCTCGTACTATATTTCGACACATACCAAGTCACTTTGAGTGACCTCAATGAAATGCGCGATGAGGTAATGGAAGAACAGTCTACTGAAGAAGACTCAGATCTGGTATTTCCCAGCTGTTATCAAATGTTTGTCCACCAGCTCGAAGTGAATTATCACCTGGGACTTTCTCCCGATATACAGGCAGAAGCACAATATCTTCTCGAGCACATTTATCAGTTTTATATAAACCATCCTACCCTGAACGACTATCATTACCGGGATTTTGAGGCCGCTAAAAATGGTGTGGAGGGCATTATTTATGATATCCTCGAGCCAAACGATCGTGATTACCGTATCCATTATTATGAAGATATGGCACAGCAATATCCGCATGAAGCACAACCCCAGTATATCCTCATGCAGCTATACAATGAGATATCCGACTATAGCGCTATTGTTGCTGCTGCACAAAAATACCTCAAAAATAAAAAGGAATTTATCATCGATGACTTTGATAAAGCAAAGACTTTGTATTTGATTATAAAGGGGCATTACTTCCTATCCGAATTTAGATCGGGTGAAGAAGTATTTCAACGCCAAGACAGTTGGGTTGCAACCGTCATGGATCCGGAAGATTATGTGCTCTGGCTTAAATTCGGAATCCTGTTGTATGCTGAGCAGAACAAGCTAACGGAAGTAAGTCGTTGTGTAATGATCTTTAATGGAATATATACACAACATGAATGGGGGTATGATGATGACTGTGAGTCGGTAAAGCTAGCAGAAGCTCTAGTCAGTTACAAAACAGGTAACCTAAAAAAAGCCCATAGCCTGCTCAACGAAGTGCTGGCTTATTCCGATCATAGCCCGCTGGCTGATGAATATAAAAAGACCTGGAAGAAACCCGGATTTTTATCGAATTTCAAATTCTAACGGGACCTTTAAAGCCTAAATAAAGGAAAAGAAGCGTAGTAGATAGTAAAACTTTCTGCTACGCTTTTATACTTTACGGAACAACTGGAATCCCAATACAGTATCCCCTCTCCCCGGCAGCAACACTGGTATGAATAGAAAGAAAAAGCTCGAACAGACATAAGAATGAATGTATTACTTATGCAAAAAAACTTATCTTTGAATTGTGACCGGACTGAAACATCTAATCGGATTATTGCTCTTTCTTGGCTTATGGTTCAAGCCAATAGTTGCGTTACCCTGTCATCAAAGTGAAGTTCAGACTTGCCGTATGGACAGTACGGAATCTGGGAGTAAAAAAAATAATTGCTGTAAAAAGTTCCAACGTAA
The DNA here is from genome assembly GCF_002484085.1 of Sphingobacterium sp. UBA7625. Lineage (NCBI taxonomy): Bacteria > Pseudomonadati > Bacteroidota > Sphingobacteriia > Sphingobacteriales > Sphingobacteriaceae > Sphingobacterium > Sphingobacterium sp. UBA7625. The sequence continues at coordinate 59,178 of NZ_DLJD01000032.1, forward strand.
GGAGAAAAGCATGTGCCTGCACCGCAAGCAATGTCCTGACTGTAGCTGCCACTGTGCTTCTGTAACAAGTGTATTGGCTGTCTCGACAGTGCCCGTACAGCTTCCTAAAATTTGCTCTTCATTCTTAAAAAAATCATATCGCAGCTTGCTATCCGTTTACCTTTCGGACGGTTACTTTTATCCTTGGGTTCCGCCAAAAATAAGCTGACCACAAATTTATTAAGCTTAAAAATGGAGATCGGGGCATATATTGACAAAAAAAATGTATCTCAAAACTCCAATGGGAACCGGATAAAGTCGGTTACAAGTCCATTAAATCAACAAAATATTTTAAAAATTGGATACATGAGAATTCTAAATAATATCATAACAGTTGGCCTTCTCTGCGTGAGCATAACGACTTATGGTCAGCATACTACCATGACAACTCAAACCGTAAAAATCAGTGGCAATTGCGGCATGTGCAAAAAAACAATAGAAAAAGCTGGAAACTCTGCGGACTCCAAAATAGATTGGAACGAGGATAACCAAACCGCAAGTATCTCTTTTAATGTGGAAAAGACCTCGCTGGATGCTGTTTTGAAAAAGGTCGCATTGGCAGGTTATGACAATGAAAAATACCTGGCTCCGGCAACGACCTATGCCGACTTGCATGGCTGTTGTCAATATGACAGAACCTTAAGTGCCCCACCGGCCAATCCTGAAAATACGCCTGAAAGCAAAGAAGAAAGCAGTGGATTGACATCTGTCGTTAAGGCGGGTAGCTTCCAGACGATTTATGACCAGTATTTCCAGTTGAAAGATGCACTGGTTGCCTCCGATTACAAGACTGTATCTACTGCTGCTGCAAAACTTTCAAGTCTGCTAACGGCCTTAAAATCGAATGACTTAACTGCCGCCGAGCAACAAGTCTGGAAAGCACAGGCAAACGCCATAACACAGCATGCGAAGGCGCTCCAAGAGGCGAAAGATCTTGCAAAGCAACGTGTGGCATTTGTTTCGCTCTCCGAAGAGGTCTATAAGTTGGCAAAAAGTTCCAAACCTGCACTTCCGGTTTATCAACAAAAATGCCCCATGTTTAGCGGCGGCAAAGGGGCAACCTGGTTAAGCCTCAATAAAGACGTCAAAAATCCATACTATGGCGCCCAGATGCTAACTTGTGGAAGTACAATCCAAACCATACAATAAAGAGACCAGTACCTCAAAGAGATCAGTCTCTATACCAAAGGTTCGTCCGCAATGCAGACGGGCCTTTTTTATGACATATTCCAATTTGGCTGCTCCATCTTGACTCGGGATATAAATTACCAAACGAAATTCGTAAAAACAGATTATTTCAAAGGATAAACCTTAAATTGTAGCTTCTTTTATTGATTCAAAATAGTATATTAGGAGGAGTATCAGGCTAAGCACACAAAAGATAATTAAGGAAAATAATAAAGATATCGTGATCAAATAAGATGAAATTTAATCCATGGAAAAAGTAATTATTACAGGAGGAACAGGTGCTATTGGCCTCCATTTAGCAAAGTTGCTGGTCGCCAATTTCTATGAAGTAATCATCTTCACGAGAGATCCAAAGGCTCATCCGACACAACATAACGTCCGGTATGTCGACTGGAACCCGAAAAAGCAAATCATTGATATAAAATCAATCCAGGAAGCTGATTACATCATCAATTTAGCTGGCGCCAATCTCAATGCCGCACGATGGAGCAAAGCGTACCAACAAGAAATTATATCCAGCCGCGTAGAGAGTGGGCAGCTGATTTATCAGACATTAAAACAGATTCCAAACCAGGTAAAGGCCGTTATATCAGCATCAGCAATCGGGTGGTATGGAGCCGATGACAGTTATCAAAAAAAGCCGTTTGAAGAAGGTGATCCTCAGGGCGGCGATTTTTTATCCTGGGTCTGCAACCTTTGGGAAGGCAGTGTCAAACCTATCGAAACCCTCGGAAAAAGGCTCGTCGTCTTTCGATTCGGAGTTGTGCTCAGTAAAGATCAGGGTCTATTGAAAGAGATCAATCAGTTGTTACGTTTTCGGCTGAATCCCATTTTGGGATCAGGCAAACAGATGTTGAGCTGGATCCACATGGAGGATCTTGCCCGAATGCTTCTATTTGCAATACAAAACAACGCTGTCGCCGGCGTTTACAATGCCTGTTCATCCGAACCTATGCCGATTGGCCAATTCACCAAACGGATTGCAAGACGACGATACGGCATACTGTACCTCCCTTTTCCTGTACCAGCATTTTTGATTAAGCTATTTCTTGGAAAAAAAGGACAGGAAATGGTACTCAACGGAACCTGGGTGAGCAACAAAAAGATCCTCAATGAGAAATTTCCGTTTAAATATCCGACTTTGGACAATAATTGTATAGATAATTTACACATTGGTTAATTGTTAATTCCCGTTAATTTCGGCCCTTTTTGGGACAAAATCCGTATATTTGCGGCTTATGAAGATTTTTAGATATGGCGCAAAGGGCTCCGAAAAAGCGGGAGTCATTTTGAATGAAAAGAAATATGATGTTTCAGAAGGAAATTTTCAATATAACCGTGAATTCTTTGCAAATACGGCAAATTTGGAGAAACTTCAGGCATATGTAGAAAAGAACAGTGAAACCCTAAAAGAAATAGATGCCAATGAACGTATCGGCACTCCTTTAGAAACTCCTTCCAAAATTCTTTGTGTTGGATTGAACTTCGACGATCACGTCAAGGAGACCAACTTGCAACAAGCTGCAGAACCTATTGTATTCATGAAATCGGTTTCTGCGTTTAATGGACCTTTCGATGGTATTACATTACCTAAAAATTCCGTGAAATCCGATTGGGAAACTGAGCTTGCTATCGTTATCGGTAAGAAAGCTTCTTATGTCAGCGAAGAAGAAGCGCTGGATTATGTATTTGGTTATGTCTTGCATAACGATGTGACCGAACGAGAGTTTCAGATCGAAAGAGGTGGTACCTGGGACAAGGGTAAGGGTTGCGACACCTTCGCCCCTATAGGCCCGTTTATCGCCACAAAAGATGAGATTCAAGATGTAGATAACATGAGAATTTGGCTTAAATTAAACGGTGAACTGATGCAAGATGGTAATACAAGCGATTTTATATACCGTGTACCAAAATTGATATCTTATTTAAGCCAGTTTATGTCCCTCCTTCCCGGTGACATTATCTCCACAGGGTCGCCAGCAGGTTCGGGTATGGGAAAATCTCCACAACGATTCCTCCGCGATGGCGATATTATAGAATATGGAATAGAAGGACTTGGATCTGGAAAACAGGTTGTATCAGCTTACTCCTTATCCTAGAAATTTGTTCCTTTAGACCGGTCTTTCCATAGCGTAACTGCAGTATGGAAAGACCGACTCAACTGCCATTTTTTTTCGTCATTTCATTGTAATTTATCAACCGCATTTATGTACATTTATATCGACATCCACTTTGTTAACATAAATGCGTAAATCCCTAGAGGGTCAATGATTCAACTAAACAACATATCTAAATCATTCCAGGTCAAATCCAGACGAATCGATGCATTGAAAAGCCTTTCGCTGACCATCGGTAAAGGAGAAATATTTGGTGTCATAGGAGCTTCCGGCGCCGGAAAAAGTACACTGATCCGCTGTGTCAATCTTTTGGAAAGACCGGATACAGGCCAAGTCATTATTGAAAATGAAGACTTGATGTCCATGTCGCCCAAAGTCTTAATGATGAAAAGGAGAAAAATTGGAATGATATTTCAGCATTTCAATTTACTGTCGTCCCTAACGGTCTTTGAAAACATCTCTTTTCCATTGCAGCTTGAAGGCAAATCAAAAACGTTTATCCGGAAAAAAGTTTCCGAGTTACTGCACTTGGTAGGCTTGGAAGACAAGGCCGAAAGCTATCCGGCTAACTTATCCGGAGGACAAAAACAACGGGTTGCTATAGCACGGGCTTTGGCCAATGATCCACATATTCTGCTTTGTGATGAAGCGACCAGCGCATTGGATCCTGCAACGACCAAATCTATCCTTACTTTATTAAAACAAATTAATAAACAACTGGGACTTACCATCTTATTGATCACCCATGAAATGGATGTGATCAAAAGAATATGCGATCAAGTCGCCGTTCTGGATCATGGAACTTTAATTGAAAGTGGTTCCGTTGAAATGATTTTTGCAAACCCGCAGCAGGAAACTACGAAAAATTTTATTCAGTCCTCGTTGCAGGTTGAAATTCCTTTAGGTTTTCAGGAGCGATTAAAAGAGCAGGGAAATCCTCTTGTAGAGATCTACATGACATCGAGCGAAGAATCTATTCCTTTTATTCAACAATTGGAACAGCAATTTCAGGTTAAAACAAATATTATCACCGCACAGATCGACTATGTCGGTGACATGAAATTCGGTGTTATATTAGCTGAATTGTCTGGTGATATCGAAAATATAACATCAGGTCTCTCTTATTTGAAAGAACAGCATCCGCAAACTAAAATATTAGGTTATGTCTGATCAAGTACTGGATTTACTTTTATCAGGAACGCTCGAAACACTCATGATGACATTCCTGTCGGGCTTTTTTGGATTTATAATCGGGCTTCCACTTGGAATCTATCTATTCCTCACACGGAAACATCAACTGCTGGAAAACAAAACCATGCATCAGATTGTTTCGCTCTTAGTGAACGTGTTCAGATCTATTCCATTCATTATTCTCATTGTCTGGATGATCCCATTTACACGTCAGCTTGTAGGAACATCAATAGGTATGTCGGCAGCATTGGTACCCTTAAGTATTGGCGCAGCACCATTTATTGCGCGATTGGTGGAAAACAGCTTACTGGAGATTCCCAACGGATTAATTGAAGCCGCCAGAGCCATGGGGGCAAGCACACAGCAGGTTATCTTCAAAGTGCTGCTCCCCGAGGCGCTCCCATCATTGGTCAACAATGCGACGATCACCTTAATTACACTTGTAGGTTATTCCGCAATGGGCGGTGCCGTTGGAGCCGGAGGACTAGGACAGATCGGCTATCAATATGGATATGTAGGTTATGACACCTTTATCATGAATTCTGTTCTTATTTTATTAATTTTAATCGTATTCCTGTTACAGTATACAGGTGATTACATATCAAAAAAAGTAAACCATCGTTAACATTAATTGTATCTTATGAAACCATCATGATTTATTCGATCATACTTTGGAGTGAATAACCGAGCAAAAGCGACCTCATCAATGCCGCTTAAAACATACACTCGATGAATAAATCTGATAGCTTCATCACAACTTGAAACCGCCAAAGGCAGCATGAACCGAATGAAATGAGCTCATGAATACCATTGAAAATAAATATTTATGAATAATGCCTTAAAGGGAAAACTGACTAATGAATAAACAAATTTATACAGATGAAAAAATTGAACTATGCATTTGCAATCTTAGCCTTTAGTCTGACGACTATTGTAGCTTGTAATAACAGGGAAAAGAAGGAAAATACCCTTAAGGTTGGTGTGGTAACAGGTCCTGAAAAGGAACTTGCTGAAACGGCTAAGAAAGTTGCAAAAGAAAAGTTCAATCTGGATGTGGAATTAATTTCGTTCAATGATTACGTTGTGCCAAATGAAGCCTTGAATCAAGGTGATATCGATGTCAATGTATTTCAGCACCAGCCTTATCTACAGGAGCAGTCCAAACAACGTGGCTTTACCAAATTAACTATCGTGGGCAATACGTTTGTATTCCCGATTGTCGCCTATTCCAAAAAGATCAAAACCATTACCGAACTTCAGCCGGGTGCGACTATCGCTATCCCAAATGACCCTACAAACGGTGGGCGTTCGCTCTTACTTCTCCAGCGTGAGGGAATCATCGGCTTAAAGGAGAATGTGGGCATACAACCAAAAGTGACAGATATTGTCAGCAATCCGAAGCAGATCAAAGTTATTGAGATGGAAGCTCCACAGCTCCCACGCGTACTAGATGATCCTCAGGTTGTAATGGCGATCATCAATAATAGCTTTGCTTCACAGGCTGGACTGGACCCTGAAAAACAAGGATTATTTACAGAGGATAAAGAATCCCCTTATGTCAACTTAATCGTTGCACGGGCAGATAATAAAAATGACGAAAAAGTACAGCAGTTTATACAGTCCTATCAATCTCCGGAAGTAGAAGCAACAGCGAAAAAGGTGTTTAAAAACGGTGCCATTAAAGGCTGGTAAACTTTAAAAATTGTGGCTGAAACAACTCATTCTTGCCCTTGTGGCTCAGGACTAACTTTTGCGGAATGCTGTCAGCAAGTGCACAGCAGCCATACCAAAGCAACTACTGCCGAAGCACTTATGCGGGCACGCTACAGTGCTTTTGCTGTAGGAAACATTGACTTTTTGTACAACACATTCCACCCTACAACAAGAAGATTCCAAAATAAGAATGCTATTGAGCAATGGGCTAAGGAAAATAAGTGGATGCAGCTCAATATACTGAAAGCAACATTTTCGACGGTAGAATTTGAAGCGCATTATTTGGATTCGGAGCTGCAAGTACAGATCCACCATGAAAAGTCTACATTTAAACAACAAGGCGACCTTTGGTATTATGTAGATGGCCGGTAAACTAGCCTGAGGATTTTATACAAAAAAAGCTGCGCTAACATTTCTTGTTAGCGCAGCTTTTTTATATATGTTAGAACGGATAACTAAACCAATTCCTCCGTATCTTCGCGGTAAGGCGCTTCTTCATCAAACTCACCCTCCCACTTTGCGACAACTACCGTTGCAAGGCAGTTACCAACAACATTAACTGAAGTACGTGCCATATCCATCAATTCATCTATACCCAAAATCGCGGCGATAACAAAGGTTGGCAGACCAAACTGATCAGCCGTTGCTATTAAGATAATTAACGAAGCACGGGGCACTGCCGCTACTCCTTTAGAGGTAATCATTAATGTGAACGCAATCATGAGCTGCTGTCCAAACGACAAGTGAATACCAGCTGCCTGCGCAACAAAAATTGCAGCCAGCGATAAATACAAGGAAGTACCGTCCAGGTTAAAGCTATAGCCTGTAGGGATAACAAACGAAACGATCTTACGCGGAACGCCAAATTTCTCCATTGCACTCATCGCTTTCGGTAAAGCAGCATCTGAACTTGTCGTGGCGAAAGCAATAGACACCGGCTCTTTGATGGCATTAATAAAACGTCTGACAGGAATCTTTAAGTAAAGTGCAACAGGAAGCAACACCAAAGTCAGAAAGCAAAATAATGCAAAATACAATGTTGCCAACAACATAAATAAGTTTTTCAAAATATCAACACCAAGATGACCTACCGTATAGGCCATTGCAGCTCCCACCCCAACAGGCGCGAAATACATAATGATATTCGTGAACTTAAACATCGTCTCAGACATGCTTTCCGTAAAATCCACCAAAGGTTTCCGCTTCTTCTCATCGACCATTGCAAGCCCGATTCCGAATAGCACCGAAAAGACAACGATCTGTAGCACCTGATTATCGGCAACAGATTTTACGATATTTTCAGGAAAGAGATCTCGGATAAATGAAGTGAATTTGTAAACTGGATGTACATTATCGGGCAGCGATTTCAAGACATGTTCATCCATACTTTCTTTAGGTGCGGGCAGCTCCTCATGTGGCATATGTGCAACATC
>NZ_DLJD01000032.1:66933-101285 GCF_002484085.1 Sphingobacterium sp. UBA7625
GCAACTATCCAACGGACAGCCATTAGAAATTCATGCGAAAAGCCTACAACATCAAATTCGTATAATACAGCAATGATACAAGCTAATGTAACTGTGATCAGGGTGATGTACCCTATTTTGGTTTTTAACATTTAAAAGATTTTAATGGTCAAAAGAACAAAAATAAAAAAATCCTATGCTTTTGCAAATATTATTATTTAAACGGCCACTGTTTCACAACAAAATACCGATTTCTCAGAAATGCAGGAGCATAAAAAAAGCAGGATAATTTCTTACCCTGCTTTATATTTTAACGGAATCAAAAAATTATTCCGCGTGTAACCAAGCTTTTTTCGCTAATAGCTCATCGTTAGACTCGCGTACATCTTCGTCATCCACACAACAGTCTACCGGACAAACAGCCGCACATTGCGGCTCATCGTGGAAACCTACACACTCCGTACATTTATCCGAAACAATATAATAGACTTCATTTGAGATCGCTTCCTGTGATTCATTCGCATCGAGCGTAACGCCATCACCAAAATCTATAACACCATCTAAAGCAGTCCCATCTGAGAATTTCCAAGTTACACCAGCATCGTATATTGCATTATTTGGGCATTCTGGTTCGCAAGCACCACAGTTAATGCATTCGTCTGTAATTTTAATCGCCATTTATAACCTCACAATTATGATAAATAAACTATTTTTGCATTATCAATATGAAAACAAAGTCTGATTGTACAATAAGGCTAGTTGATTCACGTTGATTAATGTTAACAGCACAAATATAACACAAATTTGTGTATTCATCTTTTAAAAATTTAATATTTTGACAAAGCAACAACGAATAAATGCGTTTGTAAAACTGGGTGAACTGTTGAAAAAGCAGCCTGAAGATCTTATTCAGATCATTCAACTGGCGCAACATAAAAACCCTTGGTATACCGTAAAAAATGTTGAAAATGCCCTACATGCGATTACTTCCAACTTAACGGCAGAACAGCTCAATTACTGGTTACAGGACTATCCGGATAGCGAGTCGGCTAAAACAGTAGGCTTAATTCTCGCCGGAAATATTCCACTGGTTGGTTTTCATGATATCCTTTGTGTATTAATCAGCGGATTTAAGGCAAAAATTAAAGTATCCTCAGATGACGCTGGTTTAACAACCTATGTACTCAATCGTTTAAAACAAATCGAACCCGCTTTTGAAACAGCTTTTGAAATCGTAGATAAACTCAAAGACTTCGACCTTGTCATTGCGACCGGATCAAATAATACGGCCCGTTACTTCGATTATTATTTTGGAGTTAAGCCGCATATTATCCGACGCAACAGAAATAGTGTTGCCGTTATTACCGGTACGGAATCCGCTGCACAACTACAGGCTTTGGGGCACGACATCTTCGATTATTTCGGACTCGGCTGTCGTTCCGTTTCCAAAATTTTTGTTCCGAAAGGCTATAATGTTTCCCATTTTTTTGAAGGAATAGCAGATTTTAAAGATGTGGCTGACCACTATAAATACAATAACAATTACGACTACAATAAATCCATCTATTTGATCAATGGAGACAAACATTTTGACAATGGTTTTCTATTGCTCAAACGGGATGAGCGTACAGCATCTCCGCTATCTGTCGTTTATTATGGAGAATACGACAGCCTTGGAGATGTCGAAAACGAGTTGAATCAACAAGCTGAAAATATCCAATGTGTGGTCTCGGAAGTGCAATTGAACATTCAGTCGCCAGTTTTTCATTTTGGTGAAAGTCAGTGTCCTGCTTTAGATGATTATGCAGATGGGATAAATACCTTAGACTTCTTATTTGCAAATCAGTAAGCTTCGGTTAATTTCGTAGTACGGAAATTGCATTAAAAATACTAACTTTGAAATCATGTATATCATTAAAGTAAGAGGTGTCGCCAAAATTCCCGACTATGTGCAGCTGCGAGATGATGCCTTCACCTTGTTGGCATATTTTAGAGTGGATCGGCCTGACAAGTCTCTTGATAAGATCGGATTAGGAGAAAAGGCAGAATATATCATGCAATTGGTCAAAGAAATGCCTTTTGGCCAAATTAAAAAATTAGAGTTTTAACGCCCATGATTGAAAATAAAGTAATTACATTAAAGAACGTTGATATCTTTCAACAGAAACATCTGGTATTATCCAATGTCAATTTAAGTATCGGCAAAGGAGAGTTTCTCTACCTTATCGGACAGTCTGGCAGTGGAAAAAGTAGTTTATTAAAAATCATCTATGGCGATTTGTATATCGGCAATGGCGAAGGAATGATTGCTGGCTTTGATTTAAAGAAACTTCATGAAAATGATGTCCCCTATTTACGCAGGAAATTGGGAATTGTCTTTCAGGATTTTCATTTACTCTCAGACCGGACGATCGAAAAGAACTTGGAGTTTGCCTTAAAGGCGACGGGCTGGAAAGATAAAAAAATGATCGATGCACGTATCTTGGACGTCTTGGAAAAAGTCGGACTCCGTTCCAAATTAAAGAAAATGCCCCATGAACTTTCAGGTGGTGAGCAACAACGGATCGTTATTGCTCGTGCACTACTGAATAATCCGGAGATCATTTTGGCGGATGAGCCTACGGGTAATCTGGATCCGGCAACGTCGGAGGAAATTGTCCTTTTACTGCGTGACATTGCCAATTCTGGAACTGCAATTTTAATGGCTACCCACGATTATACCATTATTCGCAATATGCCATCCCGGATTATCAAAACCGGGGACGGTATTCTACAGGATGATGTCAGCATCTAAACGAAAAACTGACAGTTAAAAAGACATTTTTACAAATTCCGACAAATTGTTAGGCTTTTTTGATAAAATCTGACAAGCTGTCGGAATTTTATTGTTTGGCAAAAACTTTGACAAAGGAAGGTATAGTAAATTTTTGAATCTATTTTAGCATTGAAGATATGAATGAGCAAGATAATTATTATGATGAGAGTCAAGATCAAGTAGAAACTAATTCTTCTGATCAACAGGAGCAGCCTTCGGAAAATCAGGTAGAATTGTCTCCTGAAGAGAAGCTGGCAGCCGAATTGGCAGAGGCAAAGGATAAATACATTCGTCTATCTGCTGAATTTGACAATTACCGAAAACGTACGAGCAAAGAGCGTGTTGAATTGATTCAATCAGCCGGTAAAGATGTGATCGGAAAGTTATTACCTACCTTAGATGATTTTGACCGTGCCTTAAATGCCATGGAAACTGCAACAGATGTGGCATCTGTCAAAACGGGAATGGATATCGTTAACAACAAACTAAGACAGACATTGTCTCAATTGGGGTTAAAAGAAATGGAAACGATCGGTCAGGCATTTGACCCTGAATTGCAGGAAGCTATTACATCTATTCCAGCACCAACGGCAGATTTAAAAAATAAAGTAGTGGACGTTATCGAAAAGGGGTACTACCTAGGTGACAAAGTGATCCGTCACGCGAAAGTAGTTATAGGTCAATAATAGTAAGACGATGTCAAAAAGAGATTATTACGATATACTTGGTGTCGCGCGTTCAGCGGACGAGAAGGAGATTAAATCAGCTTATCGCAAATTAGCGATTAAATATCACCCAGATAAAAATCCCGGTGATCATGAAGCTGAGGAAAAATTTAAGGAAGCTGCTGAGGCATACGATATCTTGAGCAATCCACAAAAACGTCAGCGCTACGACCAATTTGGCCACGCCGGTAATTCAGCAAGTGGTGGCTACGGTGGTGGCGGCGGAATGAATATGGACGATATATTCAGTCAGTTCGGTGATATTTTTGGTGGTGGACATCCGTTCGAAAGCTTCTTTGGAGGTGGCGGCGGAGGTCAACGTGGAGGACGTCGCGTAGCGCGTGGAAGCAATTTACGCATTAAAGTTAAATTGACTCTTGAAGAAATCGCTAAAGGTGTTGAGAAAAAGGTTAAAGTAAATAAACAAGTTTCCTGTCATAGTTGTGAGGGCACAGGAGCAAAAGATAAATCGTCTTTCCATACCTGTAAAACCTGTGGTGGCTCAGGATCAGTACGCAGAGTGACCAACACCATCTTGGGACAAATGCAAACCACCAGCACCTGTCCTACCTGTAATGGCGAAGGTGTTGAAATTACCGCAAAATGTACAACTTGCCGAGGTGAAGGATTAGAACGCGGTGAAGAAACAATTGCGATCAATATTCCAGCAGGTGTGAGCGAAGGAATGCAGCTCTCAATGAGCGGTAAAGGTAACGCAGCTCCACGGGGCGGTATTCCGGGAGACCTAATCATATTAATCGAAGAAGTACCTCACGAAAGCTTAAAACGTGATGGCCTAAATGTCATTTATGATCTGTACATCAATTTTGTGGACGCTACATTAGGTACTAGTGTAGAAGTACCTACAATTGACGGAAAAGCCAAAATAAAAATTGAACCCGGAACGCAGGGGGGCAAAATATTACGTCTAAAAGGAAAAGGTATTCCCGAGGTCAATTCCTACCACAAGGGGGATCAACTTGTTTATGTGAATATCTGGACACCAAAAGCTGTATCCAACGAAGAAAAAGAACTATTAAATAAACTCAAAGAATCACCGAACTTCAAACCGCAGCCCGGTAAAAGTGAGAAGTCATTCTTTGAACGCATAAAAGAATATTTCGAATAAAAAGTCGGATTTAAACAACGCGTGGAGAGTCCTATATCAATTGATATAGGACTCTTTTTTTGCTTTCTTACGTCAAATTGACAAATAGTTACAAAAAGTCAACACTCTTCAGACATTGTTAAAACAATAAGCAATCTATAAAAAAAAGCATAAAATTTAATCAATTGAACCACTATCATTTACGATTTTGGTAAAATATCTAGACAATATAGTGACAATAAAATAAAATAACTTTACGATATTTGACTAATGAATTTAAAAAGTCAGAAAGTAATTACTGGCTCATCAGAACAAACTATTAAATAAAAAAGACATGAAAAAAGTTTTACTTACATTAACTGCCATTGCAGGTTTAACAATTGCAGCAAACGCACAAACTGAAAAAGGAAAAATTATGGTTGGTGGTCAAGTTGGCTTCGAAACTTCTAAAGTTAAAGATACAGACCGCAAAGATAATTCATTTTCTATCAATCCAACTGTTGGTTACTTCGTTAGTGACAACTGGGCAGTAGGTACTGGCGTTGGTTACAACTGGAGCAAAAACGAAGTTGACAAAAACCACAGTACTAAAGTTGATGCTTTTCAAGTAGCTCCATTCGTCAGAAAATACTCTGCTAATGGTCCATTAAGATTCTTTGCTCAATTATCTGTACCAATGTCATGGGGAAAAGTGACAGCTGAATCAAATAACGTTGAAACAAAAAACAAATTCGAAAACTATGGGGTTGAATTAGCACCAGGATTGGCGTACTTCCCAACAAGTAAAATTGGTATCGAATTAAAAGTTAGAGGTTTATACTATAACTATAACAAAGATAAAACCAACGATATCACAACAAATACATTTGGTTTAGATGCGAACTCTTTAGCACCAACTTTAGGTGTACAGTTCCATTTCTAATCGGTAGTTGATAAGAAAGAAAGAGGCTATAGGTACTGATACTTATAGCCTTTTTTGATCATTAGGTATAGCGTTTAATAATTCGCAATTTATGGGAATAGCGATTTAGTTCCTGATTAAAAATGCCTTCATTGTCCATTCGGTCAATACGTACTTTCGCTGAGGCATGAATAATAGTATCCCGATCCAGCATAATGCCCACATGAGTAATCCGTCCATCCGCGTTGTCAAAATAAGCTAAATCCCCCACTTTAATTTCCGAAATAAAATCAACTGTCTCCCCAAGTTCTGCTTGCTGATACGCATCCCTAGGCAGAGTTATGCCAAAACAGCTATAGATCAACTGCGAAAAACCAGAACAGTCTATTCCCCACTGAGAACGTCCACCCCATAAATAGGGTGTATCCTTATAGCTCATGGCCAGTTCGGCAACTTTAGTTTCAAAATCAGCCCCAGAAAAAGAGTTGATACTGCCTTGGTAAGTCATATCCAGCTGTGCTACCCGAAACCGATCTCCCTCAGCTAAATAGAGCTTTGTACCATGGCAGAGGTATAGCCGCTCCGTACCATTCAGAAGCAAGCCTCCTTCCCTGCCAACCAGTCTTAGAGCTGCGGCAAGATATTCCTCCATTTCCATAGGATCAAGCTCCCTAAACTGACCATTCTGAATCCAGCCCAAGTAACCTGTTTCTAACAGCCTTATCGATGTCCATTCCGTCTGTATTTCCAGAATTTCAAATAATTCAGCAAACAACACCTGGGAAACCATCTCACTCCGATGTGCCTGTTCCGCACGCAACGGAACGAGAGCTAACGTACAAATACCATATTTCATTGGCCCAACAAAACAAAATTGTCAAATATGTGATTATATATTATAAAACGAAGATAAATTAATTATAGTAGATATGGAGAATACAAATTTAAAATTCAAAAGAATACTCGTTGCAGTCGATGATGCTCCATGTTCAGAGAAAGCCATTCTCTATGCGAAGGAAATGGCTCAGGTATTTAACGCCTCAGTTGCGCTCGTCACGGTTATTCCGCCCACCTCACCGACTAATTTTGGAGCTGATCCCTTATTGGGTCAGCAACCGATCATTGTGCCGGAGGTATCCGAAATGGAACAGGAAAATGCGCAAAAATATCTTGAAAAATTAAGCCGCGAATTTACGGAATCGGGAGAAGTATATCTTTTCAATCGAATTGGATCCATCAAAGAAGAAATTCTTGCTGCTTCGCATGAATGGTCGGCAGACCTCATCATTATGGGATCAAATGGACGAACTGGGTTCGACCATTTTATTTCAGGTTCTGTATCGGAGTCCGTTATCCGCAAAGCTACCTGTCCGGTGCTGGTCATTCCAAGCAAATGCGATTAACGGATCTGTCCGAATTGCAATGGTCGAGATAAAATAAAGAGCCTATTCTTAGGAAAAGAATAGGCTCTTCTATATTTCTAGGCCAATCTGCTTATTTTTTGATCAATCGGGCGACAAACATACTATCCGCTCTTTCCGTATAACCATCCAGACAACGCATGCTTTCCAGTTCAAAACCTAAATTATTTAAGATGTAATCTACCACCTCTTCATTCTCAGCCTTAAATATCGAGCAGGTAATATAGATCAGTGGCTTCCCCACTTTCACATAACCGGCGACATGACTTGCAATTGTCTTCTGCAATGTGCTAAACTCCTCGATCTTGACGGTTTTAAACTGCCGGATCATCTCTGGTGTGCGCCCCCAGGTCCCGGAGCCCGTACAGGGTGCATCCAATAATACCCCGTCAAATTTTTCATTCCCCAATATGGGATATGGGTCTTTTGTCAGGTCCAGTATTTTCTTTCGGTAATGCTTAATTCCCGCCAGGTCAAATCGTTCGTCCAGATTTCGGAGGATACTCATACGAAGATCAGATACCAATAGGTTTATCGAGGGACAGGCATCCATTAACAAAAGAGATTTACCCCCGGATGCTGCGCAAGCATCCCACCAAGATTCCCTTTCCGCCGGTTTCATAAATGCAAGTGTACGCTGTGAAGATAGATCCTGCACTTCAACAAGTCCTTCTAATGTGGAAAATCGCTGCAATGAGGTACCATTCGCTAAAGCGATAGTCTGATCGTCCAATTCGTGATAGGGAATCTGATTTTCGTCCAAAATCGCACGTACGATTTTATTTTTACCCCTTTTTATTCGAATATAGAGATGTGGTTGTACCAGTTGGCTCTCCAAAAAAAGTTTGGTATCAATCTGGGGCGAAAAATATGCGGTAAATGGAAATAGATCCTCGCTTTTTATTAGTCCTTCAGATTCTAGAAAAGCAATCTTTTCGCCTACAGATAAACCCAGCTTTCCAAGATATGCCGGTTCGAGTAAGCTCACCAATGGGCTGTCTTTTTCACATAAAAACTCAGCAAGGACCAGTCGTCGCTGCTGTGACAACTGTGGGGCCGCTGCCCCCAAACGAAAATAGTTATAGCACAAACGGGAAGTAGACTTCCGATCCGAGGATCCCATCTGTTTATTTTCCTTAAAAAAAGTCGTCAAATATCGTGAAAATGGCTGATGTCCCTCAAAACCATCCATTGCACGCTCAAAATTACGTATTTGTTGGTAAACACGTTTTTCACTGAATTCAGCCATTCAAAGATTATTTTCTTTCAAATTTCCTGTTGTGATAGACCATTATCCCTAAAGCTCTATTGGCATAGCCCCATTTTGGATAAAACTCAAACTTATAATCACTATTGAGCCCCGAGAATTTTTCCTGGGTGATATGGCTTACATAGTCAACACCATATTTATGGAGCAAACGGCCAAAATAAACAGCCGCATCGTAGCCCTTATAGGAAAACTCAGAAGGATCGACTTTATACAGCGATTTATAATTTGCTATAAACTTTCTCGTATCACCATCTGATTCATCGGCCAGACTCGAAGATGTAATGGTCAAGCCATAAAAGTCCATATTTTCAAAATTTTCAAAAGAAAGCTTCGAAAAGTTTGGATGTCCATACAACTTGAATTGATTACCGGGGTTCAAGAAACGCTCATCCATAGCATCCAACAATCCTTTGACGAGATTCTTATTAGCGGTTCCGGACACCACATGATTCGTTCCTGCGAGTACAAGACTATTATTGAGCTCATTGATGCTCATCACTGTTTTTATCTTTGCCTGCGCATTTGCCTTTGTAACTTCATTAGCAAAATTAACCAAAAACTGTTTGCTCTCATCATCACCGGCATCATAGATCAAAATCTGATCGCCATTATAATACTGATCGGCAACGTATTTTGCCAAGGTTTCAGCATGTGTCCGTATCGACGGTGTCATGGACACAAGGTTGGGCAGGCTAAATTCTGAAGCCATCGTTGCTGCCAATGGAGAAACCTGAAGAACATTTTTATTGGCAAAAGTCTGCGCAAAACTTCGAATTTCCCTTGGATAGACAGGTCCGACAACAAGCGCGGCATCCTTTACTGCCGCCGCGGTTCCCAACGACGCATTATAGGCAACATTATCGCGCGAGTCGATAACCTGCAAATCAAAAAGCATCCCGTCTTTAGCGATCTTATCCAGACCTAATTGAAAACCTTGGTAAAAATCCAGTGCCAGAGCAGAGCGCTCGACGTCTTCAGTAGTCACCGTTTTAGCGATGCTATTTAATTCAAACGGCAAAAGCAGCGCAATTTTATTGTTCTTAACCGAATGGCCATTTACATTTTGCACATCACCTACCTTTATGGCAGGTTTATCTTTCTCACTGTTTGGTTTAGTGACAGCAGTTTGCTGTTCGCCCCGACTAGAAGAGGGCGAACGCAATACTGTGCTTTTTTTGGTTGTACAGCTCGCTAAGCATAATGCCACTAGTGCTGCAACCCATATTTTATTCCCACTCAATCGTAGCGGGTGGTTTTGAACTGATATCATATACAACTCTGTTAATTCCTTTCACATGGTTGATAATTTCATTTGAAATTTTTGCCAACAGGTCATATGGTAGATGTATCCAATCTGCAGTCATCCCATCAAGCGATCCTACAGCTCTTAAGCTCACGACATGCTCGTAAGTACGTTCGTCACCCATTACCCCTACTGACCGTACAGGTAAAAAGATCGTACCAGCCTGCCATACTTTATCATACCAACCGGATTCTTTCAAGTTATTGATAAATATCGCATCTGCTTCCTGGACAATCCGTACTCTTTCGGCAGTAATATCACCTAAAATACGAATGGCCAAACCTGGACCGGGGAATGGATGTCTGCCCAAAATCGCCTGATCTACCTCTAATGCCCTACCAACTCTTCTGACCTCATCTTTAAATAACGTCTTCAATGGTTCAACAACTTTCAATTTCATAAAATCAGGCAAACCGCCTACATTATGATGTGATTTTATGGTTGCTGAAGGTCCTTTAACCGAAACTGATTCAATAATATCAGGATAAATTGTACCCTGTCCCAACCACTTGGCTTCAATTCCTTCCGGTAATTCTTTTTGAATTTCCTTCGCAGCTTCGTCAAACACATCAATAAAGGAATTACCGATGATTTTACGCTTCTCCTCAGGTTCAGAAACTCCTGCCAAACGACCATAGAATAAGTCTTTTGCATTAATCCCTTTAATATTTAAACCCATATTTTTGTAAGAATCCAATACTTGCTCGTATTCATCTTTACGAAGCAAACCATGATCCACGAAAATACAATGTAATTTCTGTCCGATTGCGTGGTGTAATAAAACTGCAGCAACAGTAGAATCCACACCTCCGGATAAAGCCATGATCACATGATCATCACCCAGCTGTTCTTTCAATGATGCTACGGTTGTATCTACAAAAGCATCTGGAGTCCAGTCCTGCGCACAACCACAGATCCCGACAACAAAATTTTTCAATAAAATGGCACCATCCGTGCTGTGTGTTACTTCTGGATGAAACTGTATACCATAAGTGCGTGTGCCTTTTACCTGGTAAGCCGCTACGCGTACTTTATCTGTACTGGCAATGATATCAAAGTTTGCTGGCACCTCCTTAATCGTATCGCCATGCGACATCCATACTTGAGATTGTACGGGTACACCTGCCAACAATTCATTTTCACTATTGAGAAATTGCAGATTTGCACGACCATATTCACGGATTTCAGATGGCAATACATCTCCACCTGATTGTTGAGCAATGTACTGTGCACCATAACACACCCCTAAAAGAGGAAAGCGCTCCTGAATAGCGACAAAATCAATTTGAGGTGCATCCTCTTGTCGAACCGAAAAGGGGCTTCCGGAGAATATAACACCTTTCACAGATTCGTCAAAATCTGGCAATTTATTAAACGGGTGTATCTCACAATACACATTTAGTTCTCTGACACGTCTTGCAATTAATTGCGTGTACTGAGACCCGAAGTCTAGAATGATAATTTTTTCTGGCATGCTGCAAAGGTAAGTATTACGAATGAATTATTAAATGTCAAATCAGGAAATAATACCTGCTTTTAGCAGTTCAATTTCCATCTCTTTTTGTAATTTCAAGGCTTCCTCACGCGCGCGTTCCGCAAAATCACGTCCTTTTGAAGCATATATAATTCCTCTGGTACTATTCACCAAAAGTCCACAATCTCTATTCATCCCATATTTACAAACATCTTCTAGCGAGCCGCCCTGTGCACCTACCCCCGGCACCAATAGAAAATGTTCCGGTGCATGTTCACGAATCTTAATAAAGCCTTCTCCCCTTGTCGCCCCCACAACATACATTAAATTGTCTATATTCCCCCAAGTATTTACTTTGTCAATAACCTGCTCAAATAACTGAAGCCCTTCCTTATTCTCAAAATTCTGAAAGTCCCGGCTGCCTTCATTTGATGTTAATGCCAGTACAATAGCCCACTTATCCTTGAAATCCAAAAACGGTGTGACCGAATCTTTCCCCATGTAGGGAGCAATGGTTATGCTATCAAATCCTAAACCGGAGTTTGACTCATCAAAAAATGCCATTGCGTAACGGCCTGAGGTATTTCCGATATCGCCCCGTTTGGCATCTGCGATACTAAAACAGTCTTTCGGCAATGCAGCCCAAGTTTTTTGAAGCGACTGCCATCCCTTTAGTCCGTAACATTCATAAAAGGCGATATTTGGTTTATAAGCGACACATAAATCAGCTGTAGCATCTATAATTGCTTTATTAAAACTATAGATCGGGTCCTCATCATCCAAAAGATGCTCAGGAATCTTAGTAAGGTCTGTGTCCAATCCGACACATAAAAACGAACGTTTCTCTTTAATTTGATGAATAAGTTCTGCTCTGGTCATGCTAATGTATAGATCGTAATTATTTATTGATTAAATCTTGAATAAAGGTTGCCACATCGGGTGTAGAATAATCGGCCATACCCTCATGCCATGTCGCTAAGTTGCCGTTCTTATCCAAAATAACTGTGCTTGGAATAGACTCCGAAAGCCATTCTTTAGGAATATCACTGTTCGGATAACTAATTGGCAGGGTTAACTTCTCATTCTTGACAAAAGCAGCAGCCTTCTCTTTATCACCCTCTATCTCCACAATCAGAAATACAATATTCGGATTGTCCTTAAATTTATCGTAAAGCACATTAATAGAAGGCATCTCGGCTCTGCATGGCCCACACCAAGTCGCCCAAAAGTTGATAAAAACGACCTTACCCTTTAAGTCCGCTACTTGAATGGTTTGGCCCAAAGGATTAACAAAAGAAACGGTGTTGCTCACAGGTTTTGCTACAGCATCAATCGGCTCCGCAACCTGTTTTGGTACTTCCAATTTCGGTTTAAATAAACCGATCTTCATCAACAGCTGTTGAAAATAACTCCTACTTGTCGGCCATATCAATAAACCAATGAACAGCACAAACACAACATTGCCAATTATCTTTTTTGTTTTTGGATTCATAAATAAGATTTACGGCAGATTAAGAATCAAATTTATCCAACAGCTTCAGCAAAGTCGCAAAATCTTTCGGATAAGGCGCCTCAAACACCATTTGTTCACCATTCAATTCAAATTCAACATGCTTGGCATGCAAGGCAAAACGTTTCATAATTGGTTGTTCTTCTTCATCCTTGGATAAAGTATAGCCTCTTTTCTTAATTTGCGACAGGTAAACAGGTTTTCCGCGGTACATACTATCCCCAACAATTGCGGCATGCTGTGTAGCCAAGTGAATACGGATTTGGTGCATGCGCCCAGTGATCGGTTTACACGCTACTAAGGTATAATTCTTATAATATTTAAGGGAATTAAAGATGGTTTCCGCAGGCTTGCCATTTGCACGGTCAATGGATACATTTTTATTACCTAAGTTTAAAATAGGCAGGTCGACGACAAGATCGTTAAAAGTATGCGTGCCACTGATAATGGCATGGTAGATCTTATTGACTCTGCGCTTCTCAAAAGCGATGGAAATCGAACGGTAGGTTTCCGGATTTTTCGCGATCAACAAAATACCGGAAGTCTCCTTATCCAGACGATGGCAGACTTGAGCGTCAGCATGATATTTCTTTGCCAAACGGAGAATATTAATCTCTCCCCCCTCCCTTTCATCCAAAGAAGCGACAAAAGGGGGTTTATTTATAACAATCAAATTTTCATCCTCATGGATTATTAATTCTGAAAATTTGGGAAATTTAAATAGACGGGTTTCATTCTGTATCATTTGACAAAAATACAAAACACAAGGCAGAATATTGGCCAATGTATGATAAAAACCTTACTTTTGGGTTTACAATATAAGTTAAGATGTCTGTAAACAAAGAAATAAAAAGAGTAAGCACAGCGATGCTGCAAGCAATGAAAGAACGTCAGGAGAAGATTTCGATGCTGACCAGCTATGATTACTCCATGGCCCAAATGGTAGACAGTGCCGGTGTGGATGTTATTCTGATCGGAGATTCTGCAGCCAATGTATTTGCTGGCTATGAAACCACCCTACCCATCACGCTCGACAATATGATCTACCATGCAGCGGCCGTTGCACGGGGCACTGAACGCGCCATGGTCTTGGCAGATTTACCTTTTGGTAGCTACCAGGGTTCTGCAAACGAAGCCTACAACGCCGCTGTACGCATGATGAAAGAATCCGGTGCCCATGCCCTGAAATTGGAAGGCGGTCTTGAAATTATTGAAAATATCAAAAAGATTATTTCCGGCGGAATCCCAGTTTGTGGACATCTGGGTTTAACGCCACAGTCCATTAACAAATTTGGAAATTTTGGTGTCCGTGCCAAGGAAGAACAAGAAGCAGCCAAACTTATTGAAGATGCACTGGCCCTACAAGAAGTGGGCTGTTTTGCCATTGTATTGGAGAAAATTCCAGCAGCTTTAGCCAAAACGGTAACCGAAAAATTGGATATTCCAACAATCGGAATAGGTGCAGGTGCCGATTGCGATGGCCAAGTATTGGTCATTAATGACATGTTGGGGATGAATGCGGATTTTAAGCCCAAGTTTATGCGACATTTTGCCAATCTTCACGAGCAGATTACAACAGCAGTGAGCAATTATGTTGCTGAAGTCAAGGCTGTCCAGTATCCAAATGCAGAAGAACAATATTAACCAAGCATCATGAAATTGTTGATCGTTGGACTAATTCTCCTAGCTGCTTATCTTCTGATCCGGAAAAAATTTAATTTTTCCGGATCAGAAGACATAAATTCCAAAAATTTAAAATCGGGCTTCCAATTGATCGAAGCACCCGCTGCACTCATTCAATCCACCCTCAAGAAAACAATCTCTAATGTCATTATGGGTGTGATACTTATTCTCATTACGATATTACTCTTTGTAAAAATCAAAATTGTATTGTTTCTGCTTCCAATCGCCTTCTTTTTAATTGGTTACCTTTTTCTTTTCAACAATCACTTCAGCAAGATCAAGAGTCAGCAGATATGGTTTAACGCCAAAACAAATGAGGTTTTTGTGGAACAGCTTCGTGCGGATAATTATACTTTCAATATTTTCCGGGACATTCAGGGCGTACAACAGGTTGAGTCCATTCAGACCACCAGAGGTCTGCTCTATGGTTATTATCGGATCAAATTAAAAGATCACATCCTGGAGATCCCGTATCTGCTGTTCGAAAATAAACCGGCCAATAACCTGTTCTTTGATACCATCAGCCAAAACTTTAAAATAGACATACAGAAAAGAATTTTCCCAATCATTTAATATTAAGTAAATTGCAAATCCAAAAGGAATATGGTATATTTAAACTTATCAATAATGTATTGTTAAAACCAAAATATTTTATACTATGGGAAAAGGTGATATCAAAACCAGAAGAGGAAAAATATCAAACGGTTCTTTTGGAAAAAGAAGACCACATTTATCGAAAGCTTCCATCAAACCAAAAGTAGATGATTCGACGCAAAAAGAAGTCGAAAAGAAAACAGTCAAAGCGAAAAAATAATAAGCATAAAGCTAGAACAGGTTTCTAGCTTTTTTTATAGCCGGCATATTGCGCCATCAACGGATAGATGGTTGCTTCGTATTGTAAAATCCTTTTGACAACCGGTTTCATGATTAGAATAAACCTATCTTTATCCGTCAAATCAAAAACCACATAAGGACTATACCACAATGAATAAAAAAACGACCATCTACATCCTTCTAGCCTGTGCTGTTATCGGAGGTGGATATTTCCTCATAAATTCAAAAAAAGACAAGAAAGAAAGTGGCCAATCTGCTGTCAAAAAAGATGCTCCTGTCGCCGCGCAAGCGATTATTGCGAAGTCATCCGTAGCAGATCGGTCGATCAATTTATCTGGGAGTATCGATGCCGAAGAAAAAGTTGAAATCAGAAGCGAAGTAAGTGGTCGAATTACAAAAATTTACTTTTCCGAGGGGCAACGTATCCAACAGGGACAGCCGTTGATCAAGATTGATGATATTGAACTTCAGGCACAACTGAAGCAAGCGCAAACGACAAATCAGCTTAATGCAGAAAATGAGCGTAGGGCAAAACTATTACTTCAGAAAGGCGCAATCAGTCAGGAAGAATTTGACATTGCTAGTGCGGCGTTAAAAACTGCACAGGCGCAGATACAATTGATTCAGGCGCAGATTTCCAAGACAACCGTGCGCGCACCATTCAGCGGTATGATCGGCTTAAGAAACATTTCCGTAGGTGCAATCGTCTCATCCAATACCCTAATCGCAAATTTAGTCAAAGACAATTCAGTCAAGATTACATTTGCCATTCCTGAAAAATACAGTAATATGGTTAAGTTAAATGCCCCCATCGAATTTAGCGTCGCCAATGACCCAACAGTCATAAAAGCAAATATTTATGCGATCGAACCTGAAGTATCCCTTGACACTCGAACATTGACTGTCCGTGCCCGGACAGCGAACGAACAAGGTCGGCTTCGGGTAGGATCCTTCGTCAATGTTATCCTGCCGATTGAAGTAGAAAATGATGCTATCGCCATCCCAACGGAGGCCATCGTTCCTGTTCAAGACGGAAAAAAAGTATTTATCCTTCAGAATGGGCTGGCTAAAGAAACCAAAGTTGAAACCGGTTCGCGCACGGATAAAGAGATTGTAATTTTATCTGGAATAAGTGCCGGAGACACGGTACTGACAACAGGTGTTCTCGCATTAAAAGATGGAGTGAAGGTTAAAGTTTCACTAGCTAACTAACTGTACATGAATTTATCCGCCGTTTTTATAAAGCGCCCCGTTTTAACTATTGTTGTCAATATTACAATTATTCTATTTGGCTACATTGGTTTTAGTTTTCTAGGCGTTCGTGAATACCCCTCCATTGATCCGGCCATCGTATCGGTTCGTACCAACTATGCTGGTGCCAATCCCGACATTATCGAGTCCCAGATCACAGAACCTCTAGAAAAGGCGATCAACTCCATCGATGGAATTCGCAACATATCCTCTTCGAGCAATCAGGGATCAAGCAATATTACAATTGAATTCGATTTAAAGAAAAATCTGGAAGAAGCTGCCAACGATGTGCGTGACAAAGTATCGCAGGCTGTCAGAAGCCTGCCTCAAGATATTGACGCCCCTCCTGTCGTATCAAAAGCAGATGCAGACTCCGACCCGATCATTACCCTTACTCTACAGAGTGAAACCAGAGATAAGCTTTCACTGAGTGATTACGCTGAAAACGTTATTTCCGAAAGGCTACAGACTATTCCCGGGGTCAGTAGCACGCAAATTTATGGTCAGAAACGTTATGCTATGCGCCTCTGGCTCAATCCCGACCGAATGGCTGCCTACGGCATTACCGCTTCCGATATCCGGACTGCGTTGAACAACCAAAATATTGAACTCCCTTCTGGTAAAATTGTTGGTAATACCACTGAATTAACTGTAAAAACAGTTGGCAACCTTTCCACTCCCGAGCAGTTTAACAACATTGTCCTAAAAGCAGATAGCACACGACTGGTCAAATTTATTGACATCGGCCGTGCTGAAATTGACGCTGAAAATTTAGAGACAAAAATGGTCAGTAATGGCAAACAACTGGTCGGCGTTGCCATTATTCCACAGCCAGGTACAAATTACCTGGATATCGCCGATAATTTTTACAAGATGCTGGATCAGATGAAAGAGGATATCCCTCAGGATATCAGCATCAATATCGCTTCTGACAATACCAAATTCATCAAAAAGTCCGTTGTTGAGGTAGCAGAGACCTTACTGATCTCCATTATTTTGGTTACACTGATCATCTATTTTTTCTTCCGTGACTGGGGAATAGCTCTACGGCCCTTATTGGATATCCCCGTATCACTGATCGCAACTTTTTTCATCATGTACATTTTTGGGTTTTCGATCAATGTGCTTACCCTACTGGCGATTGTTTTGGCAACAGGACTCGTCGTGGATGACGGAATTGTCGTCACCGAGAATATTTTTAAGAAGGTTGAAGAAGGCATGTCTCCTATTGAAGCTGCTTTAAAGGGTTCAAAAGAGATTTTCTTTGCGGTCATTTCCATTTCAGTCACACTTGCTTCTGTTTTCTTACCGGTGATATTTCTGGAAGGCTTCGTCGGTCGTCTGTTTCGTGAATTCGGAGTGGTTATCGCTTCGGCCGTCCTGGTATCGGCCTTCGTTTCCCTAACCTTGACCCCCATGCTCAATGCTTACCTGATCAAAGGTGGAGGACATAAAAAGACCCGCTTTTATGAATGGACCGAACCCATGTTCGTGAAAATGAATAAGGGGTATGCCAATAGCCTAGATAAGTTTATGAAGATCAAATGGATCAGCTTCCCGATCTTACTGGTCTGTTTTGCCATTATTGGAGTGATCTTCTCTTCCATCAAAAAAGAAACCGCCCCTTATGACGACCGGAGTAGCATTATGGTCAATGTCACAGGCCCCGAGGGAGCCACTTATGAATATATGGACCGTTATATGCAAGAACTGGACAAGCTCGTTTACGATTCCATTCCGGAAAATAAGATTAGTTTAAATATCACTTCTCCGGGTTTTGGCGCCAGTTCCGTCAACTCCGGACGGATTCGTATGACCCTGGTCGATCCGGAAGAACGTACAAAGTCGCAGGATGATGTTGCAAAAGAGCTAACCAAATGGACAAAAAAATACGATGGCGTGCGTGTCAATGTTTCGCAGACACCAACCATTTCCATGAACCGTAGAGGCGGTTTACCGGTACAGTACATTATTCAGGCACAAAATTTTGAAAAGCTCCAGGAGAAAATCCCGGAGTTTATGAATGAAGTGAATAATGATCCTACATTTTCAACAACGGATATCAACCTGAAGTTTAACAAACCCGAACTTCATGTCGAAATTGATCGGTTAAAAGCCTTGAGTATGGGTGTGTCCGTACTTGATGTCTCTCAGTCTCTTCAGCTGTTGTTAAGCGGTCAGCGTTTCGCTTATTTTATGCGTGACGGAAAGCAATATCAAGTAATCGGACAGGTGGAAAACGATAGACGGGCCACGCCAACAGATCTAACCTCAATTTATGTCCGCAATAATATCGGACAGCTCATCCAATTGGATAACGTCGTCAATGTCAAAGAAGAAAGCAGTCCGCCACAACTTTACCACAATAACCGTTACATGTCAGCTACTGTTTCCGCCGGACTTGCACCCGGTATGAGTATGAGCGATGGCATCGCTGCGATGGACCGTATCAAGGAGAACGTACTGGATCAGAGTTTTACAACCGACCTTAGTGGCGAATCCCGCGATTTTGTGGAAAGTAGCTCCAATACCCTATTTGCTTTTGGGTTAGCCCTGTTGCTGATCTATTTGATATTGGCGGCTCAATTTGAAAGCTTCCTCGATCCATTTATCATCATCCTTACCGTGCCGATGGCAGTAGCAGGTGCCCTGATTAGTTTATGGCTATTTGATCAGACCTGGAATATATTCAGCCAGATCGGAACCATTATGCTGATCGGTCTGGTGACGAAAAACGGTATTTTAATTGTTGAATTTGCCAATCAGATGCGGGAAGAGGGTATGGAAAAATTTGAGGCCATCATGCATTCGGCCGAGTCTCGCCTACGACCTATTTTAATGACCAGTCTAGCCATCGCACTAGGCGCCTTGCCAATTGCCATGTCCCTGGGAGCCGCCTCGACAAGCCGTATTGGTATGGGAGTTGTTATTGTTGGCGGTACCATATTTTCGTTGATACTGACCTTGTTCATTATCCCTGCAATCTATTATATGTGGTCAAAACCAAAGAAACACAGACCTGAATTTGATAACATTAAAAGCTACGAATAGATCAGACATGAAGAGAAATATAATCATCACACTGTTGCTTAGCTTCATCCTGTTTCAAGCCCGTGCGCAACAAGTATTAACGCTGGAGGAGGCTTTGACAACCACCCTGAGCAACAACTTCAATATCCTGTTGGCAAAAAATGACAACAAAATAGATATCGAAAATACAAGTCTCGGTAGTGCCGGAATGCTCCCTGCGGTCACCGGAAGCTTTAGCCGGAGCAATTCTATTCAAAATTCCCGTCAGGTAAGAAATGACGGACAAGTGCAGCAGATCTCCAACGCCAAGAACGACAACATGTCCTATGGAGTCAATCTTAACTGGACAGTATTTGACGGATTTGGTATGTTTGCCCGTCGCGATAGATTCAAAGAAATACAGCGCCAAGGTGAAGCCGAAATCAAATTTGAAGTGATCAGTCAGTTAAGCGAGGTCATTGCCACCTATTACAACCTGGTACAGCAAAAACGTTTATTGAATGCCTTAGACACGACCATTACGCTATCTCAATATCGTGTCACGCTGGCCGAAAACCGTCTGGAAATCGGAAAGGGATCCAAACTGGATCTGTTGAATGCAAAAGTCGACCTAAATACAGATCAGACCAATTTACTCCGTCAACGCGAGAGCTTCCAAAATACCAAGACCTACTTGAATCAGCTAATGACCCGCGATCTGGACATAGATTTTCAGGTCGAAGATGAGATGAAACTGGATACGGATCTTAAATTGGGTGATCTGATCCAGATAGCGGATCAGCAAAATCCACAAATTCAATTGGCACTCATCAATAAAAGAGTCGCTGAACTGAATCTAAAATCCGTCAAAGCGGAACGTTATCCCAAAATCGGACTGAATACAGGGTATAATTGGAATGAATCCCACTCCTCTTTGGGTTTCTCGACTGAAAACAAAAATAAAGGGCTCAACTATGGTGTGACGGCTTCACTGAATATTTTCAACGGCTTTATCCAAAACAGAAATGAACGAATCGCGAAATTTCAGATGCAAAGCACAGAAATACAGATACAGCAGCAAAAACAAAATATACAGGCACAAGTTCGGACACTCTTCCAAACCTATATGACCAATATCGAATTGGCGAACGTAGAAAAAAAGAACGAAGAGCTGGCCAAAGAAAATCTAAACATTACCATGGATAAGTTTCGTATCGGAACGATTACGCCCCTGGAAGTAAGGACGGCACAGTTAAATTACATCAATGCAATGACCAGGAGCTATACGGCGCAGTACGATGCGAAAGTTTCAGAAATACGCCTGAAGGAACTCACTGGCGAAACCTATTAACTACGATAGACAGTCCTTTCAGTATGAATTGCCAAGAGAAAGGCTCCTACGAATGTAGGAGCCTTTCTTATTAATAGTCAATTGCAATAATCGACCGAAGCGGGATTAATACCCCACTTTTAATCTGGATATATCTATCGGTTAATGACCACACTGTGGTTTCGATACGCTTTGGTCCGGAATCTGTTTGAAAGGCTATTTCAGTTTTGGACTTAAATTCATTTCCCAACCGAAGGGCCCCTTTCAATTTATCCATAAACGTTGCTGACTTATCTTCGCTCGCAGGGATAAATTTAAATTGAGGAATTTCCTCTTTAGCTATTAGTTCTCCAACCATAATATTAGCATTTAATGTGTAAATTTAATGTTTCGCGCTACACCAGATATAACGCGATAAAACCAATCTTATTTTATTATTTTATGCCATTGGCTTATTTAAATCTACCTAATCTGATGATAATAATCAATTAAATAATTGAAAACTATCATTTATTTTACAATAAAAAAACGATTGGCGGTTTTCGCTTTTTTCTTCCGTTAATGCCTGAAATTTGCCATGCAATACAATATTATCTGAATATCTTAAAATTATGTCATTTCATTTTGATTTAAGGGATCAAATCAGTCATATTGCCTAATTTTGCAAAAAAACTACACAACAGATGGAAAAATCAGTCTTTGAGAAAAACTGGGAAATTTATTTCACACAATGTTACTCCAATGGTCGTATACGTTTCTCCGACTTATCAAATATTCTTCAGCTTACTGCTGGCGAGCATGCAACTAATATCGGTTTCGGTTTTAAGGAAATGGCCAAACACAACCAAACCTGGGTGCTCAGCAGAATGCGTATTGAAATCAACAGACTGCCCAAATGGATGGACATTGTTCAGATAAGAACATGGATACAGGAACTGGAAGGTGCGCGCTCTACGCGTAATTTTGAAATTCGGGTAAATGGACAAGTATATGTCACGGCCACAAGCTATTGGGCGGTGATCAATACGGTTAAAAGAAGTTCTGAGGATCTGGCCATTTCTACAGATGATTTTACAACTTATCCGGATCGCCCTGCTACACAACGACCTTTCTCAAAATTGGATATTTCTCAATCTGTCAAAAATATTGATCAATATAGCGTCAAGTTATCCGATCTTGATATTGTCAACCATGCCAATAATGTCAAATACCTGGACTGGTGTATGGATAGACTGCCAATCGAACTGGTTCTGACCAATCAGATCAAATCGTTGGAGATGAATTACCTCAGAGAACTTCGTTATAATGACACAGTTGACATTAATGGGGATTCGACCGACAAGGGCTATTTCATGACCGTCACAAAACAACAACGTATTCATTTTGCACTGGAGGTAGAGACAAAATAAAAGCGGAGGCCTTGGCCTCCGCTTTTATTTGACACAACGCATAGGTATTATGCGAATGCTTTATCACCTTTTTTGTACGGAAAGTTTCCGTCATATTTTCCGGGGATTTTAACAAAACGCAATGCTTTTGTACAACCTAATTCCGAATTAAAGAAACCCGTCAATGTCAATTGTTTAAACATCGTGAACCAGTGTGGTGGATCATTTTCTACGTAATTATACAATTGATTTTGTTTTTCTTTATTTTTCTCCAGGATATCTTTTTGCTCTTCGCCCTGTTTCTTGTTAAACTCGTTTGCTTCTTTATCCAAAGCTGCAGCTACCGCTGTCCGATCTTCAGCTGAAAGTTCAAGGAAAGGTTTTCCCTTCACTTCTTTCGCTTTATCATCCAAACTAGCAAAACCAGTTAAAAATGCTTTTTGCTGCTTTTCCGTGTAACAGTCACGGACCATTACAGGAATAAAGCTTCCCACGCCAGCTTCTTTTGCACCGGGAGTTGCAGTTGCCGGTAGGATAGCTTCCGCTAAATCACCTAACAAATCTGTTGTTTTTGCCTCAAATAAAGCCTGCACATCCTTTGTAGCCGAACGCGTACAGCCTTCCAAAAATAAATTGGCGCCGATAACGGTACCTCCTAAAATCAAGGCAACCCGTTGTAATGCTTCTCTTCTATTCATACTACTAAATATCTTAATTTTAGAAATTATATTTCATTTCCCAACCTTGTCTGTAATTACGTTTGACATACTGATTCACATGATCAAAGTTTGTCACACGCATATTGTCATTATCCCATAACAATTTTAGATTACGTCCTGGATATTTTCCATCTAAACGTAAATCAGCGCCTCTAATTGCTAGGTTAGCCATCAACAAAGCTTCAGTTAATGGACCAGCAATTTCAAATGGTGAACTTACTTCTTTTTTACCATAACCAGCTTGACAAGCTTCCACCCATTGTGCATAGTGACCAGCTTCTTGTCCGGGTACACGAGCATATTTCTGCGCAACTTGATCTTTTCTTGATGTTGGTAACAAACGTGCATTTTGACCGTAAGTATCAGCAAGGATCTTACCTTTGGTACCGACCAACAAAATACCGTTACCACCGTCACCGAAGATTTCATTCGGACCTAATTCATCCGGACGTGCAGGTTGAATACCACCGTCCATCCAATGTAATGTTACAGGACCATTTGTACGCGGAGTTTTAGGGAACGTCAATGTCGCATGACTTGACGGCGGACAGCTTTCTGGGAAATAACCACGTTTGAATTCATCCACATAAACAGAACCTACTGTTGCCTGTACATCTTGTACATAAGTCAGGCCTAAGGTGCTGAAAGGAACTTCCAATAAGTGGCAACCCATATCACCAAGTGCTCCGGTACCATAATCCCACCAGCCGCGCCAGTTGAAAGGTACCAATTTATCCACATACTCTTTGTATGGGGCAGTTCCCAACCAAAGATCCCAGTCCAGCTCTTTCGGAATTTCCGCTTTACCCGTTGGCCATGCAATTCCTGAAGGCCACACCGGACGGTCAGTCCAACAGTATACCGTGTGTACATCACCGATTAAACCAGCTTCGTACCACTCACGTACAAAACGAGGACCATCATTTGATGCACCCTGATTTCCCATTTGGGTAACCACTTTGTATTTCTTCGCAGCATGCGTCAGTGCTCTTGCTTCCCAAACATCATGAGTCAAGGGTTTCTGAACATAAACGTGCTTGCCCAGTTGCATTGCCGCCAATGCCTGGATTGCGTGCTGATGATCCGGAGTCGAAACAGAAACAGCTTCAATGCGTTTATGTTCTTTGTCCAACATCTCACGATAATCCTTATAATATTTTGCTTTTGGGTAACGTTTCAACGCTCCAGCAGCACGACGATCATCCACATCACATAAGAATGCCAGATCCGCTTTGCCTGAATCATGAAATGCGTTAATGTCGCTGAACCCTTTACCACCTACACCTATACCAGCCACTTGTAACTTGTCACTAGGAGCAATGAAACCATTTCCTCCTAATACATGACGAGGAACGATCATGAAAGCTGCCGCAGCAGTTGCCGCAGTCTTTAAAAAATCTCTTCTACTCGACTTATTTGAGTTATTTTCCATTTGTTATCAATCTTTAGCTATTAGATATTACCTTTTTTCAATTCACTAACCGCAAAATCGACTGCACGTGCAGTAAGCGCCATATATGTAAGTGATGGGTTGACACAGCCTGCAGAAGTCATACACGCACCGTCCGTAACAAATACGTTCAATGCATCCCAGACCTGGTTATTCCCATTTAATACCG
Organism: Sphingobacterium sp. UBA7625; assembly: GCF_002484085.1. Classification (NCBI taxonomy): domain Bacteria; kingdom Pseudomonadati; phylum Bacteroidota; class Sphingobacteriia; order Sphingobacteriales; family Sphingobacteriaceae; genus Sphingobacterium; species Sphingobacterium sp. UBA7625. The sequence goes on from NZ_DLJD01000032.1 coordinate 91,273, forward strand.
ATGTTTTAGGATCGCGTCCCATACGAGCTGTTCCCATCTCGTGGATACCTTGGCCAAGTCCATATACATTATCATAAGTATACGTATCTTTTACGCCAATGCTTTCCAGCATTTCCTTCATCTCATTTTGCATGTCACCACGCATCTTCAATTCATTATCTTTGATTTCGGCATCGAACGATAGCACAGGTAACCCCCATTTATCTTTTTTGCTCTTATCCAGCGTAATTTTATTTTCATGGTACGGTAAAGTCTCTCCAAATGCCGTGAAACCTACATTCCAGGTACCAGGTTCACAGATCGCATCTTTCCATGCACCACCAACTTCCATCTCGGCAACAGCACCGGACCAACGGCTGCGGCTTGCAGCCCCCTGATAACCAAATCCGCGAACATAGTCACGTTTTTTCGTATCGCCTTCAACGTTTACAAAACGCGGCACATAAAGACCTGTCGGACGACGACCAAAAACATAGCTATCCAAATATCCTTCCACATTACCACCGGCACCACAACGGAAATGGTGATCCATCAAATTGTGTCCAAGCTCACCGCTGCTACTTCCAAGACCACCTTCCCAAACATCGGTCGCTGAATTCATCAGCACCCAAGTCGAGTTCAATGCCGACGCACAAACAAAAATTACCTTCGCAAAGAACTCATAAGTCTGATTCGTTTCAGCATCAACAATTTCAACACCTTTTGCCTTTTTGGTGTTTTTATCGTAAATAATCTTTGTTACGATAGAAAACGGACGTAATGTTAAGTTATTCGTTTTTTTTGCCGCTGGTAAAGTTGCCGATTGTGTACTGAAATAAGCACCGAAGTTACAACCCAACCAACATTGGTTTTGATATTGGCAGTTGACACGGCCCTCATGTGGAACTGTTATATTCGCTGTACGTCCCATGATGAAATGACGTTGGCCACCATATTGTTTTTTCAAGCGCTCAGCCAAATCTTTTTCAACAATGTTCATCGCCATTGCGGGCATATAATCACCATCTGGCAAAGATGGCACGCCATCTCTATTTCCCGAGATACCAGCAAATTTTTCAGCATAACTATACCAAGGAGCAATATCTTTATAACGGATTGGCCAATCTACACCGTGACCATCCTTTAAATTTGCCTCGAAATCCAAATCCCCCAAACGATAAGATTGTCTTCCCCACATTAAAGAACGACCACCGACGTGATACCCACGGTACCAGTCAAAGCGTTTTACTTCTGTATAAGGACTCTCTTTTTCGTTCACCCAAAAATCCAGGTTCTTTTCATTCAAGGGATAATCTCTACGCAAAACCGGATAATCTTCGATCATCTGCTGCGTACGACCACCAGCATGAGGCCATTCCCATGGATTTTTATTTGGCGCAGTATAATCTTTGATGTGTTCGATGTTACGACCACGCTCTAGCATAATTGTTTTCAGCCCTTTCTCTGTCAATTCTTTCGCAGCCCATCCACCACTTATCCCAGAACCGATTACAATCGCGTCATAAGTATTTGTTGCCATCTCTCTTCTAATTATTTGTTTTTAAATAGTTATTTTTTCTGTTTAGTGTGCAGCGTTCGCATTATCCACTTTCTCATCTTTAAAAAGAGCTAAGAAGATAAAAAATACCACCGCGGCAATAATTGCGGGTACGACCCAAGTATGGTTCCAAAAACCTGCTAGATCAGTTGCCTTTAAATCTTTGTATTTGTCCCCTACGTAACTTGCTACCCAGAAGCCGATCAACTGACCAACACCATACGTTGCCAAAGTGATTAAGCCCTGTGCGGCAGATTTGTATTTAATACCAGCTTTACTGTCTGTATAAATCTGTCCCGAAACAAAGAAAAAGTCATAGCAGATACCGTGTAAAGCGATACCAATAAGCAACATAAATGAAAGTTCACCCGCATTACCATAAGCAAACAGCAGGTAACGGATCACCCATGCCAACATCCCTACCAAGATCGTCTTCTTGAATCCGAACTTTGTAAAGAAAATCGGAAGAGCCAATAAGAACAAGACCTCAGAAGCTTGCCCAATAGTCATCTTACCTGTTGGATTTTCCAAGCCGATTTCCGTAAGGAATAGGTTTGCATTTGAATAATAGAATGCCAATGGAATACAGATTAATACTGAGGATACAAAAAAGATCAAAAAGTTCTTGTCTTTCAACAGTTTAATGGCATCCAAACCAATAATTGATGCAAATGATGGTTTTTCACCTTCATCCAGTTTAACTGGTGGTGTTTTTGGTAAGGCAAAGGAAAATACCCCCAATACCAAAGAAGCCACACCCGACATCAAAAATGTGTTTTTCAATGCACCATCAGATGCCGCTGCGTCCCATTTAAAGATATAGCTAATTGCTAAACCTGCCACAATCCAACCAATTGTTCCCCAGATACGTATAGCTGAGAACTGTTTTTCTGGATTTGTTAATTGGCGAAATGAAACTGAGCTCGCTAAAGCCAATGTTGGCATATATAGCACCATATAGGCCAAGACATAGGGATAAAAAGTAGACATATCGGCCGCACCATACATCTGATACATTAATACGGCACCCACCAAATGCAAAACACCTAGAATACGCTCGGCATTAAAATAACGATCGGCAATCATTCCTACAATAAAGGGAGCGATAATAGCGCCCAATGACTGCGTCGAAAAAACATTGGCCATTTCGAAATCCGTTGCATGCAGATTCTTACTCAGAAAAGTGCCTAATGTGACAAACCATCCCCCCCAAATAAAAAATTCAAGGAACATCATGAAGGACAGTTTAAATTTTATTGTTGATGAAATCATAAATAAATGGTGTTTTACAATACTACTAATTGGTTTTACCTGCTCAATTTAAGAAATTAAATCTAATTGTCAATAGTACACTATTAAAATATTACAAAAAGCTATCTACCTCACGGTAGGCAGTGACCAATCGATCTTCGCCCTCCTTGCCTGGCTTAGAATTACCATGTTCCATCCCCATGACACCTCTATATCCCTTACTATGAATGTGTTTGAATACGTTTTTGTAATTGATTTCGCCCGTAGTGGGTTCTTTCCGTCCCGGATTATCGCCAATTTGGATATAAGCAATTTCATCCCAGCAACGGTTCATGTTAGCGATCAAATCTCCCTCCGTACGTTGCATATGATAGATATCGTACAAAATCTTACAGGATGGGCTGTTGACAGCCTTACATAGGGCGTAGGTTTCATGCGTTTGTTGCAAAAATAACTCCGGGGTATCGCTCAGCGTTTCAAGCACCATCACCAACCCGTGGGGCTCGAAGATCTCTGCACCTTTACGCATTGCTGTAAGAATATTGCTGAATTGATTTCCCCAGGGAAGTCTTCGCTCATAGAATCCAGGGACTACCGTAAGCCATTTTGCGTTACAGCGTTTGGCCGCTTCGACAGACTTATGACAAGTTTCGACAAATTTATCCAAAAATTCCTGTTTGCCTGTTGCCAAGGAAGGCATCCAATTTTGGCCGCCATCAACCACAAATACCCCCATGGTCATCCCCAATTTGGCCAATAGTTCCCCTATTTTCTTTTGCTCATCTAATGTACGGCCGAGATAGCCATTATCTTCAATTCCACGAAATCCCAAATCATACATGTAACGAATTTCGTCCAGAAAATTGTCACCTGCATGATTCTTGAACATCCCTTGATGGGGTGCATAATTTAGATTAAATGTCTTTCCTTTATCCATCATATTGGTTGCATTTTGATTTGTTGAGGCAAATGTATGCCCAGATAATCCGGCTCCAGCAGCCAAAAGGCCACTTTTAATAAAATCAGATCTTTTCATTTTTGTTTATAGTTGATTAATTTTTAAATAATTTACCAAATCCATCCGAATAAACCGTCTGAATGGCTTGGTTTTTATTTTTATAAATGACAAAAACCTCCACGTCTTTAAGTTTCTTGGCCTTAGCAATAATTTCGGCAGGCTCCATGCTCATAAAGTAATTGTCCAGGGCATCGGCATCCATGGCCGTTCCGGCGTACACCGTAACGCTTAAGATGCTGGTCGTATAGGGAAAACCTGAAATGGGGTCTATGTGGCGTCCCAGTTTTTTATCTTTATATTTAATAAACTTCTCAAAACTACCGGCCGTAGTTAACGCCCCGGACCGGAGCTGCACAACAGCCGTCATAGTCTCTTCCTGTCTACTTTCATCGGGTTGTACAATACCGATTGAAAAACCTTGTTGCCCGGGAGCTGTTCCCGAAACCCGGATTTCGCCCCCCACTTCCACCATGTAATCCGACAGTCCTTTATGTTTTAAGTATTCTGCCAGCACATCCACCGTATAGCCCTGTGCGATACCATTTACATCAATCTTAACGCCCGGTTTTTTCTTTACCAATTGATTGTGATTGACTTTGAGGTAGTGCATCCCGACAAATTGCTTTGCCTGGTAGACGGTTGCCGAATCCGGTACTACTTCGCTTTTTCTCACACCAAAGCCCCAAAGGTTGACCAGTGGGGCAATGGTAATATCGAATTGGCCTTTGGATAGTTTGTTGTATCGGAATGAAGCAGCAATGACACGAGCCATATGTTGATCCATTTCGATATGCGTCACCGTATCCCGGTTGAACAGCGATATCTTTGAATCCTTGCGGTAGACCGACATGGATAGATCAATAACTTTTAAGATACTATCTATTTCCGACCGCTTGACAACGCTATCCGTAGCAAAATAAGTAAGGTGAAACTGTGTGCCTTGTGCAGGGCCTTCCAGTCGAATCTTGCTTAATTCTTTTGAATCCGTTTGCGCCTGTAAACCAAGCGACCAGATGATAAAAAAGAATATATGGCAAATTTTCCCTTTTAGCCCCATCACCGCACAGCTATTAAATATAAAGGTTTGTATTTTGACCCGGATTAGCTACTGCATAAAAGCCCTCGGTATCAGGCAACAACTTCGGTTTAGCATCCCAAGCCAAGACATCTGGGCCCAATTTGATCGTTGATTTCAATGCCTCATCCCATTTGATGACCTTACCTGTATAACAAGCAATACGGCCAATGATACCAGTTAAAGTACTATAAGCACCGTACTCCGCATTATCAAACTTATACTCCCCGTTGGCAATCGCTGCGAAAAGTTCTTTATGTTCCTGTTGGTAAGGGTTAGGATTACCTTTCGCATCATGACGATAGATTTCTTTACCTTTCCAATCATACAATATGGCTTGTCCACCGGCAGAAAGGTATACTCGGCCTTTTGTGGCCTGAAACTGCTCATCAACACGGTTTTGTATCCCTTCAAAATGTCTACATTGGCTATATACCACACTGTTGTCCGCATAGGTTAATTCCAACGCAAAATTATCGTAGATCTCACCATATTCTTTACCTGTACGGTGCGCCCTGCTTCCAGTTCCCTGGATAGATACCGGATAAGAACCTTTCACCCAGTTGGCAATATCAATATTGTGTACGTGCTGTTCAACAATATGGTCACCGCATAACCAGTTGAAATAGTACCAATTGCGCATTTGATACTCCATTTCTGTTTGCTCAGGCTTACGTGGGCGTACCCATACCCCACCTGAATTCCAATACACCTGTCCCGAAGTTACATCACCGATTGCACCATCGTGAATACGTTTGATGGCCTCACGGTAATTCGTTTGATAACGGCGTTGCAAACCTACGACAACATTCAATTTTTTACGTTTAGCTTCAGCAGCCGCACGGATAACTTGTTGCACTCCGGGAATATCCACAGCAACAGGTTTTTCCATGAAAACATGTTTTCCCTGACGGATTGCTTCTTCAAAATGTGCTGGTCTAAACCCTGGAGGCGTAGCCAGAATAACCACATCTGCCAATTTGATTGCCTCTTTATAGGCGTCAAAACCCACAAATTTATGGTTGTCGCTGACATCAATTTTATCTTGCCATTTTTCCTTAAGGGTATTATATGTACTATCTAAATTATCTTTAAATGCATCAGCCAAAGCGACAACTTTGATGTTCGCTCCCGAACTTAGCGCATCAAATGTAGCCCCTGTCCCCCTACCTCCACAGCCTACTAAAGCTACTTTGATCACATCGGAACCAGCAGCATAGGCTCCAGATAAAGGCAGCGAACTTAACATGGCGCCGCCAGCAACCATGGCAGAAGTTTTAATAAAATCTCTTCTTTCTAGATTTTCCATAATAGTTTTATATTGATTATTTTATTTTTTTAAAAATCTTTAATTGGTTTTTTATCATAATAAGCCATAATCTCTTCATGGCTAGGGGGATTGAGCGGTCTAACTAAACGCATACCAACGAAGGGGGCCTCAGGGAACCACCAATTACTTTTGGGAACCTGCGGGTCCAATTGTTTCCATATAGGATCCGACGCGCCACGGGCAGCCGAACGCAGATCAGCAGCGGCACTGTCAAATGCACCACCACGGACAACATTGGGATACAACGTCGTAGGAACAACAACAGGGTTAGTCAATACCTTATCCTTACCTTCCGCATAGCTATCGGCCTTGTATTGGTCGTAAGTCCATTCACCCACATTTCCATAAATATCATAAAGCCCCCAAGGATTTGGCTTTTTCTCTCCTACCACATGCGTTTTTTGCTCAGCATTATCCTTAAACCAGGCATATTCTCCTAATTGTGTATCGTTGTCGCCAAAAAAATAAGCCGTCTTCGCACCAGCACGAGCCGCATATTCCCACTCTGCCTCCGTAGGAAGACGATAAAACACACCCGTACGAACATATAACCACTTGCAGAATTGAATCGCATTATAGTGGGTCATAGCAAGTGCGGGATGCCCCTCTTTACCAAAACCAAATGTCATATCAAGATAGGGCTTCGTAGGCCGGGTTACAGCGTCTATTTCCGGAGCAACCTTACCATCCTTACTTTTCGCGATTTCATAATCTTTGTACAAAAAGGGTTCAAACAAGTCCCAGGTTACTTCATATTGTCCCATCCAAAAAGGGTCGAGCTTAACCTCGTGCGCTGGCTTTTCATCTTCCTTACCGCCAGATACAGATCCCATTTTAAAGCTTCCGCCGGGGATAGCCACCATTTTAAACGAAAGATTGGTCCCCGCAATGGTCTGCTCATAAGGATCCAACTTGTTTTGAGCAATGGCATGTACTCCAGCAAACAGTAAAACAGGAATTAAGAATCTTTTTAACATATTTAGGTTTCTATTTAAAGACTAAAATATAAAATAAGGTGTATACTTTACACTTTGGCACTATAACTTTTTTATTACAGTTTAATTCTTAATGGAAGAATCTATTTATAATAACGGTTTAGCAAATTGACTTACCGCGTCTTAAGACGAGTACAGTGAACAAAAAAACTTCCGTCAATAAAAAAGGTTTTCCATTCTCATGGAAAACCTTTTCATCTTCTCGCTAGTCTATACCCTTTTACAGCAGAATTTTCCGGCTCACCGCCTTATCTATGGTAATGTATCCCGGATAAAATACCGACTGCCCAGCGATATTGATTGAAGGTTTAATTTTTAACGTAAATATTCCCTTTTTATTCTCATCACTGGACATTAAAAAATTTTGCAGGTCAGAATTTACCAAAAGGTCATAAATATTGGTCGCAATACGCACATTGGCCATCGTTGATCCCCCGGGTTCAATTTGCAAGGATTGATTGACAATTCCTTCGACAAGCTGTTGACCGCCATACAGGATGATATACTGAAACTTATTGATTGACGCCTTTTTTAAGGTTGGGTTATCAATTTTAAGGCGAATAACCGCATCCAATGGAATATCTTTTCGTAAATAGGCCAAAGCCAAACTGGGTGCTGCCCCTAGATCAATCTGATTATTTTTTATCAGACGCTGCAATGATGTTCCTGCCAATCGAATACTGTCTACAGACTCTACATCAAACTTACATTTCGCCAAGTTCTCGATCTGTGCCTTTTGTCGATTCACGCCGCATCCGGAAATGAATAAACCCAAAAAGACCAAACATCCAAATAAAATTTTCTTGCTCATAGCCGCTATTTTCCTCCAAATTTATACAAAACTCCCAGTGTAAACAATGGGTAACCCGCTTTTAAATAGGTATTACTTTTAAAGCCGAAAACCATTCCGTTCGTATACTGCAACTTCCACCCTTTCCCAAGCCCCATCCGTGTATAAAATACGGGCTCAATCAGCATGTTATCTTCTTTCGCTACAGGAAGACCATCAATAGCGAAGTTCTTCATACGCATATTGCTCAGTCTGATAATCGTTCCATAGTCAATATCATGTCTATTTCCGAACAATTTCAGAGCGTCTTTCTTCTCCGATGAAAAGTTCACCTGTACAAACACTTTGTCAAAATCCATATCCTGTGTCTCGACAATAGCCTGCCCCATGGTAGAAGATCTTTTATCAACGACACTCGTGGTCCCTAGTCCATATCCGCCATACACTTCAAATACACGATTATTTTTTCGGCCAAAACGCGTGTAGTACCCGATCCCCGCTTCCCCCATTTTCTGTGCATAGTCTTTCGTATTGGATCTATTATCCATATAAGATCCATTGGCAATAACAGCCACATGATCGGTCACGGCTACCCCCAGGTTTGCAGAAACGTTTGCCTTTGTGTTTATATTTCCGGAAACATAAACCTCACCAGCTTCCGTAAACATAGGTGCCGAAGGCACATTGGGCATATAGATCGAACTACAGGAATATAATGAACAGGCAAATAATCCAACGCACAGGCCATATCCAAACTTGTTATATTTCATATATAAGTAATTATTCAGTTGTGTCTGCATTCAATGGTATCCACGAATGCTTCGCATTTTGTATTTTAATGGCCATATGGAATATCCTCATTATATATGCCCCAGTGCTTAACCCCAAAGGGCATGCATGCTTAAAAACACATATCCTTTATAAAAATTGTACCAAAGCGGTTACATTTAACAGAAAATAACAATTCATCGCAGGATTTAAGCGGATAATTTATGAACAGACATCATATTTACCGCTGGCACTGCTCAGCAAGTAACTCGTATCCAGACAGATGAAACGCCGCAGATTTTTAACAAAATCATTGCAACTGTTAAAAAAAAAATTAAATAATAAAAGTGACGTGCATAAAAAAAGGCATCAATTGCTTGATGCCTTCTTCAAATATTGTTGCAAACCTTATGCTTGTTCTGTAGGAACTACAGATACATAAGATTTATTGTTAGCTTTTTTACGGAAAACTACTTTACCGTCTACTAAAGCGAACAATGTGTGGTCTTTACCAATACCAACGTTTGTGTCAGGATTGTGTTGTGTACCGCGTTGGCGTACGATGATGTTACCTGCGATTGCTTGTTGACCACCGAAGATTTTGATACCTAAACGCTTGCTATGTGACTCACGGCCGTTCTTAGAACTACCCGCACCTTTTTTGTGTGCCATTTCTTTATCTTAATTTAAGACTGATGTCTGATTAAAAATTCAATTATAACGTAATACCAGTGATCTGGATTTTAGAAAATTGTTGACGGTGACCGTTTTTCTTTTTGTAGCCTTTACGACGTTTTTTCTTGAAAACGATAACTTTATCGCCTTTTAAATGAGACAAAATTTTAGCCGAAACTTTTGCACCAGCAACGCTAGGTGTACCAATGGTAAATTTACCACCGTCTTCTGCTAACAATACATTGTCAAATTCAATACTAGCGCCTTCATCTCCTTGTAAACGGTGTACAAAAAGGAACTGGTCTTTTGCAACCTTAAATTGCTGTCCTGCTATATTTACTATTGCGTACATTGTTAATTAATTAAATGTGTTATTAAATGAAGGGCAAAAGTAATTAGTTTTTACCACAATTCAAAGATAAATCTATCTTTTTCCATTCATTTATTCCCAGCTGATTCGCTACTACCATCGGGAAATAACAGAATAGCAGGTAATAACGACTTACCAAACTAAAATTCTTTTTTCTGGAGCAACGTACATTTTAGCTGTTGGCTGTACATTAAATGCTTTATA
>NZ_DLJD01000040.1:0-141461 GCF_002484085.1 Sphingobacterium sp. UBA7625
TTGACGCGGATCTCGTTTTGGCGACTGACCCCGATGCTGACCGTGTCGGAATCGCCGTTAAAAACAGCCGGGGGCAATTTCAGTTACTCAATGGTAATCAGATCGGCAGTTTGCTAATCTACTATGTATTGAGTGCAAAGAGTGACCTACAACAATTGGGACAAAACCCATATATCGTTAAAACAATTGTAACCAGCAACCTTCAGGCTGATATTGCCGATCATTATCATGTAGCGCATTATGAAACCCTTACTGGCTTTAAATATATTGGCGAACTGATCACAAAATTAGGGGATTCGGCCCAATATCTAGCCGGTGGAGAGGAAAGTTATGGCTACCTCGTCGGTGACCTGGTCAGAGATAAAGATGCGCCTAATTCCTGTGCTTTCCTGGCTGAAATGACCGCATATTTTAAATCAAAAGGCAAGACTATCTATGACGTATTATTGGAGATCTATCAGGAATTTGGCTGCTATCAGGAAAAACTGATTTCCTTAACGAAAAAAGGAAAAGCCGGAGCCGAGGAAATTCAGGCCATGATGGCCGGGTTGCGTCAAAATTTACCAACGAAACTCGGCGGAATCGAAGTCAAGGAAATTCGGGACTATCAACTTTCCCAAGCTACTGACATGAAAACAGGAGATAAGAAAGAGATTACACTTCCCAAGTCGGACGTCCTGCAATTCATTACGACCGATGGTGACGTAATTTCGGCAAGACCTTCAGGTACGGAACCCAAAATCAAATTTTATTGCTCCGTTAAGGGGATACTTCAGGATAAAAAGGACTATCTGAATCTTCAACATATATTGGAAGAAAAAGTGGACCGCATGATGAAAGATATTGTTGGTTAAATGGAGAAGTGGAAACTACTATCATCTGAATATATCTGCAAAGAGCCCTGGGCAACATTACGGCGGGATACATGCGAACTGCCCGATGGACGCATCAACGACCATTATTACGTGCTGGAATATCCAGATTGGGTCAACATGGTCGGGATTACGGCACAAAACGAGTTATTGGTAATCAGGCAATACCGTCACGGAGCAGGGATCCTTTCTTTGGAAATTCCGGCGGGCACAATGGAGCCGGGTGAAAATCCCCAAGAAGCCGCTATACGGGAAATGCTCGAAGAAACAGGGTATCAGTTTGAAAAAATCGAAGAGATCGCTACGCTCTATGCCAATCCGGCAACAAGCGGTAATGTTACGTATACCTATCTCATGACCGGAGGACAGAAAGTTCAGGAACAGGAACTGGATGAACACGAGGAGATCGACGTTTTCCTTATACCGCTTAAGGAAGCAAAAGCCATGCTGCTGGACAACAAATTTAGCCAAGCCCTGCATAGCAGTGCATTGTTCTATGCTTTTAATAAATTAGGCTTGTTTTAAAACAAGCCTAATTTTATTCTGTTTTTTCCTTTCATACTTTAATTTTCACTAGACTTTTGATTTTTGTACCTTTGTGCCATGGCAAGAGAAATTTTTGAAACCAAGCGAAAGGCCCTGAAGATAAATCTAAACCCCGAGATTTACGGAACCTTCGCGGAGATCGGTGCTGGACAGGAAGTCGCACGTAACTTTTTCAATGCAGGCGCTGCATCAGGTACCATTGCGAAAACAATGTCAGCTTATGACATGGCATTCAGCGATGCCATATACGGTGAAGAAGAAGACGGCAGATATGTCAGCAGAACTCGTTTACAGAAGATGCTTTCCCATGAATTTGACTTGCTGACCCAACGATTGCACGGTGATAAGTATTGCAATAAAAAATTCTTTGCCTTTGCGGACACTGTCACCACGCTGAATTTCACCAAAACAAATGAACCCCATGGATGGATTGGTCTCCGTTTTCAGCACGAGGTCGGCGGGCCTACAAACGATATTATTGTTCACATCAGACTCTTGGATAGCGACAATCAGCTGCAACAAAAAGTATTGGGCATTATCGGTGTGAATTTGTTGTTTGCAGCCTACTATTATGCAGAAGATGTGCAGACCATGATTGAATCCCTGGTCGATAACTTATCCATAGGATCTGTCGAAATTGATCTGGTTAAGTTAAATGGCCCTCTTTTTGAAAATGTCAACCAGCGCTTGATTAATTTATATCTCATTGCCAAAGGCTTCGCTAAGGCGGCTATTTTCCAACCCGATGGTAAAGCGGTACAGATCAAGGATTATTTATACAAAAAGAACATCATCTTACTCCGCACAAAATACCGTCAGAAATCACTTCCTAACTTCGACCTGTTTAACCTTGCCGTCGAACAGTTTAAGAAAAACACAGGGGCTACGGATAGTGACACCATTGTTTTGATCGAGGTTTTGATGGGGAATGTGCTAGAGGATACGCATGAAATTACAGATGAAGATCTCCAAGAATTCGCATCAAGAGCAGATGAGTTATGTGCCACAGGCAACAACATTATCGTCAGCAACTTCCGTAGAAATAATCATCTCGCTGAGTTTATAAGCAACTTTAAACCTAAGAATATCGGAATTGCGACAAACGTTTATAACTTAAAGAACATCTTTAATTCGGACAACTACAATAAAGAGCTGTACACCAATGAGCTATTATCGTACATATCCGGCATGTTCAATAAAAATGTAAAGCTTTACGCTTATCCTTACCTATTGAAAAAGGAAAATAAAATCATCACCACGCAAAATATGCCTGTTTCCGAAGAGGCAAAACCTCTATTTGATTTCTTGATCAAGAACGGATACATCATTGATATTGAAAATTACGACGAGAAATTTGTAAAAACCGTATAATATACGCTTCGTTAAAAATTAATTTATTATATAGTCCAATTTAGTTAAATTGGACTATATTTATTTCCAGTCCTTATGAAGCAAGAAAATGTAATACTCGTTGATACTAATGATGCCGTGATTGGCAGCATGGAAAAATTTGAAGCCCATGAAAAGGGCTTGTTGCATCGGGCATTTAGTGTTTTTTTATTTAATGATCGGGATCAGCTTCTCCTACAGCAAAGGGCCCTGGATAAATACCATTGTGGCGGGCTTTGGACAAACAGCTGCTGTTCGCATCAACGCCTCGGAGAGAGCAATCTGGATGCTGCAGCGAGACGCCTGACAGAAGAGCTCCATATTGAGGCAACAGCGCTATATGATGCCTTTTCATTTGTATACAGTGCCCGATTTGACAATGGCCTTACCGAACATGAATTTGATCATGTCCTGATTGGAAAATTCAGTGGAGCGCCTGATTTTAATCCGGCAGAAGTCGCCGCCGTACAGTATATGGGTCAACAGGAGATCGAAGACGAAATCGCGCACTTCCCGGAGAAATTTACTCCTTGGTTCAAGCTAATCTATCAACGTGTATTTGAAACCTATTTGGACAAATACAAAAAGTAAGATAACGCCCATACTCCATCAACGGCACGATAATAGTAGCGCTAGGGGCTGCTAGCCCTGCAAATAAAAAAGAGCAATTCTATCAAAAATTGCTCCCCTCATTTTATACTGTTCAAGAGATCACTATAGGTATTTCTTATAGATGGAATACATAATCTTTAGATCGTTTTCACCCAAAAATGCGGTATTCACATCCTGTTGGATATAGTGAATCTTAAATGCCTTTATTGCCGCGTCTAGATTACTGACATCATAACCAATAATACGTAAAGCCATTTTTGGGTTAAAGTCAACAGGAGGTGTTTCCAAAAATTCTTCATACCAATAGCCAAACCCCTGATCGGCCAGCCTTTTCCAAGGGAATCGTGACGGATCATTTTTACGTGTAGGGGCAAGATCCATATGACCGATGAAATTTGCCTGCGGAATGCTATAGGTATTCTTTAGATAAGTCAATAGCTGTATCAACGCATTTACCTGCGCATCCGTCCAGGGATCCGTTGTCCCATTATTATCCAGTTCAATACCTATGGACGAAGAATTCAGATCGGTATTATTTCCCCATTTACCCAGACCGGCATGATGCGCACGGTACAGATCATTCACCATCTGCACAACCTTACCGTCCCTACCGACAACATAATGTGAACTTACTCCTGCTTTTGCGGAATGAAAGGTACGAATGGTCTGCCCGAGAGAATCCTGAGCCGTGTGATGAATTACCACAAAATTAGGCTTCCGGATACCAAAATTGATGGAGGCAATCCACTGCTGATCTTTGACATTTACTTTTTCCAGCTGTCCCGTTACGGGAGAGGCGCGATATAAATTAGAGAACTCCTTTGCTTGATTTTTATATACTTTCTCGGTCTTCGCATATTTATTGCCCGCACAAGATGTAATCAATGCCGCAGCAACAAAAAGATTAAATGTTAATGTTATCCTCATATCGAAATGTTTCAACACAAATATACTTCCAAAATACGACTCTAGGGTAATTGTAACTTAAATTGGTACAATAACTTTCCGTTCCTGTAGCACTTTTCACGAAATCATTCCTTATTCACACCCGGTTTGTTTCTACCATAATCTGATCATCAAAAAAGTCCGGACGGGATGTCCGGACTTTCTGCGATCTATAGACCTTATTTGTTCTTTATTTTATATTTTTTTAAGACGGTTACGCCTCAGCATATTCTTCGATCGAAGGACATGAGCAGATCAATGTGCGGTCTCCCTGAGAATCGTTTACACGACCTACTGAAGGCCAGAACTTACGCTCTCTCACATATTCCAAAGGATAAGCAGCCGTTTGACGACTGTAAGGTCTATCCCACTCATCTGCGGTAACCACTGCCGCTGTATGCGGAGCATGCTTCAATACGTTATTTGCCTGTTCAGCTTCTCCAGCCTCCACTGCAGCAATTTCCTGACGAATAGCAACTAATGCATCACAGAAACGATCCAATTCAGCTTTAGATTCTGACTCCGTTGGCTCAACCATCAATGTGCCTGCAACAGGGAAAGAAACTGTTGGCGCATGGAAACCGTAGTCCATCAAACGTTTTGCAATATCAGCAACTTCGATACCTACATTTTTGAAACCACGGCAATCAAGGATCATCTCGTGTGCACAACGTCCATTGCTACCTGAATAAAGTACTGGATAAGCATTTTCCAAACGCGCCTTAATATAGTTTGCATTTAGAATTGCCGTGCGTGTAGCATTGGTCAGGCCTTCACCACCCATCATCGAAATATAGGCATGGGAAATGATCAAGATTGATGCTGAACCAAATGGCGCAGCAGAAACTGCCGTAATTCCTTCTTCTCCGGATGTTGAAACAACTTGGTGATTAGGCAAGAAAGGCACTAAGTGTTTAGCAACACCGATCGGTCCCATACCAGGGCCACCACCACCGTGAGGAATACAGAATGTTTTATGCAAGTTTAAGTGACAGACGTCAGCACCAATGTGGCCCGGGCTTGTCAAACCTACCTGCGCATTCATATTTGCGCCATCCATATATACTTGGCCACCATTGGCATGGATGATTTCACAAACTTCAATGATTGATTCTTCAAATACACCGTGCGTAGATGGATAAGTCACCATTAACGAGTTCAGATGAGCAGCATGCTCTTCCGCTTTTGCTCTTAGATCTGGAATATCAATGTTTCCAAGTTCATCACATTTTACCACGACCACTTTCAAACCAGCCATTGAAGCCGATGCAGGGTTAGTACCGTGTGCAGAAGCTGGAATCAAACAGATGTTACGACCATGATCACCACGGCTCTCATGATAAGCACGGATAACCATTAGTCCCGCGTATTCACCCTGTGCTCCTGAATTCGGCTGGAAGCTCATTTTAGCAAAACCTGTGATCTCAGACAACCAATCGTTCAATTCACCGATCATCTGCATATAACCTGAAGTTTGATCTGCTGGTGCAAATGGATGTAATCCACCAAATCGCGCCCAGGTAACAGGGGTCATTTCAGCTGTGGCATTTAATTTCATGGTACATGAACCCAATGGGATCATAGAATGGCAAAGCGATAAATCTTTTGCTTCCAATGATTTAATATAGCGTAACATTTCATGTTCAGAATGGTAGCTATTAAAGTTTGGATGAGTTAAGTACGCTGAGGTACGAACCAATTCAGCAGGGATCGAGGAACCTAAGTTTTCTTCTAAAGTATCGAAATCTACATCGTTCAATGTTTTGCCCTGAATTTTTGCAAACACTTTTACGATTGTTTTGATATCTTCATAAGTTGTTGTCTCATCGATAGCAATGGAAACCTGTGAACCGTTGTAGTAGAAGTTCAACTCATTGTTCAACGCTTCAGATTTTAATGCGCCCGCATGTGCACCTAAATCCACACGTAGGGTATCAAAGTACGCTTTATTCAATTGGGCATAACCCAATGATTGTAATGCTTGATCCAATAAACTTGCTAAAGCATTGATACGGGATGCAATATTTTTAATTCCTTCGGGACCATGGTAAACAGCGTAGAAAGAGGCCATAATAGCCAATAAAGCCTGCGCCGTACAGATATTAGAAGAAGCTTTATCACGACGGATATGTTGCTCACGTGTCTGTAAAGCCATACGTAAGGCATACTTTCCATTGGAATCAGAAGTTACACCAATGATACGTCCGGGAATATTACGTTTGAAGCTATCACGTGTAGCAAAGAATGCCGCGTGTGGACCTCCGAATCCCATCGGCACACCAAAACGTTGTGAGTTACCGACAACAACATCTGCCCCCCATTCTCCCGGAGGAGTCAACAGCGCCAAGCTCATTAGATCGGCGGCAGCACATACCGTAATGTTTTTACCGTGTGCTGCGTCAGCAAATGATTTGTAATCAACGATTGAACCGTCTGCCGCTGGATATTGCACGAATGCAGCAAAAACGTCGTCTGTCAATTCCGATTCTTGAATAGCTGTGATTTTCAGCTCGATACCGAAAGATAAGGCACGCGTTTTCAATACATCTATCGTCTGTGGATAGGCATTTTCAGAAACCAAGAATACATTTGCTTCTTTGTTTTTACGCGCTGAGTAAAGCATAAACATAGCTTCAGCTCCAGCCGTAGCTTCATCCAATAATGAAGCGTTTGCAATTTCCAATCCAGTAAAATCAGAAATAACGGTCTGGAAGTTTAACAGTGCCTGTAAACGACCTTGTGCAATTTCCGCCTGGTAAGGAGTATATTGCGTATACCATCCCGGATTTTCAAACACATTGCGTTGAATTACACCCGGAAGGATCACGTCATAGTATCCTTGACCAATAAAAGATTTAAAAACTTTATTTTTCTCTGCAATTTCCGCTATCCGCTTTAAATAGGCAACCTCAGACAATGCTTTTGGAAGATTTAAAGGTTTTGGGGCACGGATTTGAGAAGGGACCGTTTGGTCGATTAGCTGGTCAATTGACGTTACGCCCAATTTGGCCAACATTTCATTCGCTTCAACTGGACTTGGGCCATTGTGGCGACTTTCGAATTTTTCTTGGAAGTGTATATTGCTCATGTGTGCAAAAAGTTAACGCTTATAGACAGTTAGCGACATAATAATTAGGTAATTAACTCTCTTATAAACAGTCGTTTTTTGGATGAGCAAAGATAGCAAAATAAATGACTGAAAACGAAGCAAAAAAGTGTATAAAAAGTCAGTTTTAACAACGCGCAGATATGCAATCGATTGTCCTATATGCATTAAAATTCAAATAAAAACAAACAACCAAAGTTCATGTTGAAAATATACCAAACAAATCAAAGATAACTTAACAGAATAATAAAAAATGAAAGATTGAAGATATTCTTTTGCAATGGCGCCGATTTTTCAATACATTAGTATAAGTACCAATTGTAAAGTGATTTCTGACACTGTTCAATGATTCAAAGGGATTTCACTCGTAGTGCAGCATTGCTGAAAATCGAAAAGAGAAATCGGGCTTTTACTGCAATGGGACTCATAAAAACAAGCATATCATTCTTTTTAACAAATATAAACCAGCGAAGTAACGATTATAAATCATGAGAAAACAGGTAACAGACAGTGTACTCCTAGTAAGACCCTCTGTCTTCCGCAAAAATGAGCAGACCGCAGTCAATAATTTTTTTCAAAAGGACATTGAAAACTTAAGCGGTGAAGATGTAAATAGGGAAGCACAAAGTGAATTTGATGCCCTTGTCAATGAATTAAAATCACACGGCATTTTAGTGACGGTCATCCAGGACGATGAAAAATCGGAAAGCCCGGACAGTATATTTCCGAACAATATTGTCTCTTTCCACCAGGACGGAAAAATTATCTTTTATCCGATGTTTGCCCCCAACCGTCGAAAAGAGCATTTATTGGATTTTGAGGGTCCATTGAAACAAAACGGTTACTATGTAAAGTTGATTAAAGACTTAAGTGAGGCCGAAAATAACAGACAATATTTAGAAGGAACCGGGGCCCTTGTACTGGACCGAACACACCGTATTGCTTATTGTGCGCTGTCGGAACGCGCGGACCGCACCATGTTGGACGAATACTGCAAAACAGAAAATTATACTCCGATCGTCTTTCATGCATTTCAGACAGTCAATGGCGAACGCAGACCTATCTATCATACCAATGTGGTATTGGCTGTGGGAGAAGATTTTGCAATCTTATGTCCGGCTGCGATTGACAATCAATCCGAACGGGAAGGGTTGTTAAAGAAATTAAAAGAAACCGGAAAAGAAATCATCGAGATCAACGAAAACCAACTGGAAAATTTTGCGGCAAACTGTCTTCAGGTCAGAAATAAATATGGAAACCGTTTTATCGTATTAAGCGATAAAGCATTATCCTCATTGACCCTTTATCAAACGGCACAATTGGAAAAGCATGGAAAAATCATCCATCAGGATTTACATGTTATTGAAACCTGTGGCGGAGGTAGTGTCCGCCATATGATGGCGGAAGTATTCCTCCCAAAAGAAAAAGTGATGAATGCTTAAGGCATTCATCACTTTTTGAAACTCAAATTCCATCAGGATACAGCTAATGAATCTCTTTTTTTTCTAATTTGTTGATCTTTCTTGTATCTGAACCTGATATTACATCAGACATTTTCCCCTTTATTGTTATTTTTTGATTCAATTTTAAAAGGCGCGGCTATCTAGTCAGACAGCCGTGTCCTGCTTTTCTAAACTATTTAGAAAGAATAACGTAAGCCCAGCTGGAATTGGTATGGGTTGCCGGAGGGGGTAACAATACCTGAATTGTTTACATTGTAATTAAACTGCTGCTTGGCAACATCAAAAGGAATCAGCTTTTCTCCGGCAGCATCTTTGCCGCCTAACGCATATAGATTTTGATTGCCTAGAGACTCATTTATGCCCCAAGTTTTCTTAAACAAGTTGGCAACGTTGAAAAGATCGCCCGATATCTCCAATGCGTGGTTCTTATATAAATTGAATTTTTTAGCAATTCGTAGATCGATCAAACCATAAAAACCATTCACCCCACCATTACGTTCTGCTATTTTACCCTGATATTCCTTGATATAATCTTTAAGACTCTGACTCGCTTCTGGGTTATTCAACAGATTGTTGAGTCCGGTAACCAGCTGTTTTGAAGTATTCGGGTTATTCGGGTCAAAGATAAAGGCCAAATCATTATCACCGGCGACAAAGTCTCCATTAATGTTACCGCCTGCGAGTAAACTATACCGTGTCCCGCCGATACCTGAGTAGCGAACGCCGACACTAACTCCGTAAAATGTGGGCAAAGTTCCGTAAATAACTATCTTATTACGGAATTGATTGTTCGAATAGCTCATTTTGCTCAAATCGCGAGGATCATCTTTCACCGCTAGGGATAAGGTAGCCGTATTGGCCACATTCCCGTTGAAGGAAGTATTGTCCTTTGCATCGTTCCAGGTATAACTAACCGAGATCGTTCCATCCTTGTAATACTGATAGCTTGCATCCAGGACGACAGCAAACTGATTGACTTTGCCCTCAGAATTCAATTCCAAAACTCGGCCAAATTTATCTGAAATCCGTCCTTTTTTCCAATCCGGAGCTCCATCAACGATGGATGCCGCAGGAACGAATACGCCTCTATTATCTTCATTTGCTAGTCTAAAGAAGGGATCTTTCACCATATTACGATCGACGTACATATAATTATTGCGCCCCAAATTCATATATCCGGAAAGGCTTGCCTTCAACTTTTCTGTGAAAAAGTGCGTATAAGATAAATTAGCCTTATACACGACCGGGATTTTGGCATCGGGACCATAAGTATTGATGGTCGGGACCTGAAACTGGGCTAAAGTAGGTGTCGATGATGGATCCTTTCTGTAGCCGACAAAATTTGGTGTGGGTACATCAGCCCCACGAACATCAACAGTAGCAAAGTGTTTACCATCGAAAGTAAGGTTATTGATCGTCATATAATTATTGATATCCGAAGCAAATATACCTCCCCCCACTCGGAAGAAATCTTTACGTTCTTCGTTTACATCCCATGTCATTTGAAAACGAGGCTGGATAACGAAAGACTTCAGTTTATGATCTGTACGTACTCCGACCCCTTTTAGCAATTCTTCGTTTAATGGAGAGGTTGGATAATGACCATAATCCAGTCGCAATCCAGCTACCAAATCCAATCCTTGTGCTAATTTAGTTTGTAATTGCCCGTACACACCGGCATTGAATATCTTACCGACCACTGCTGGATCACTCATCAAAGGAACTTCACGATAGTAAGCATATGGCTTCATGTCGTCAAAGTTCTGCATAGCCGTTTTTCCATCACTTGGTCTAAAATGGAAGCGACCATTGACCTCACTTCCGTAAATGGAATTTGCATGGGTATACATCAGGTCCACACCAAAGGTGTAATTGATATTGTCGGTGCTGTAATAGATGTTATCGACAAGCTGAAATACATTATTTTTAAAGGATTCCTGCGCAAAACGATGCCCGCCCAATTGCAATGTGGTCTTTTTATCTTCCCCGGCAACTTTGGAGATCGCATCTTCTACAATTGCACGTGGAATATTCTGGCCGGGTAAAAGGTCTCCCGGACTACTTTTCTGATAGGTATAAAGATGTTGTACTTTTAACTCATTGGTTACCTTAGGGGAAATGGTGGTACGCAATGTAGCCAGTAGGCTGTTGTCGATATTCTTGTCATTCCCGTAAGATTCATATAAAGTAATTGGTTTGTTGTCTTGAAGCCCAAGCTTATTGTTGTCACTTGTAAAGTTATTACGGATTGTCAATAAGTTATTATCATTGATTTGCCAGTCAATACGTCCAAAAATCGCATCGGAGCCTCTTTTCTTGTCAAAAGCACCATATTGGCGTTCGTTTCCCAATCCGTACTTTTTCCGCCCGATATTGACAAATTCATCCAATGTCGCGTTTGTAACATTAAATCTTTTTTCATCGGCTTCAGAGTTGATATCAGCAATAATCAAGGGACGGGAGTCTTGCTGATGATCCCAGGCAACAAAATAATGGAGTTTGTCTTTTATAATGGGACCACCTAAAGTAAAGCCATATTGATAAGTGGAAAAATCGTTGCTTCGTTTGTTTCCCCGAATATCATAAGGACTCGACAACCAGTCTGCTCGCGAATATAACCAGGCACTACCCTGTGTCTTATTTGTTCCTTGTTTTGTCACGGCACTGACTGTACCCCCTCCGGCTCTCCCATAAGTCACATCATATTGATTGGTCACGACTTTAAACTCCCGTACTGCTTCAATAGAGATCGAAAAAGGAGCACCACTCCGGCTTGTTGTCGAACCCGCAGAAGTCGGGTTTTTTGCGTTCATACCATCAATGGTAAAATTGGTAGAAGACCCGAGCTGACCACCGATATTATCCCCCTTGCTCAACGGAGATAGATCCATTAACGAAGTAAAATTACGGCCATTGACGGGTAGTTTCGCAATATCCCGGGCTGTAACCGCTGTTGCAGCACCCAAGTTCTCTATTTTATTCTTGAGGGTGCTTACACCAGTCAATTCAACTGTTTCCAGTACATTTGAAGCATTCTGAATCGGAATGTTTAACCGGATCATATCCCCTTGGTTTAGCGTAAAGCCCGAACGAACCTGCTCTCCGTAACCGATATAAGTCACTTTAATGATGTACGGGCCTCCCAATGGAAGTTCCTTAAAATTGAAATCACCATTGGCATTGGTAGATGTTTTGGTGGTAAAACCTGTCGATTCGTTACGAACCTCTATTGAAGCCCCATGAACGCCTTTGTTATTCTCGTCCGTAATTTTTCCGGAAAATCCTGCCTGGGTTGTTTGCGCATACAAACCTGTTCCTATCGCAATGGCACAAGTCGTAAGTAATATTTCTTTCATTTAGTTGTTGGTTGTGATATGGCAACAAAACTACTCTGACAGTATTAACAGAAGCTAAACGAAATATTATGAAATTATAAACAAAGCACCACAAAACGAATTAAGGAAAAATAACGAAGCAAAAAAAAAGACAGAGGGGATTAATCATAAAAAAAGTCAGTGAAACACTGACTTTAATATAAGATTGTAAATTTAAAATCCAGGGGATTAAAGTATTTATAAAGATCCCTAAAGAGGTTATCACCATATTTTACATACAACAAGGCGAAGTTTTCCGATCGCTCCTGTAGTCCCCCGCCGGGAAAGAGCTTTTCTTTTACATTGTCTATATCTGCCAATGCATGCTGATGGTTTCGTTTTTCTGCTTTCATCAACTTTTTTTCCAGGTTGTTCATCGCCTTTTTCAAGCGAGCTTTTATCGCCTCGGTGCTGGGGCCCAGACTTGGATCGATTTTGTGAGTGCGCAACCTTATCTTTCCAAAGATCGCGTTCAGTTCCATCCATTCATCATTAAGGTTTAATCTTTCCTTGGTATGACGGCGTACATAATCCTTCTTCAAAACCTCTGCTGGCCGAAATATGCTTTTGAAGGTTAGATCAACACGAAAAAGCTTAGCAGCCACATTATCTTCGGTAATCATCGCTGAATTTCGCGGAATCAGGATGGGAAAATCTATTTTGTACTGATCAAAATTAGATTTCAGTTGCATCCAATAGACCATTTCAGCTCCACCACCGATATAGGCTAAATTGGGAAGGATGACTTCCTGATACATTGGACGCATCACTACATTTGGACTAAAACGCTCAGGATGGGCATCTATTTCTTTTTCCAGCTCTTCCTTGGTAAAATATATATTTTGATGCAGCACCTCATATCGGCCGTCTGCAGTCAGAACCAAGCGTTCTCTAAATTCATCTGTCAGATAAAAGAAGTTGATTTCCCGCGCATGCACCTGTGTAGAAAAACCCTTTGATTCCAGTTCTTTAGACCTCTCCGTGATGGCTTTAAAGCTATTTTCGGATAAAATATCCGTTTTGATAATCGGTTTAAATAACTCCTTCAGTGCTTTATCATCTGCATCAATAATCAAAAGACCATAGGCTTTAAAAAGTTCGTTTACCATATAACGTGTTGCGTCAGCCAACCTCGAGTGCTTCAGGTATGCTTGCTCCACAATAGCTGTGAGCTTAGCAGAATTGTCAGAAAGACCAAGGATGTTAGTGTATTGCTTTACAGCATCCACAATTGAACTAGTATCCATCCGTCCTGTAGCCGATACCGCAGGTATTTCCCAGGCAATTTTCTTTCCGTAGACTTTCGTATGATTAATTTCTTCAAAATCATGATCCTCAGTAGCCATCCAATATACCGGTACAAAGTTTTTGTCCGGATGTTTGGCATGTAAGTCTTCGGACAGACGTATGGCCGTCATGATCTTAAATATAAAGTACAAGGGCCCTGTAAAGATATTCAGCTGGTGGCCCGTGGTAATCGTATAGGTATTCTCCTGCAACAACAAATCTATATTTTTGGCAACGGCGGGAGAACCCGGCAACAATGTCGCATATTGAGCTTTTAGGCGCTCCACGAGAATGCCACGGTGGTCAAAATGTTTTTTTTCGTGCAATTGCTTTTCAAAACCTTCAAATGTAGGCCAGTGTCCAACAAACGGTTTCAGCGCCTCGTCATGAGCCAGATAGGCCAACAATGTTTTGGAGAAACTATTTGTCTCACTATATTCGATATAAGTTGCTTTCATATATGCTTATTGTACGATATACAAATGTATTTAGTTTGAGCGGACAAAATACTGATTTTTAATAAAAAGCTCATTCCACTTTTAAATTATATCATTCTATTGACAAATGTCCAAATAAAACCCTGATACTTTCTCCGGCATCAACAGCGATATATATCCACAGAAGTTCTTTCCGGCAGTTCAAAAAAAGAGCCTCCCTTGTATTTCGGGAGGCTCTTGCATATATCCTTACTGACCCTTTATCGGTCAACCGAGTATTATTTTTTGACAATTTCGCCATAGAGATCGAAATCTTCCGCACGGTCGATTTTTACCTGAACAAAATCACCGATCCGCGCATAAGAATCCGCCGCTGAAATCAAGACCTCATTGTCCACTTCCGGAGAATCATATTCTGTTCGCCCGATAAAATAATCTCCGTCCACACGATCGACTAATACCTTATATGTATTGCCCACTTTCGATTGATTAATATCGTAAGAAATTCCTTGTTGAACCTCCATAATAGCCTCAACCCGTTCTTCTTTTATTTCTTGTGGAACATTGTCCTCCAAGGTATGCGCATGGGTCTTTTCCTCATGGGAATAGGTAAAACAGCCCAAACGGTCAAAACGAGTTTCTTCTACCCATTCCAACATCTCTTGAAAATCCTGCTCCGTCTCGTCGGGGTATCCACAGATTAATGTCGTACGCAACGCGATGTCAGGCACTCTATCCCGGATCGCATTGACAAGGTCGATCTGTTTCTGTTTGGTTGTCCCTCTGCGCATAGACTTCAACATTGGGTCTGAGATATGCTGCAATGGCATATCCAGGTAATTACAGATATTTGAACGCTCATTCATTGCATCCAAAATATCCATTGGAAAACCAGAAGGATAGGCATACTGTAAACGGATCCACTCAATACCATCTACATCGGACAAATGACGCATCAGGTCTGAAAGATTACGTTTCCCATAGATATCCAATCCATAATAGGTTAAATCTTGCGCTATTAAAATTAATTCCTTGGTTCCATTTGATGCCAAAAATTTCGCTTCCTTAACCAAGTCATCAATTGATTTGGAAACATGCTTACCGCGCATTAATGGGATTGCACAGAATGAACAAGGGCGGTTACAACCTTCTGCGATCTTAAAATAAGAAAAGTGGGAAGGAGTCGTCAATAAGCGTTCGCCCAATAATTCATGGCGATAGTCCGCTCCGATAGAAGCGAGTAAATCAGGCAAATCATTTGTCCCGAAATAGGCATCCACACTCGGAATTTCAGCTTGCAGTTCGGGTTTATAACGTTCCGAAAGACATCCGGTAACAATCACCTTATTGATCTTACCTTGGTCCTTTAATTCTGAATATTGTAAGATTGCATCAATAGACTCCTGTTTGGCATTGTCAATAAAGCCACAGGTATTGATGACAACAATGTCATTCTCCTGTATATTTGAGGCCTCATGGACAACTTCCATCTGATTACCTTTCAGTTGGCCCATCAGCACTTCACTATCGTGAATATTTTTCGAACAGCCCAAAGTAACGACGTTGACACGCGGTTTATTGACCAAAGGGACAGATTTCGTATATTTTGTCTTCATATGATTAGAAGGGTTTGTCGAGAAAAGAAAAGGGCTGATCAATCATTCCTAAGCAAAGGATGACAACCTTATTTCTGACAATAATTTTAATTTTCTATTTGAAAAGGGAGTCTACAAATTCCTTTTTATTAAATAATTGGAGATCGCCAATTTTTTCGCCTACACCAATGTATTTCACAGGAATCTTAAATTGATCAGATATCCCAATGACGACACCGCCTTTCGCTGTTCCGTCCAATTTCGTCAGCGCCAAAGCGTTTACGTCTGTCGCTTGTGTGAATTGGGTACATTGCTCTATGGCATTCTGACCTGTAGAAGCATCTAAGACCAACAAAATTTCATGTGGAGCGCCGGGAACGACTTTTTGCATGACATTTTTAATCTTGGTCAATTCATTCATTAGACCAACCTTATTATGTAAACGCCCTGCGGTATCAATAATACAGACATCTTCCCCATTAGCAACAGCAGACTTAACCGTATCATAAGCGACCGAAGCGGGATCCGAACCCATTGCCTGTGCCACAACGCGCACTCCAACACGCTCGCCCCACAACTTAAGCTGATCCACAGCTGCGGCACGAAATGTATCTGCGGCGCCTAACACGACTTTACTTCCAGCTTGTTTGAGCTGGTGGGCAAGTTTGCCTATTGTTGTCGTCTTACCAACACCATTCACTCCGACGACCATAATGACATAAGGTTTATGATCTCCGTAATTGAAGTTTTCAAAATCTGAGCTGTTATTTTCGGCAAGTAAGGTCTGAATCTCTTCTTTCAGTAAATTGTTTAGCTCTGAAGTGGAGACATATTTATCTCGGGCAACACGCGCTTGAATGCGGTCTATGATTTTTAAAGTCGTCGTAACCCCCACATCAGAAGTAACCAAAACCTCTTCCAAATTATCAAGCACATCGTCATCTACAGTAGATTTACCCACTACAGCTTTCGTTATCTTGGAAAGAAATCCTTCTTTGGTTTTTTCCAACCCCTTGTCTAAGGCTTGCTCTTCTTCTTGTGTTTGCGGTTTTTTCTTAAAAAAATCAAATAATCCCATGGAGTGTTTAGTGAAAATTGATGTCCAAATATAAACAAATGTCCTCAACAAAAAAAGCCCTTTCGGTAGGATACCAAAACGGCTATTTTTATCGAATTCTTTTTAAAGAAAAACTTTAAAAAAGGAAAATGTTACTAGTTATTTTTTTGAGCTTCTGCAAGCACGTCTTTCACTTTATCGTTGTGAACCATACCTTCTTTGAAAGTATACGCGCCAGTTTTTGCAGATTTAGTAGTAACAATAACCTTTGTAAATTCTTTACCGCCACCTTTTTGTAACGATGCAACTGCTTTCTTTGCCATGGTATTTAAATATTTTTACTCAGCCCGCTATTTGCAAGTGCTAAGAATGGGTGAATTACTTAATTTCTTTATGAACAGTAACTTTTCTCAATACTGGATTGAATTTTTTCAACTCCAAACGCTCAGTTGTGTTCTTTTTGTTTTTAGTAGTGATGTAACGAGACATTCCCGGAAGACCACTTTCTTTGTGTTCAGTACATTCTAAGATAACTTGTACTCTATTTCCTTTTTTAGCCATTGTTTTACTTTATTTTGAATCCTAATATAGGATTGAAATTCATGAATAATCTTAATGTAACAGGCGATAAATCAATATTAAATTGATCCTTTAACGATAAATTTATTGATCGCAGCTGTAATGCCGTTCTTGTTGATGGTCTTGATAGCAGAAGTAGATACTTTCAACGTAATCCAACGATCTTCTTCTGGAATGTAAAAACGTTTAGTTTGTAAATTTGGATAGAATTTACGTTTAGTTTTAACGTTTGAGTGAGAAACGTTATTTCCTGTTAACGCCGCTTTGCCTGTTAAATCACAAATTCTTGACATGATATTATCTTTTTTGTTGTCTTTATTACAATATGTTAATCCTTTGCACTCTCTGCAAAGAGTTTGCAAATATCTATATTTTTTTTTAGATAAGCAACAACATTATGGGAATTATTTTTAAAAATAGTTCTACACAGGAACGGTATGGGCAAAAATAAAGCATTTTATTGTATTATATTTGCTCTGTAAACAAAAATAGTTTTCAACAATTCACATTTATGAACAAATATCTTCGCAAGGGCCTAAGAGAAATAATCATCGGCACGTTGTTCGTTATCCTAGGTTATTACCTCATGGAGCAACGATCTAACTGGTACAAGTTAACCATGATCATCGGAGTTATTACATTCGGTATTGGTGTCCTGACATTAATCTATCGAATGATTCGGAAAGTGGACCGCGATGCACTTATTGAAATGCGTGAAGAGGCTCATAAGGAGGAAATTCATAAAAAAGAAAAGGAAGGGGATGCTGAACAAAACTAGAGGTATCGTCTTAAAAACAACGAATTATTCGGAAAGCAGCCTCGTTGCACAGATATATACCGAATCCTTTGGTATGCAATCGTACCTTATTGCCGGCGCACGTAAGCCAAAGGCTAAAATCAAAGCCAATATCTTACAGCCTCTGCATCTACTTGAAATTATAGCAACGCATAAGGATAATGGCTCACTACAGCGTATTTCCGAAGCCCGGCAGACACCAGTATTACAGGAAATACCTTACGATATTATAAAAAGTTCATTAGCTCTTTTCTTAAATGAAATATTGTACAAAATATTGAAAGAACAAGAAAGTGATCCTTATCTATTTGAATTCATCCATCAGTCTGTCCGCTGGCTAGACGAAACACATCTCAACCTGGCCAATTTTCACTTGGTATTTTTAATCAAACTAACGCGATTCCTTGGGTTTTACCCAACGGTTTCCAAACGAGCTCTTCCTTATTTTAACCTACATGAAGCAACGTTTTCAAATCTACTGCCGGAACATCCATTCGTGCTTCAGGAACCCCACACATCAATTTTTCGGAGCCTGACTGAAGCTGAATATTCAAATTGTGACCGTATCAGAATGTCCAGTACAGACAGGCAGTTTTTATTGGAAAAATTATTGGATTTCTACCGCCTTCATCGCACAAATTTCAAGGAGATAAAATCGCTGTATATTCTGGAAGAGATTTTTAGATAAAACATCTGTCCTTAGATTCTCCTTCGAAATAGCTGTCTATTTCTTACTCAGAACCAATTAACAGGCTTTTCACCTAAATAAATACTTGTTGCTTGTTCAAGTTTCGGCAAAGACGCTATTTTCAGACATTGATATAGCTATAATAATTGTTTTCCCAGATAAATTCTTGGTACATTTATTGTAACAGAATTGTGTTAACAATTGATTTACTAACACATATTTTTCACCTAAAAATCTTAAAATTATATGGAAATTAAAGATTGGTTTTTAAAAGTTGTAAGAGATAACTATGCAAATTTTAATGGACGTGCTCGTCGTAAAGAATATTGGATGTTCTTTCTAGCAAATGTTATTATCGGCGTAGTATTCGGAATTCTCGGTCAAATTGCAAGTGTATTTTCTTACATTTCATACCTTATAAGTTTAGCGTTGCTTATTCCGGGCATTGCCGTTGCTGTACGAAGATTACATGACACGAATAAATCAGGTTGGTTTTTATTATTGGGTCTTATCCCATTAGTCAACTTATACCTGATTTATCTGATGGTCATTGAAGGTGACAAAGGTCCTAATCAATATGGTCCGGATCCAAAGGCAGAGGAAAATGGAACAAACCATCCATTCAATCAGCCACAAGATCCATTTGGTTCTTCACAACCGAATAACTCCTTTGGAAGTTCACAGCCAGCACAAAATACGGGGAACAATGATCCGTTTGGAAATTCACAAACGCCTCCTGCACCTTCAACACCTCCTGCAGATAAAGATCCATTTGCATAGGTCGTTCTAACGGAACAAAAAAAGAGCTTTCATGGTAATGAAAGCTCTTTTTTTGTCTTGTGATTGCGAAATTTTCAGCGAAAGTGAAATTCAGCGAGATCAATGTCTATGTTTCTTTTTCTTCTGTTGTCCTGGAGCAAAATCTTTAGCTGATTGTTCTCCATAATATTTTTTTGCCTGACCTGGAGGCATACCTTTTGGTCCACGCCCATGTCTATGCCCATGATGGGTGGAATAACATGCGGACATTGAAATTGCCATCACCACAGAAAGGATTACTATTAAAGTACGTTTCATGTTAAACATCTATTTGAAACATTTATGCAATTATCAGTCCAAATTTTATTTCAATAAAAAAGCCCATGCTTATCGCATGGGCCTTTTCACAATAAATATATCTTGAATCTAATTAGATAACTCTTACATTTACCGCATTAAGACCTTTACGGCCTTGTTCAACTTCGTAAGATACATTGTCATTCTCACGAACTTTGTCAATTAATCCAGAAACGTGAACAAAAATCTCGCTCTCGCCTGAATTAGGGATGATGAAACCGAAACCTTTGGTCTCATTAAAGAATTTTACTTTACCTTCTTGCATGGCACTATTTTATTAATTTCCCTAAAGGTATAGAAATAAAATCAAAAATCTTAACGTTTTTATTTTTTTTATCCGTTAAACTTTTTTGTCTACTTTGGCTCCAATCTTGTAGCAATGCGACAATAGCAATCGTATTATTATAAAACTTTAAGATAGTAAAACATGAAAAAAATATTATTAGGACTGGCTTTTTTAGGTTTGATGACAAAACTAAACGCTCAACAAATGGTAAATAAAGAATTTGTATCCACAGTGGGTCGCGCAGAAGAAGAAGTAACCCCGGACATCATCTATATAGATGTTACACTGAAGGAATT
Organism: Sphingobacterium sp. UBA7625; assembly: GCF_002484085.1. Lineage (NCBI taxonomy): Bacteria > Pseudomonadati > Bacteroidota > Sphingobacteriia > Sphingobacteriales > Sphingobacteriaceae > Sphingobacterium > Sphingobacterium sp. UBA7625. Next base: position 20,445 of record NZ_DLJD01000040.1, read on the forward strand.
TTATGACAATGGAAACACCAAGAAAAAGGTTGCCATAGACAAGTTAGAAAAAGATCTCTTCGACTCTGCAACAAAAGCCGGTGTTAAAAAAGAAGATTTTACGATCCAGAATATCTGGAGTTACAATACACCTGAAAAAAAGAAAAAGGATACCGATATTCTGCTTTCCAGACAATACCGCATTAAGGTCACTAACCTAAACAATTTAGACCAATTGTTGGATGGTGTTGACAGAGCAGGCATTCAGAACACTTACATCAGTGAATACGATTACTCGAAGAAAAAAGAACTTGAAAAGACCTTAAAAACGAAAGCTGTATTGGATGCGAAGGCGAATGCGCAGATTCTTGCCGAAGCAGCTGGACAAAAAATCGGTAAAGCGATCGTACTTTCGGAAACACCGCAACAGATTATCTTTAGCGCCCAGCCTATGATGCGTAATGCAATGTATAAAGGTGCCATGGCCGAAGCAGCCGATGTTGCCAGTGATGGTGGTCTTGATCTCAATATCAGACCAATGAAAGTAACGAGCGAAATCAGCGCCTCATTCGAGTTATTATAATCATGCAGCGGGAATTATCTCCAGAAGATAAAAAGAAACAAATTGACCAGGATTTCGGTTGGATAGACCGAATATCCTGGCTAATGGATAATCAATTCAAGATTGGTAACTTTCGTTTCGGACTAGACCCTATTTTGAACCTGATTCCTTTGGGCGGAGCTATTGCCGGTTTCGGCACCTCATTAGTCCTGGTCATCGCCATGTGGCGAAATGGGGCTAGCCCCAAATTAGTTATCCGTATGCTACTTAATATCAGCCTCGACGCAATATTAGGGAGCATCCCTTTCCTTGGTAATATTTTCGACTTTTACAGCAAAGCCAATGAAAAGAACATCAAACTGCTGCGTGAGCACTATTACGAGGGTCGGCACAAAGGTTCGGGCATTGGTATTATCTTAACAATCGTATTGATCCTATTTATCTTAATAGCTGCTACTTGTTACCTGATCTGGACTTTCTTTTCCTGGGCATTTTCACTGTTCAATGGGATTTCTTTCTAAGATCAAGCCCTTTTTATCCCACCTTTCTTTTGCAGCACAACTTTGATATAAAACAATTGTGCATATCTAATATCTATTTAATAATTTTGATAGCGGTAGATCCAGTTGTGACACGGTCTCTCAACACTAATTTAAGCATTAAAAAATGAGCAAAAAAAGAATATTTGCCCTGCTTCTGATTGTCATCATGCTGGCAGCTATACTGACAAACCCGAGCAAAGAGGAACATGAAAAAATTGTCCGTGCAAAGGCTGAGCAATTACTAAAAAGTCAGCTTCATGCAAAAGACCAGGCTTTTTTCGGATTGGGAATGCAACTTTTCGGCAACAAATTAGTGGACAATTTTGTCCAGAATTCCGTTGTTATAGACAATTATTATCTTTTTTCCCTTACCAAGATCAAATGGCAAGGCACAGAACAGATTATCGGTGGTGGCGCGTTTAAACAGATCTGGCTGAGCCCCAAGATTGATGAAAAAGCAGATGAAATTATTGCTGCATTGAAAAAAATCTAATATGTCCTTAGAAATTCTTTACGAAGATGAATCCATTGTGGCGATCAATAAGCCCCATGGTCTTTTGGTACATCGTTCATCCATTGCGCGTGACACGTCCGAATTTGCCCTTCAACTACTACGTGACCAGCTGGGCAAAACCGTATACCCTGCTCATCGCCTGGACCGTAAAACTGGCGGGGTTCTTTTGTTTTCGCTGAACAAAGAAACGGATCAATACCTGCAAAAAAGCTTTCAGGAACATCAAATTGATAAAAAATACCTTGCCGTGCTCCGAGGATTTGCGCCTGAGGAAGGGGTTATCGACTATCCTTTGAAAAAGGAAAATGGCACATTACAAGATGCACAGACATCATTCCGATTATTAGCCAAGAGTGAACTCGATATTCCTTTCGGGAAATTTCCAACGTCAAGGTACAGTCTTGTTGAAGCCAATCCACTTACAGGTCGCATGCATCAATTACGGCGTCACTTTGCGCATATCTTTTACCCCATTATCGGCGATCGTCCGCATGGCTGCAATAAACAAAACAAATTCTGGAAAGAGAACTACCAGATGGATACCATGCTATTGCATGCCTCGGAAGTGACTTTCAAACACCCTTTGTCGGGCGAGACCATCCATATAACCGCTCCGGTCCAATCCGATTTCCAGAAAGTACTTGGAATCTTAAACATACACGAATGATGTTAAAATTAATTCTCGAAGCATTTATTAGCATATCTGGTATCACGGCGGCATCTGGTATTGTCTACCACAATGATGAGCTTCATATTGTCTCGGACAACAGCAATTACCTGTATAGCTATAACCTCGCTCAGCAACGCTTATCCAAAACAGCCTTATTGGAAGCTGAGCCCATGGAAAATATCAGCAAAGCGAATAAAATGGATCTTGAATCCATTACTTTCGATGGCAACCGTTACTTCCTCTATGGATCGGGATCCACTGAAAAAAGAAACAATCGTTTTATTTGGGATGGAAACGAGGTTGTAAAGGAAGACTACAGCAAAATCTACGCGCATTTAATGCAGAAATTTAAGATCAGTAAAGATGACTTTAACATCGAGGGGGTGGTTCATATTGATGACCGGATATTGTTGTTTAATCGGGGCAATGGCCCACAAGGAATCAATGCAATTTTAGAATACAACGGTAAAGCTGAAGATAAATCGCGGTGTATTCCAGTCGAATTACCGACGATAAAGGGAATCAGTACCGGTTTTTCGGATGCCGCACTTGTCGGAGAAGACATTTATTTCATCGCGACCGCGGAGGATGCGAAATCGACCTATCTTGACGGCGAGATCGCTGGGTCGTTACTTGGAAAAATATCAGCTGATCTGTCTTCCGGGCCGGAAGTATTCCAAATCCCCGGAAATCATAAATTTGAGGGCATTACCTTCAAGGAGAAAACTGATAAGGGTTTAATTTTCCTGCTATGCGAAGATACGGATACAGAAGACGCTGAACTGACTGTTTATTCGTTGAATGTAACGAATTAAATCGTTTGTTCTAAAATAGATTCAAAGCTAGGAATCACGTATATTTTATTAAATTTGCAACTGATTAAAACTTAATTTTTATGTTAAAAAATACTGCCCTTTCGGAGACGCACATTGCTTTAGGAGCAAAGATGGTTCCCTTCGCAGGCTTCAACATGCCAGTACAATATACCGGTATCAATGATGAGCACGAAACAGTTCGTACAGGTGTGGGAGTTTTTGATGTAAGCCACATGGGTGAATTCATCCTCAAAGGTGAAAAGGCCCTGGATCTTCTTCAAAAAATCTCTTCAAACGACGTGTCGAAATTATATGACGGTAAAGTCCAATATGCTTATATTCCAAACGAAACTGGCGGTGTAGTAGACGATTTTCTAACATACCGAATCGACGATAATACCTATTTTTTGGTTGTCAATGCGTCCAATATTGAGAAAGACTGGAACTGGATTTCCAAATATAATACCGATGGTGTGGAAATGAAAAATATTTCTGACCAGACTTCTTTATTTGCCGTTCAGGGCCCTAAAGCAGCGGATGCCTTACAATCGCTGACAGATATCGAGCTTGCGCCAATGGAATACTATACCTTTGCCAAAGGTACTTTTGCGGGGGTAGATAACGTATTGGTATCCGCTACAGGATATACCGGTGCCGGTGGTTTCGAGATTTACGTGGCCAATGAAGATGCACAAAAAGTTTGGGACGCTATTTTTGAAGCCGGAAAAGCTTACGGAATCAAACCGATCGGATTGGGTGCCCGCGATACTTTACGGTTAGAAATGGGTTTCTGCCTTTATGGAAATGACATCGACGACAACACTTCGCCTTTAGAGGCTGGGTTAGGTTGGGTAACGAAGTTCACGAAAGACTTTGTCAACTCCGCTGCACTTAAAGCCGAAAAAGAAGCCGGACTTAAAAAGAAACTGGTTGGTTTTGAAATGATCGACAGAGGTATCCCGCGTCACGATTATGAGATCGTAGATGCTGATGGCAATGTGATTGGCCGTGTTACTTCCGGAACGCAATCTCCGACGTTGAAAAAATCGGTTGGTCTGGGTTACGTAGATACTGCATTCGCAAAAGACGGTGCAGATATTTTTATCCATATCCGTAATCAAAAAGTAAAAGCTAAAGTAACAAAACCGCCGTTTGTAAAATAATAGTAGAGACAATAAATAAAAAAGAGCAGAAAACGATCGTTTTCTGCTCTTTTTTATGTGTTATAAGTAAGAAACTCGCTCCTATTTACTTTTCCCCTTCGTCTGCTTAGCGGCATATTGCTGCTTTTTTTCGCGATCTTTCTCCTGAATCACAACTTTTATGCGTTTGCTTAAGACAACCTTAAGGTAAATAAGTACCACCAAAAATGCAATAGACAATCCCGTCACCAGCATATTTCCGGCTTTATATCCTTCAAATCCACAATACGCCAAAAATACAATGGCCAAGTTCAATACAATATTCAGTATAAAATATTTTGTCATATTATTTTTTTGTTAATCCCAATACCCGTTGTCTCCATCCACCAAAGAAATAGAAAGCTCCACCGATAATATTGAGCAGTACGATGGCCAGTGCCATCAACATCCGCTCACTATTGGGAATTGTCCTGGAAAGCATAATTTCCCGTAAGACCAATATCACCCACAAAAGGGATAATAGAATAGAAAGACTGCCTAATATGGGGAAAATACCTAAGCTAAATAGCCGGGCGAATAGGGCTACGATATAAAAAGCAAGACTAAACATGAAAGCCTGTTTAGTCTGATGCTCCAAATTTTTCATATTAATAAACGTCTAACTCTGGATCGATTTCTTCTTTCCAGGCCAAAATGCCGCCTTTTAAATTTGCAAGATTATCAAAACCTTGTTGTTCCAATAACATAATTGCCTGCGCTGAACGTTTTCCAGAACGACATTGAACGATAACAGGTTTGTCTTTGGAGATTTTATCTGCCTCGATCAGGATCCCTGATAGTGGAATATTCAAACCGTTCAAATTTGAAACCTCATATTCAAATGACTCACGCACATCAATCAATTGAAAATCTTCATTGTTATCGATCTTATTCTTTAATTCCTGTACAGATACTTCTTTCATTGTCAAAAAATTTATAATCAAATATACTACATTTTTTTCTGAATTGTCTGTCTTCAAAGGCCATCAGGAACATTCGTGTCTGTTGCTCATTCAAGGGAACCACGAAAGCGCTATTGAATGCATCTTTTTACTAAAAGATTGACAACTTCATTTCAACTTTTATCGTCCTAAGGGTAAAGATAAAAAGCCTTAATTGGCGGATAGCACGAATTTCCACAAAAATTACGGGCGAAATCAGTATCTTCATCCGAACATTACTAACTTTATGAATTCAGTACCTAGAATATTTTTAGCCTTATCATTAATTACGCTATCTACCATTACATTTGGACAGCAGGTGATTTCCGAACAACAGCGTCAGGATGTGAGCCGTATCTTAAATACCCTGGCATCGGATGATATGCGTGGACGATCGGCTCTGACAAAGGACATTGAGCCAGCGGCAGATTTTATCGCAGGGGAGATGCAAAAAATAGGCCTCAAGCCTTATGCCGAAACGTCTTTCAGACAAACATTCGAGCTGGACAAGCTCTCGCCCAAAAGCAACGTCGCGACGATCAATAAAAAGACTGTTCCCGCTGAGCATATCATATCATTGGGTAACCACGTCGCGCTCAAATGGGATGAAAAAAGTCCTGTAAAAGTGGTTTATATTGCATCCGGCGCAGATTTCTCCCAAGCCTTTCGGGAGCATTCCCTATCCAAAGAAAACACGCTTGTACTGGTAGACCCTTCTTTTGAAGCCTCTTTTGTCCGTTTTGGGCAAATGCTCAACAATCCTAAATTTATTGAAGATCCGAACATACAAAAACCTTCGATAGTCTATCTGTTAAGCGCAGAAACACCAAAAACATTTCAAGTCCATATCGAACGGGATCTTGAGCACTTCCCGCTTTTCAACATTGCCGGCGTTATCCCCGGAAAGAGCAAACCCGATGAGTACGTCATCTTTTCCGGGCATTATGACCATATTGGTATATTGCCAGCCGTAGGACAAGATTCAATTGCCAACGGAGCCGATGACGATGCATCCGGAGTAACGGCGATGTTGACCCTCGCAGACTACTATAAAAAGAAAAACAGCAATGAAAGGACACTTATTTTTGTGGCATTTACAGCCGAAGAACTCGGCATGTATGGTTCAAAATATTTTTCTAACCATATCAATGCGGATCAGGTCGTGGCGATGATCAACATGGAAATGATCGGAAAAGATTCAAAATTTGGACCTAATACCGTCTACATAACGGGATATGATCAATCCGACTTGGGTAAATTAATGCAGGAAAACCTAAAGAACACAACCTTCAAATTTTATCCTGATCCGTATACAAAACAAAATTTATTCTATCGCAGTGATAATGCCGTGTTAGCGGCAAAGGGTGTGCCCGCACATTCATTTTCTACATCCCAAATGGACAAGGATGAATATTACCATACGGTAAAGGATGAAGTCGCCACGTTAAACGTTCAAAATATTATTTCCAGCATCGAGGCAATCGCTATCGGCACTTCGGGCATTGTGGAAGGCAAACAAACGCCTTCACGCGTGGAAAAATTAAAAGATTAAGAAGCGGCTGTACGATCTATTGCCCGTTGCATGACATAGTCATTCAATACGAAGTCATAATAGGGAGTATCAACAGTTTCGACAACCTGAAAGCCCTGCTTTAAATAGAAATGATAAGCAGGGTTATTTCTATTGACATTGAGTTCCAAAATATCCTTGCCTTTGTTTTTTGCTTTGTCCATGGCAAAATCAATCAACGCCTTCCCGAAACCTTTCCCCTGTACATTGGGCATCAAATACAGCTTCTCAATCCGGAGTTTATCTGCAAAAGTTTTCAGTGCAATAAAACCCTGACCGATACCATCTTCCTTCAAAATATAAAAAAACTGCCCATTAACCATTCCCTCAGCTAATCCCTCAACAGTATAGCTTTTCTCCAGCATAAAATCAATCTGTTCTTTTGAAAGTATTTCTCCATAAGCGTCCGGCCATATGATATAGGCCATATTGGAAATACTACGGATGTCTGTCTGTTCGGCTAATTCTATCGTTATCATGCGATCGTCTCTCCTATTAAAATATATTTTGATTCTGAAAATCCGAGCTTAAATAAGCCGTCTTTCTCGGTTTCATAAAGATCTTCATCTATTTTCCGAAGTCCTTCTGTCACAATTTCTTCGCCTTGGCTGTCTATTTTTAGCTGCTCCCCGCCCACTTTCCATTTTGTAAAACCGGTAGTAACAAAATAGTAGCGCATTCCTCGGGCCAATAATACCACATTGATCAGATCAAGGTAGCGCTGGTAGTGTGCAAGACTTATTTGATCCGTAATAATATTGACCGCCTTATACTGATGTTCAACAAGATATTCGATGGCGGACTGTAAAAAATTATCACGATATGGGATGACTTTTAAATTTTCCTGGAGCGGCTCTATATGATTCTGCGCAAAAACAACATCAAACTTGTACCCTCTCGCATCCAGCTGATCAACCAGATTATTTTCGATGACAATAGATGGGCTCCATTCCAGCAGTTGCCCCAAATCTTCTTCTTCGATCAGAAAAAGATCTTCAATCAGCAGCGCAGGTTCCTGATTCTCTCGAACGATATGATGCGATGACATTTCGAAAGATTTAATAACCTAATCTGCGCAAGGTGATGTAAGCCATCAACCCCGTACTGATTTCCAATGCGGATTCATCGACATCGAATGTAGGCGTATGCACCGCAGAAGCTATTCCTTTCGCCTTATTTCCTGTACCTAATCGGTAGAAACAAGCATTGATCTCCTGCGAGTAGTACGAGAAATCTTCCGCAGCCGGCCAAAGGTCCAAATCAACGACATTTTCCTTTCCGAGATACTCCTCCGCAAAAGCACGTGCATTCTTGGTGAGTGCAGGGGCGTTAATCAAAAATGGATAGCCTTTACGCACTTCAAAGTCGCAGGTAGCCCCCATACTTTCGGCGATTCCGACAGCCATTTTCACCATCGCCTCATGTGCTTCTGTGCGCCATTGCTCATCGAATGTGCGGAATGTACCCTCGAGATAAACCTGATCAGGAATAATATTTGTCGCACCATTAGCGATGATTTTGCCAAAAGACAGAACAGTCGGTGTACGCGGATCCGCAAAACGGCTTGCTATCTGCTGTAAAGCGGTAATAATATGCGCTGTGATCACAATCGGATCGATATTCTGATGCGGATGTGCTCCATGCCCCCCTCTTCCTTTTACGGTCATAAACAACTCATCACAGGAAGCCATGTATTTACCTTCACGAAATCCGACTTTGCCCGTTTCGATAAACGGCATTACATGTTGACCTATGATAGCGGAAGGTGCCGGATTTTGTAGTGCTCCTTCTTTGATCATAATGGACGCTCCGCCGGGCAAACGCTCTTCCCCGGGCTGAAAGATTAATTTCACCGTGCCACCAAATTCAGCTTTCAGGCTATGTAATATCTTTGCGGTTCCCAACAACGAGGACGTGTGTACATCATGGCCACAAGCATGCATGACCCCCGGAGTATTGGATCCATAAGGTCGGCCTTCAACTTCCTGAATAGGCAATGCATCCATATCCGCACGCAAAGCGATTACTTCATCCGAAGGGAGTTCACCCTGAATTAAGGCCACAATACCCGTGTCTGCTTTTGCTTCGTAAGGGATTCCTAATTGATCCAGCTGTACCTTTACAAATGCCGAGGTATTATATTCTTCAAAGGAAAGTTCAGGATTTTGATGAAGATGTCTGCGGTTAGCAACTGTATCTTCAAAATATTGATGGGCTAAGGCCAGGACTTTTTCTTTCGTACTTGCCATGAGGTTGTTTGATTTATTGATAAACAAAAACGCTTTCTGAAAATACGAAAACGTTACTAAAATATTGCCGCAGCTCACGCATAAACGCATTTGCTTCGGAACGACTTCTAAAGTCGCCCACCTTCACCCGATAATTGGGTTCATCATAAGTGATATAGGTATCAACATCTTTATACATTCCCCGAAAACGAGTTTGCTCCGAAAAAGCTTGGTTTCGACTGGCTCCGGCAAAGATCTGCACGCGAAAACCTCTCACCTTGACGCGTGTTGCAGCAGATCGTACAACAGGTTTCGAAGGGACTGTTGTGGTTTTGCTTTCGACAGGATTGATTCCCATTGCTGCCCTAAAATTTTGAAGCTGTGTAATCAAAGAATCTTTGGTTACAATAACTCCACCCTTTTCCTGTGCTTTTACATGAACGATCGTAAATAGCACAAATGCATGTATGAAAATCAATCCTCTCTTCAGCATAGTTTAACCTTTCTTATCGATTAGTTATTTGCGCCGTGGCAATTTTTATATTTTTTACCGGAACCACAAGGACATTCGTCATTGCGTCCCACTGTATTCTCGTTACGAACAGGTTCTTTTGGACCATCATTCATATCCTCTTCACTGACACCTGTTGGGGAAGCCAACTCTGCTTTTGTTTCAACCGTTTTTACAGGTGCTTGGGTTACTTGTCTAGCCTGTAATGAGGTTGTTTCCTGCCCTGGGATCTCACCTTTGAAAATAAAGCTCACGACGTCCTTGTTCATAGAAGCCAACATAGACTTGAACAAATTAAAGGCTTCCATTTTATAGATAATGATTGGATCCTTTTGTTCATAAACAGCATTTTGAACAGATTGTTTTAGATCATCCATTTCACGTAAATGCTCTTTCCATGCTTCGTCGATCAAAGCCAATACAATGCCTTTTTCAAAGGATTTGAAAACCTCTTTACCATTGCTATCAATCGCTTTCTTCAGATTCGCAGAAACTTGAATACCACGGATACCATCTGTAAATGGAATTACCACGTTTTCAACAATCTGTCCTCGTTCAGCATACACATTATTCAATACAGGAACTGTTAATGCACCAATCGCTTCTATTTTATGATGATATGCTCTGCTTGCTTGATCAAAAAGACGATCTGTCAACCCTTCGATCTTTCCTTGGGCAAATTCTTCTGCCGTGATTTCTGGTGTGATGGCAAAAATACGGATGACCTCAATTTGAAAGTCTTCGTAATTTCCTTGCTCCTTCGCTTCAGCGACAATCTCCTCAGCAACGTCAAAGATCATATTATTCAAATCCACATCCAAACGTTCACCAAACAATGCATTTTTACGCTTCGTATAGATTACGGTACGTTGTGAGTTCATTACGTCATCGTATTCCAATAGACGCTTACGAATTCCAAAGTTGTTCTCCTCAACCTTACGTTGTGCTCGTTCGATAGATTTGGTCAACATGCTATGTTGCATCACTTCACCCTCTTCGACCCCCATTTTCACCATGATATTGGAGATTCTTTCAGAAGCAAACAAACGCATTAAGTTGTCTTCTAACGATACGAAGAATTGTGATGATCCCGGATCTCCCTGACGACCAGCACGACCACGTAGCTGACGGTCGACACGACGGGATTCATGTCTTTCAGTACCGATAATTGCAAGACCACCAGCATTTTTTACTTCTTCAGTCAATTTAATATCCGTACCACGACCCGCCATATTCGTCGCGATAGTCACTTGTCCGGGACGTCCGGCTTCAGCAACGATATCGGCTTCTTTTTGGTGAAGCTTTGCATTCAATACATTATGTCTGATCTTACGTAATTGAAGCATACGGCTCAATAGCTCGGAAATTTCTACCGATGTTGTACCGACTAGCACAGGGCGTCCCTGATCTGTCAACCGTTGAATTTCTTCGGCTACTGCGTTGTATTTTTCGCGTGCAGTACGGTAAATCAGATCCTGACGGTCTTCCCGTTGGGCAACACGATTGGTAGGAATTTCTACAACATCCAATTTATAAATTTCCCAAAGTTCTCCGGCTTCTGTTGAAGCAGTACCTGTCATACCCGAAAGTTTATGGTACATACGGAAGTAGTTCTGCAAGGTAATCGTCGCATAAGTTTGTGTCGCATCTTCGACTTTCACATTCTCTTTTGCTTCGATCGCTTGGTGCAAACCGTCTGAGTAGCGACGACCATCCATGATACGGCCTGTTTGCTCATCGACAATTTTCACTTTACCCTCATCCACGATATATTCCACATCATTCTCAAACAGGGTATATGCTTTCAATAGTTGATTAATGGAGTGGATACGATCTGCTTTAATCGAGTAATCACGCAATAAATCTTCTTTCTGAGCGGCTTTTTCTTCCAAGGTCAACGAAGACTTTTCAATTTCCGCAATTTCAGTACCTACATCAGGTAGAATAAAGAATGAAGGATCCTCTCCTGTCGCTGTGATTAATTCAATACCTTTTTCAGTCAGTTCGACCTGATTGTTCTTCTCATCAATGACAAAATAAAGCTCTGCATCAACTTTAGGCATATTTTTATTTTGCTCTTGCATATAGTAGTTTTCTACTTTTTGCAAGATAGAACGATTGGCACCTTCACTCAAGAATTTGATCAAGGCTTTATTTTTAGGTAAACCCCTGTACGCTCTCAATAAAGCTAGACCACCACCTTCTACATCAGAATCACCTGCAGCCAATGCCTTTTTAGCATCATTTAATACGGTATTGATATAAGCTTTTTGAACATGTACCAAACGCTCAATACGTGGTTTTAATTGATAGAATTCATGTTGATCGCCACGCGGGATCGGACCTGAAATAATCAATGGCGTACGGGCATCGTCAATTAAAACGGAGTCAACCTCATCGACCATGGCAAAATGCAATTTACCTTGCACCAATGCATCAGGCGTCTGAACCATATTATCACGTAAATAGTCGAAACCAAATTCGTTGTTCGTACCATATACGATATCCGATTGGTAAGCCTTACGACGTTGTGGCGAGTTTGGTTGGTGTTTATCAATACAATCTACGGATAGGCCATGGAATTCAAATAAAGGTGCGTTCCATTCGGAGTCACGACGGGCAAGATAGTCATTGACCGTCACGATATGTACCCCTTGTCCGGAAAGTGCGTTTAGATAAGTTGGCAAGGTTCCGACCAATGTCTTACCCTCACCGGTCGCCATCTCAGCAATCTTTCCGCTATGCAGTACAATACCACCGATCAACTGTACATCATAATGTATCATATTCCAGGTTACCTCAGTACCTGCTGCCATCCACTTATTTTTCCAGATCGCTTTATCACCATTGATAATAACGTTTGGCTTGTAGACAGCGAGTTCTCGGTCAAAATCGCTGGCAGTAACTTCCAATTCTTCGTTTTCTGTCAAACGTCTTGAAGTTTCCTTCACCACAGCAAACGCCTCAGGCAAAATATCCTTCAATACCTCTTCCAACTTCTTATCACGATCTTTCGACAATTTGTCCACTTGTTCGTAAATAGAAGTCTTTTTAGCCATATCGTCCTCATCTTGATCCGCCTCTTTTTTAAGCGTATCTATTTCTTGGTCAATATCTGCGAGGTAATTCTTAATTCTTTCTTTGAAGTCAGCGGTCTTGGCACGTAACTCGTCATTGGTTAGATTTGAAAGTTTATCATATTCAGCTTTGATTTGCTCTACAACCGGCTGAATCCCCTTGATATCTCTTTCGGATTTACTTCCAAATAATTTACTTAAAAACTTTAACATAATTTTTTTTCTATCTCAACTAAAGATTTTGTACAATAATGACTCCAAAGTAAAATTGCAGACAATTTGACACTAATCGGGCAAATTTAGTTATTAGATATGATATCTAACAGCTTACCACTATTTTTTTTGCGTTATTTTTTTCAATCGGATGCGCATCTTATTTTACCAACCGGTAGCGCTGCTGCAGGAGCCTCTTGCTATTGCGGCCACCAAATCGTAAGACGGTGTTATGAAAGAAACAATTTTTTATCCGAATGCGGGATAAAGCCCATCTCCTGTGCCTTTTGAAACATTTTAGTAATTGCATTCCGTCCTTCAATGCCCAATTCAACTGAATATTTATTGACATAAAGTTCAATATGCTTATACATCACTTCCTCACTCATCTCCTGCGCATGGCTACGGATAAATTCCAATCCGGACTTTGGATTTGCAAAGGCAAACTCGACACTCTCTTTTAAAATTGCATTAAGCGTTTCTTTCACATCCTTCGGCAATGAACGTTTTACGACAATACCACCCAACGGAATCGGAAATTTTGTCGTACTTTCCCAATATTCGCCCAAATCGACGACTTTATACAGCCCTTTTTCTGCATAGGTAAACCTATTTTCATGAATAATAAGCCCCAAATCAATTGAACCATCCAATAGTGCGCCTTCTATATCAGAAAAAACCAGTTCTATTTTATTGGTTAATTCCGGAAATGCCAAGCCCAACAGAAAATTTGCAGTCGTAAACTTCCCTGGATATCCCACCTTTAACTTATCAAATTCGCCTAGACCGTCAGCATTTTTTAGTTTCTCCTGGAGCACTTCTGCCAAAGCAGCATCTTTAGTGATCAGCATCGGCCCTACGCCAAAGCCCAAGGCGCTGCCCGCATCCAACAGTTCGTAATCTTCAACGGCATAAGCAAAAGCATGATAGCTCAATTTGGTGATATCCAGTTCTCCCTGAAAAGCCTTTAAATTCAATGTCTCAACGTCCTGATAAGCTACGTCAAAATCCAACCCTTTGGTATCTATTTTATGATGGATCAAGGCATCAAAAATAAATGTATCGTTCGGACAGGGAGAAAACCCCAATGTTAATTTCATTTTATTCTTCTTTAAAAAATGGACAGATAAAACATTTTAGACAATCGCTGCGGTATAGCCACAGTGAATTTACATTTTTGTTTTATACAGTCACTTTATGTGTAATTAAATATAATATCATTGCCAAAAATGTCATGATGATAATTCCTTTCCCTATGTGATCATTTCCTGAGCGATACGCAAACCTTAAAAAAATCAAATTGATCAATACGGCAATGGTATATGTTGCCATTGGCTTCTCGGGCAGAAAATGAAGTTCAAGATCGGTGAAACGCACCAGCAAAAATGCGAGTAAGGGAAATATAAGGCCTATGCCCAGGCCTATCCAAAGATTATTTTTCACTCTTGCTGTATTTGTTCATACCATCCAAATGATCAAAACTCCATGAATTCAGTTCCGGAATAGCATGATGTGCGGTCATGTCAAATTGTGTAGGAACAACGGATACATAGTCATTTGCTAATGCAAAACTATCCGTATCTTCTCCACGGTCTTGCAAGACAAATTTTCCTGTCGTCCAATAATAGTCACGGTTATGCGGATCAATACGTTCATCAAATTCCTCTACCCAGTGCCCTCCAGCCTGTCTGCAAATTTTAATACCTTTAAATCCTTGTGTTTGCGGAAAATTGACATTGAGCAATGTATTTTTGGGTAGGCCGTTGGCCAAAACTTGTTCCGTTATAGAAATCACATAAGGTCTACAGTAACTAAAGTCCGCATCATGGGAAAAATTGTCCAGCGAAAAACCTACAGAAGGAATTCCTTCGATAGCTCCTTCGACCGCAGCAGACATTGTTCCAGAGTATAAAACATTAATTGAATTATTGAGCCCGTGATTAATACCGGACACACAGATATCCGGTCTTTGCCCTTTGAAGACTTTATTTACGGCAAGCTTGACACAATCTACCGGTGTTCCCGAACATTGATACATTTCAACCCCTTCATAAAGATTGATCTTATCTAATCGCAGCGGCCTACCGAGCGTGATCGCATGTCCCATCCCCGATTGAGCGGAGTCCGGTGCCACGACAACAACATTTCCGATTTTTTGCATTTCCTCCAACAGCACCTTAATTCCCGGAGCTGTAATACCATCGTCATTAACAACTAAAATATTCGGTTTTTTCTTTACCATATACGAAGTTAATAAATCTAAAACCGAGAAGTAAAAAATATGATAATTACTGCGGGACCAGCTCGCTTATCTGAGCAGCGGTGCCCGGGTCTCAAGACAGAAAGAATCAGGTATGAGCTTCCCAGAATGGCCGAAGCACTTGGGCCGATTTTGTAAGTGCTGTCATTTTATGAACTGTCTCTCCATAGCCCTTATGTAGCTCATGGTACGCTACAAAATATTTTTCCAGTAGGTCATATACACTTGATAATACGGATAAAAAATCCTCCAGATCGATACTTAGCGATTCTATATCAACATTCATATCACTAGAAAATTCAAATACATCATCCAGCACGTTAAATTTTAACGGGTCGAGTGGTTTGTCATACCTATAATACGTATCTACGATATCATTATACTCTTGTTCACGCAGCGCGATACGATCATAGAATTTTACGGTATTGCGATGTGCTGCCTCGATCTTGAGGTAACAGTCGCGCAGTTCGATCTGTAATTTGATATCCACCTCGACCAAAGGCAATTCCTTGTTCAAAGCACCTGTATCACTGTACCAATCTAACATAGCTACTAATTCAGCAATCTCGGCATCTAGATCTGACAGCGCTATGGATTCCAGCAGGGCATTTCCCCGCTCCTGTTCAAAGCGGATTTTCATAAACCAAGCTTGGTCGTGTGCTTTCCGGTAATTCAATAAGGCCTTTTCTTCCAGATTACTTGGAAAACCAATATCTTTTGTCAGGTAATTTATACTCCGTAGTGGATGATTGATTGTGATGCTCTTAAGATCCATGGTTATGCTTAAATTGGTCATTGTTTTTTAAAGCTAATAAAGAAAAAAATATTTTCCGTAAAAAAGAGCGGTAATTTTCCGTGCCTTTGATCTTAGCTACGGAAAATCACCGCTCCTATAGGTTACACGATATAACAGCGAACAACGTCACTGTAGACCGGTGTCGGATCAGGCCCCAGGTAGGTTACACGAAACTCGTACTCTTTGAGGTGCTCCAAGTCCTTAATCGTTATCTTTGATTTTGGACTAATGACCGTGGTCCAAGGAACGGTACCGACCGCGCGGTATTCAAATTGATAGAATCGGGCTCCTTTCCACGATTTGACCGTCATTTCGGCGATCAGCAATCCTTGCACAGCCAGCTGTACA
Source organism: Sphingobacterium sp. UBA7625 (assembly GCF_002484085.1). Classification (NCBI taxonomy): domain Bacteria; kingdom Pseudomonadati; phylum Bacteroidota; class Sphingobacteriia; order Sphingobacteriales; family Sphingobacteriaceae; genus Sphingobacterium; species Sphingobacterium sp. UBA7625. Next base: position 36,652 of record NZ_DLJD01000040.1, read on the forward strand.
ACCAGTCCGTTTGGCTTCGGAGAAAGTCCATAGTAGCTACCGCTTACCTTGGTCTTCGATGGGATAAATCCCGCTGCCAAAATCAGATTGGCATCTCCATTTGCTACAAGTTCCACGTGTAGAGAAAGATGGTATAAGGCCTGTTTTAGCCGGGATCCATATTGATTTTTGATCACGACCTGACGTTTGTCGCGATAATTCGCTTCGGTAATACCGTCCCGGAAAAGCTCGAGTACGACACCGAGTTCTGCCAAAAGTGCTGTGGCTTCTGGAAATAGATTGGCGTTTTCAGTAGATTTTTTGAAAACATTTTCAGCATACTTAAGCAAAGTTGCTTCTGTCTTGATTTGGTTTGATAATGTTGGCTTTGCCATAATTGAAATAATTAAAAATGTAATTAATTTTGTTAATGGCTCAAATCTACGACAGCGGGCTGACGAACTAGGGGGCAAAATCGGCCAACTTTCCGGCAGGACAGGACTTTTTGTTGCCGATTTTGACACCTTAATACTAAATTTAGACAAAAATCATCGTCTACACCCGTTTAAACATAGATTTTAGGGGTAAGCAAACACTTACCGTTGCTAAGGAGAGATGAACAAAACGTCCTTGACATTTCATCAAACGTCCTTAGCATTTTACCAAATGTCCTTAGCATTTTACCAAACGTCCTTAACATTTCATCAAATGTCCTTAGCGTTTTACCAAACGTCCTTAGCATTTCACTAAATGTCCTTGACATTTTACCAAACGTCCTTAACATTTCATCAAATGTCCTTATCATTTAACCAAACGTCCTTAGCATTTCACCAAACGTCCTTAACATTTTACTAAACGTCCTTAACATTTCATCAAATGTCCTTAACAATACGCCGCCGCCGAGCTCATTTATACAAATGATTGGCGTATTACAGTTGACGCTGATCTTTCAGAACCCAAATTTTTCAAGCAATACACAAGCACAGCGCTACCTGTCACCATAAGTTGACAGCAGAGCGAAGAACTGAACATCGTCTAAATGAATATGGATTAAAGGCTGTCGGCTAGGTAATGAAAAATGTGATTACGCGCTAAGACTGGGGATATGATCGCTTAACAAAGGATTCCTTTTTACGACGTTGCGCTCTAAACTCATTGGGACCAATTCCAAACCGCTTTTTAAACGCCCGGGCAAAATGTTTGGGACAAGCAAAATTCAATGCGAAAGCTATCCCTGCCAGAGAATCATCCGAATGAATTAGGTATTCCCTCGCATCCATCAATCTATATTCGAGTATCATACCAACAACCGTGAACGACTTTCCCTGAAAACTACGGGACAACTTACGGGGGCTGACGTTCATTGCTTCCGCAATTTTTGCGACAGACATATCTTCGTCGTCATAATGCCGACGGATATACATGACAGCTTTCTGATAGAGCAGGGAATCACTATGATCTCCGGCAGGCTGCTGATTAGGTTTTAGGTCCTGAAATAGCTGTTGGAATAAGCGCAAGTTCCAATTTGCGAGTTGAAAGGCTGTTCCAAAAGAACGAAATTCAAAGCGTCGCAGCGATTCCAAAACATTATAGAGCTTACTCTGAATCGGCGTATATCCGAGATAAGATTGCGGACGCTGATTACCGTCGGCCATTAACTCCTTCAATTTCGGATAGTCAACCATTAAACTGTCCAGATGTTTTCCCGCAACCCCAAGGATCAGAAACCATGATTTTCCTTCATCGAGGAGCAATTCTGGCTCTCCTTCATTTAAATGGTAGCAATGGGCCTGCCCCGAAGACATCAGCAATGATTCGGTCAGCTTCAGTTTTCCCTGTCCAATGAAATGGAGATGAAGCCAAAGCGAATAATCCCCTATCTCAATGGTCGTGGAACGTGGTGTATCGATACCATTTTCCTTACATTCGATCCATACGAAATCACTTGTCTGGAATATGCGCTGACTTGCCAGTGCTACGGGAAACAACTGCCGCTCGCCCTCGGGCAAAAATGCCAGATAGCCGTCGTATTGCCTAGGGGTATTTGATCGTGTATATAGCGATTGAACAAAATTGGTTTTGAGCATGCTAATAATTGGTGTATTGTTTTAAAGTTAATAACTTTATTGCTAATAACAAAGCATGGGTGGTCCTATTGCGGTCGCAATAATTTTCCATTCTATTGGTAATATACCAACCATCAACTACGCAAATTTCAAATTTACTTTGAGATTTGCATAGTTTCCAGGGCTATGAGCAAGGGCATCGAGGTAGTTTCTTTAAGTGTTTTAATCAAAAATTTAAATAAATACGTCGATTAATAACTATGCAAATTTCAAATTTACTTTGAGATTTGCTTCCCAATATGCCCACAAAGTAAGTTCAGTTCTTAGAATGATAGGCGGATTTAAAATAAAGTAATGAAGATCCTACATAACTTTGATAACTAATATAACTTTAAAATCCAACTAATGTATCTGGTTTTCATTAAACCGATGTATTTAACATTCTACCGAAATTCAATTACGACATCGATTGCGTAAGATTATCTCGTTATTGACAAATATTAGCCCTAAATTTAACATTCAAACAAAGAAAATAATTCAGTTATGAGCATCAATTTTGAATCCCGCTATGCTATCGGGCCTAAAGAATACAAAACCTTAGATACACAAGGGCTAAGAGATAATTTTCTCATTGAAAAAGTTTTTGAAACCGACAAAATCAATTTTGTCTACACGCACTATGACCGTTATATGGCCGGTGGTGCAATGCCAGTAAATACAAAAATCAAACTAGATACCATTCCGGAGCTACTAAAAGAACCTTACTTCCTTTCGAGAAGAGAATTGGGTATCATCAATGTCGGCGGCAATGGCCAGGTCGAAGTGGATGGTGTTACTTACGACCTAAATACCAAAGAAGCACTCTATATTGGACAGGGGGCTCAAGAAGTTTATTTTGCAAGCAAAGACGCCGCCAATCCGGCAAAATTTTATTTAAACTCAACCCCGGCTCACCATAGTTATCCGACTAAAAAGGTGACCAAGGAAGATGCCAATAAAATAGAATTAGGATCACTGGAAACAGCCAACCATCGTACCATTAACCAAATGCTGCTGAATAAGGTTGTACAAACCTGTCAATTACAAATGGGAATGACGGAACTAAAGCCAGGATCGGTATGGAACACCATGCCTTCGCATACACATGATCGTCGTATGGAGGTTTATTTTTACTTTGAATTGCCGGAAGGTCAGGCGGTATCTCATTTTATGGGACCAATAGATGAAACACGTCATCTCTGGATGCATAATGATCAAGCGGTCATTTCTCCGCCTTGGTCAATTCACTCGGGGGCAGGAACGTCCAATTATACATTTATCTGGGGTATGGCGGGTGAAAACCTGGACTATGATGACATGGACAAATGTGCTATCACCGAGCTTAAGTAGTATTTTGGAGATTGGAGATTCTATAACAAAAATACCAAATGAAAAAAACATTCATATTAAGTTTGACGCTCGGGCTTTCAAGTATCGCCTTTGCCCAAAACAATAAGACGATCACAATAAATAATCCCTCAGCGGTAACCAGAACGGAGCTGATCAGTATTCCTTATACAAGGTTCGAAAAACATTTCGAACTGAAGAAAAATGTCTTTACGATTGTCAGTAGCAAGGATAACGCTGAACTGGCTTACCAATTGGAGAAATTGGGACAGCCGAAACCGCAAAATGTACTGATACAGGTATCTATTGCCCCTAAAAGCTCGCTAACTTTTGGCGTAACCGGAAACAATCCCCAAGCCGTTACTCCAAAGGCTTATGCACGTTATGTCCCTGAACGCAAGGATGACTTTGCCTGGGAAAATGACATTGCCGCATTCAGAGCTTATGGAAAAGCTTTGGAAGGTAGCTCTGAGGATGCCCAGGGATTTGATTTTTGGGCTAAACGTAGTAACGACCTTGTTATTGACGATTGGTATAAAACAGGAGATTACCATGCCGATCACGGTAAAGGTTTAGATTATTATTCGGTAGGTCAGACCCTAGGAGTAGGAGATGCAACTCCATTTATTGACCAGCAAGTCGTTTATCATAAACATTATCGTCAATATGAAGTATTGGACAATGGTCCTTTACGCACTACATTTAAACTTACTTATGAACCGGAAAATGTAAAAGGACAACAGTTACAAGTCGAAAAAACAATTTCTCTGGATGCTGGAAGTCAGCTCAACAAAATAAGTTATGCAGTCAAAAATACAAGTGCAAGCAGTACCCCTATAGTCGTTGGTCTTGCCAAACGAAAAGAGGACCAACCGCAACTCTTAAACGACCCAAAAAATGGTGTTTTGGCATATTGGGAGCCTGCTGAAGGAGATAAAATCACCGGAACAGCCCTGATCTTACCGAAAGTAAACTATGTATTTAAAGATAGTCCAAAACAGTTTTTATTGGCGACTACAGTAAAAAACAACCAACCTTTGGTTTATTTTGCCGGAGCAGCATTTAATAAGGCGGGTAAAATAACCAGTTTTGATCAATGGCAATCCTACATCAAAGAATTCAGAAATAACTTAAATCAACCATTAACGATAAAATACGCAAAATAATGTCTATACTGCAATCTTTTGATCTGACCGGAAAGGTCGCTTTGGTAACTGGCTGTAAAAGGGGAATAGGTAAGGCTATAGCGGAAGCATTAGCGGAAGCCGGAGCGGATATCATCGGTGTTTCGGCATCGTTGGAAGCCACGGGCTCCGCAGTGGAAAGATCTATCCAGGCATTAGGCCGCAACTTTTATGCGTACCAATGTGATTTTTCAAAAAGACCGGAATTATATAAGTTTATTGAAAAAGTAAAATCAGAGCATCCAACAATAGACATCCTATTCAACAATGCCGGAAATATCCTTCGTAAACCGGCCGCAGAACACCCCGATGAATACTGGGATGAAATCATTGAAATCAATCAGAATGCACAATTCATTCTGACAAGGGAAATTGGAAAAGATATGATTTCACGTGGAACTGGTAAGATTGTATTCACGGCATCGTTATTGACTTTTCAAGGCGGTATCAATGTTCCGGGATATGCTGCATCCAAAGGTGCGATAGGATCATTGGTCAAGGCTTTTGCCAACGAATGGGCCTCCAAAGGCGTGAATGTAAATGGTTTTGCGCCAGGTTATATCGCAACGGATAATACGGAAGCACTGCGAGATGATCCCGAACGTTCGAAATCCATCTTGGACCGTATCCCTGCAGGACGCTGGGGTACTCCGGAAGACTTTAAAGGACCGGCAGTATTCCTCGCCTCAAAAGCGGCAGATTATGTACACGGCACTATCCTTACTGTCGATGGTGGATGGATGGGAAGATAAAAAATCAATCTTTTAACATTTCTTGTTTTAAAAGTCTTTATCCTTTGGGGTAAAGGCTTTTTTTACGACCCTAAATCCAAGATTGCTGAAGGACGCGTTTGGGCTGGCAGAGCCGATATAAACCGTATTGAAGGCCGAACAGCTCCTTTTGCTGCACCACCATGAGCCACCTCTTGCATGAGCCACAGCGCGCTCCCCATCCCTATTTAGTTTGCCCGAACAGAATTCAAATACATTACCAAATACATCGTAAAGCCCCCATGGATTTGGTTTAAAAGTCCCTACCGGAGAAGTATACATATGCCCATCCGAATAGTCTGCTTTAAGATGATCGATACCATGCCATATATTCGCGTATTGCCCTATATTTTCTTTATTCACCCCTTCAAAATAACGACCGTCATCACCCGCTCGCGCAGCGACCTCCCACTCCTCCAAAGTAGGTAATCTGCAATCAGCCCAAGCACAATAGGCCAATACATCTTTAAAAGATAGACAGGTAACGGGATGATCCATTTTGTCTTGTATACCGCCACGGCTTATGCCATTCGGAAAACGCCAATAAGCGGTGCTGTCCTGCAGCCACCTGAACTCCGCAAGCCCGGGCTCAAATACCATGGCATTATGATAGCGTTCGGCCAAGGTCCGGTAATTCGTCGCCTGTACAAATTTTTCAAATTCGGCATTGGTCAGTTCGTATTGAGCAATCCAAAAAGGTTCAATTTGTACTGTTCTTTTCGGATTATCCAGACTCATCGTATCCCCCACTTGATAATCCCCCCCGGGGATTAAAACATATCCCTTCTCCTGGCCTACTAATGATATATAGCTCAAGAGAAACAAGATCAATATGGATAATGCTTTCCTCACTGATTTTGACGTTTTTTATAGCAGCCCCCTAATTTATCTACCTTTTTTCTCATTGTAATATCCCATTGCTCTACGATATATTAATGCTTCATTCTCCTTATTACAATCTAAATAGGAGTAGTAATTACTCGTCTCTCCATATAGCTTTTTGAAGGATGTGGACTTCATAAATTCGCTATACTCGCCACGTTTCATTAGTAACAGCAACAAAGTCAACGCATCCTTATCTTTCGGGGTTTTCTTTGCATATTCAATGATAAATGGAATCATTTGCCAGCCATTGATCTGTTCGATCGCCTCTTTATAATTCACGCCCATTCGTTTGCTTCTCAAAACAGATTCCTGGATCAGTTTCATGACCGAATCCCTGTTTTCCTCCAGAAAATCAGTCTGTCTTTCTGACCACCAGGCTTCATTAAAACCTCCGAGCAACTTACCAAATATTTTCTTGTCAATAGCTTTCTGATTTTCTGGTATATCGCAATTTTGGGCATATACCTCAGCATGAATCATAGTATACGTAAATTTTTCACGTAAAGTTAAATTCTTAAAATCCGTCGCTGAGAGAGCCAGTAACCCAGTATCTGAACCGTCTTTATCTTCCACCGGTGCCAACTTGGCGATCATTGCTTTCACCTTTGCCAAACCATATGGAGGTATTGTCATCTTTGTTCTGAATTCAATGGCAGCGGGGTCCATGATATAATCACTTCCCATCTCATCTCCTGTCTGTGCAAAGCCACAGGTCCAATGACTTAGGCAGATAAATAATAAAATTAAACTCCTCATATCGTATACATAATGCTATTTAAAAGTAAAGAAATTATTCTTACCAAAAACAATTCCATTTTTTAAATCCAAAACCACAGATTTTATTAAGCCTGATGTATAGCTATTCAAAATCAGGGCCTCTCCAATAAGCTTTCCAACCATAGGAAAACAAAAAATCCCTGAATCTCTTATGAAATCCAGGGAGTAAACTCTTCTTAAGAATATGGCCCTTTAGGAATAAAGGCCCTTTTTGTCTATAAAATCAATCACTTTTTTCGGTGTGAAAAACTGAATATTCTTATTTTCTTTGATTGCCTTTCGTAAAAACGTTGAAGAAAGCTCCATTAATGGCGTATCAGTCATGGTTATAGCCGGATGATCCTTTAGTTTCCCTCCGTCGTAGCCCGGCCGAGGATACACATAAATATGATAATCACGCAAAATAATCTCGGCATTCTTCCATTTTTCCAATGATTCTAAGATATCCTCCCCCATCAAAAGCACAAATTCTCTAGTTGGATATTTTTCCTTCAGATGCGTTAAGGTGTCTATGGTATAGGATGGTACCGGCAAATGGAATTCAATATCGCTCACGCGCAAATGTTCGCAATCCTCAACTGCTAGATTGAGCATTTCCAAACGATCATAGGGATCCGCTAAAGTTGATTTTTTCTTAAATGGATTCTGTGGAGATACCACAAACCATACTTCATCCAGCCCGGTAAAATTGGCCATGTAATTTGCTATAATCAAATGCCCGACATGCACCGGATTAAAAGAACCAAAGAACAAACCAATCTTTTTCATTTAGCTTTTTATTTATTGATGAAACCCATTACAATTTCTTCTGCTTCAGCGCAAGCTGTCGCTAGATCAAAATTATTCAAGATCACATCAAACTTATTCGCATAAGTAAGCTCCAGTTCCGCTTTGGCAAATCTTTCCTGCAACTTTTCTTCCGAATCTGTGCCACGTCCGGTAAGGCGTTCTTTCAGCACTTCTAATGAAGGTGGCTGTACAAATATAGAGATTGCCTGATCCGGAAATTTAGATTTCAGGCGTAATCCTCCGACGACATCAATATCGAAAATAACATTTTTACCCTCTTTCCAGATACGTTCGATCTCTGAACGCAACGTACCATAAAATGTACCCGAATAGACTTCTTCAAATTCGATAAACTCCTGTTTGGCAACTTTATGCAAAAATTCTTCTTTGGACATAAAGTAGTAGTCTTTTCCATCGACCTCCTGCCCCCTTGGATCGCGGGTACTCGCAGAAATAGAAAATTCTATTTTATCCCCATGTTTACTTAAAAGGTCTCTTACTATAGTTGTTTTTCCCGCTCCTGATGGTGCCGAGAAAATAATTAATTTACCGCTCATCCTTATAATACGTTGAGCAACTGCTCTTTTATTTTTTCTAGTTCTTCTTTCATTCTAACCACGATCTGTTGTATACCGGCATGATTAGCTTTGGATCCCAAGGTATTGATTTCACGGCCCATCTCTTGGGAGATAAACCCTAATTTCTTACCATTGGAATCGGCAGAATCAAAGGCTTTCAGGAAATAATTGCAGTGGGAACGCAACCTAACTTTCTCTTCAGTGACATCTAATTTGTCGATATAGTAAACAAGCTCCTGTTCAAAACGATTCTGATCCACGTTCTCTTTACCCACACTATCATTGAGAAATTGTTCTATACGCTGTCTGATCAATGGGATACGCTCAACTTCCAGACCTTCGACCTCACTCAAATAAATCAAAATCAGCTCAGCTCGCTTTTTTAGATCTTGAGCCAATACATTTCCTTCGTCCTCACGGAATGTATTGAAATGTTGGACCGCATCATAAAAAGCATCCATCAATACGCTCGATTCTTCATCATCAACGGTATCGTCGTTGTTGGTGACAACTTCGGGCATATTTAACGCCAATTCAAATAGATTGACATGCGTATCATTTAGCTCATTTGCGATCTGCTGCAATTGACCGTAATATTTTTTCAGTAAATCAGCGTTGATAGATGAGGCCTTGGCTGTTTGATCAGTATATTCTACGGTTACGTTCAGATTAACTTTGCCGCGTTCAAGAAGCTTACTGCACTCTGTGCGCAAGGTCAGTTCTTTGTCCGAAACTACTTTGGGCAGACGAAGATTTAATTCAAGAAATTTTGAATTTAAGGACTTTATTTCGACACTATATTTGACTTTACCGTTCTCTTTGGAAGCCGTGCCATATCCTGTCATGGATTTTATCATATGCAAAGGTATGATTTTTCATTTTCTTTACCAATCATGCTTTGCAATAATAACAACGAGATAGCTTTCATAAGGTTTGGCCCCCTTACACTTAACATAACCGATTCCGATATCATACAGCGATGCGTTCCAACGATCCATCCCTAGCAGATGCGTACGGTGATGATAACCGGGTGCTTCTTTTCCTATGATTAACGCTTTTATCGCATCAGTCGCACTGGCGCGATTAGCAGCAATGGATTCAAAGTTATTGGCGCTCCTTTTTTTTAGCCAAGACTGATTTAAACCATATCCGGCTTCTTCAATAAAATAATTGGGTCCATAGCCCTCCGGAGAAACATGATCAAAATAAGACCGTTTAGCCATATCCTTAGCCCGGTATTCCGCTACCTCGGCAAGCTGTTTATTCCAATTAAGCTTTGTTCGGGTAATCTTATGTAAATTAAAAAGCTTCAGTTCCTTTTTATATCGCTCTGGATTTGTTCGAATTTTGTTCAACAGATCAAAGGCTTCTTTTGCCTGATGACGATCGACTTTGACACGTTGTGCCAATGTAAGCTGCGCGACAAATAAGGTAAACGCTAAAATGAAATATTTCATACCAATCCTTTAACCTTAAAAGACTGAATTTAGTATTTAACGTTTAATCTTTTTTTGACCTTTTAACAGCTAAAAACTGTATCAACATGGGTATTAGACTGATAAATATGATCGCTAATACAACCCAGGAAAAGTTATGCCTGAAAAAAGGAATCTGTCCAAAAAGGTAACCCGCCAGAATAAATAGGGATACCCACACTATGCCTCCTAGTATATTATATTTACCGAAAATGCTGTATGGCATCTTGCCAATACCCGCTACAAAAGGGGCAAAGGTCCGGACAATGGGGACAAAACGCGCATAAACAATGGTCTTAGTACCATATTTAGCATAGAAATCCTGCGTTTTTTGAAGATAGGATGGTTTAAAAATTTTTGAGTCAGGTTTAAAAACCCGGATTCCAAAATATTTGCCGATCTCATAATTAACAAAATCGCCAGAAATCGCCGCACAGATAAGAATAAATAAGAAAAGGGACAGTGAAAGATTGCTTTCCGGTCGCGCAATAATGGCACCTAAAGCGAATAAAACTGAATCTCCCGGAAGGAACGGTGTAACAACAAATCCTGTTTCAGCAAAGATAATCAAGAATAGAATGAAATAAGTCCATCCTGCATAGGTATTGACGATCTGCAACAAGTGTTGATCAATATGCAGGATAAAATCGACCAGTTGAGAAACGACTTCCATAGGCAATAAATTAAAAAGGGAATCCTATTGGATCCCCTTCTTTGTTTTTATTTTCTCTTTTACCAACTCAAATATAATAGGTAATACCGATAGGAAAATGATCAGCAGTACCACCTTCGAAAAGTTATCTCTAATAATTGGGATATTGCCCAAAAAATAGCCCGCTAGTGTAATACCTCCTACCCATAATATTGCTCCAACAACATTGTATGTAATGAAAGTACCATAATTCATCTTTCCGATACCACCAACAAATGGTGCTAACGTGCGTACAATAGGTACAAAACGAGCAATTACAATTGTTTTACTACCATACTTTTCATAAAAAGCGTGTGTTTTGGCAATTTGCTCATCTTTGACAACCTGTTTGCCAAAAAGCTTGAATTTGGTCAGTCGCATTCCAAAATGCTTTCCGATGGAGTAGTTGAGTGAATCACCGGTTACCGCAGCGATCAATAAAATCAATATCATTAACCAGACATTCAATTCATTTGGCTGTGCGGCTAGCATTCCCGCAGCAAACAATAAGGAATCTCCGGGTAAGAAGGGCATGACAACCACCCCTGTTTCAACAAAAATGATCAGAAACAGAATAAGGTATGTCCATAACTGATAATCATTGACAATCTCAACCAAATGTTTATCAATATGGAGAATAAAGTCAAGAAGATGTGTAATTAGTTCCAAAGCTGATCAGAAGATTAAGCGTTATTCAACATTACAGGCATAACCAGCATCAAAATATCTTCATGATCCTCTGAAGTAGCAGGAATCAACAAGCCTGCACGATTTGGCGTACTCATTTCGATAACGACCTCTTCACTTTCAAGGTTGTTTAACATCTCAACCAAAAACTTGGCATTAAAACCTATTTCCATATCATCCCCTTCAAACTGACAGGACAAACGCTCATGTGCTTCGTTGGAGAAATCCAGATCTTCAGCAGAGATATTCAATTCACTACCTGATATCTTCAACCGTACCTGGTGTGTGGTTTTATTGGCGAAAATAACAACCCTTCTTAATGTATTTAAGAAAAGCAATCTATCAACCGTCAGTTTGTTCGGATTGAGCTGGGGAATCACCGCAGCATAATCAGGATAGCGCTCATCGATCAAACGGCAGATCAGATTGATATTACCAAAACTAAAAAATGCATTGGTCTGATTATATTCGATAGATACTTTTGTATCATCCGAAGGCAATGACGATTTTAGTAAAGAAAGTGCCTTCTTAGGTAAAATGAGTGAAGCCGGTTTTTCAGCACTGATATCCGATCTGGTGTAACGTACCAGTTTATGTGCATCTGTCGAGACAAAAGTCACATTTTTCTCAGCCAATTGGACCAACACCCCAGACATGGCCGGTCTTAATTCATCATTACTTACCGCAAAGATGGTCTTGCTGATCGCTTCAGAAAGTACTGGAGCTGGCATCTGGATAATAGATCCATTGTCAATCGAAGGAATTTTAGGAAAATCATCTGCATTTTCTCCGCTCAATTTATATTTACCATCACCTGCACTGATCTCTATAGCCAATGTATTCATGTCTACCGAAAAAGCAACAGGCTGATCGGGAAGAGTTTTTAATGTTTCTATCAAGATCTTTGAAGGCATAGCTACTCTTCCTTCTTCTTTTGCCTCGATCGGTAAAGAAGTAACCATACTTGTCTGTAGATCCGTAGCAGAAATAGTCAAGTTATTGTCTTTTATTTCAAAAAGAAAGTTTTCCAGAATTGGTAAAACAGTACTTGTACTAGATGCTCCATTGATAGCTTGTAACTGCTTTAATAAAATTGATGTTGATACAATGAATCTCATTTCCTAATTACTAATTATTATGTGCAATAATACACAAATTAATCAATATTTTTCCGTTTTGTAAACGCCTTTCTTTCCACAAACACAGATTTAGAGCACTTAATTAAGCAATTGTATTTCAATTAATAAGCACGCTTTCAAAAGTATAGAAAACAAATACGCCCTGATAAATCACAATATTTATTACATTTGTATAATAGCAGTAGTGTATGCAGTTTAAAGATATCATTGGGCATAAAGACATCAAAGAACATCTTGTTCATACGGTTCATGAAAACCGTGTGAGCCATGCGCAATTATTTTTAGGCCCAGAGGGTTCAGGAAGCCTTGCACTGGCCTATGCCTATGCTCAATTTTTAAACTGTGAAAATAAACACGCTACGGATAGTTGCGGCGAATGTCCATCTTGTCGAAAATATAGCAAGCTGATTCATCCGGATTTGCATATGTCTTATCCGTTTATTGCCAAACACAAAGAAGATACAGCAGCTGATTACGCTGAAAACTGGCGAAAGTCCTTTTTGACCAATCCTTACATGGGATTGGAATACTGGCGCAATCAACTGGATGCAGACAATAAGCAGGTCAATATCAATATTGCCGAAGCACATGGTATCATCAAAAAACTGAGCCTTAAAGCATTTGAGGCTGAATATAAAGTGTTGATCATGTGGTTGCCTGAATACTTGGATACCCAAGGCAATGCCTTATTGAAATTGATTGAAGAACCGCCCGAAAAAACGTTGTTTATTCTGGTCGCTGAAAACCAGGATAAAATTTTAAACACCATTATCTCACGGACACAGCTGGTCAAAATAAAAAAACTGGACCATTCCGAAGTCGCACAATATTTGAAAACAACGCATCACCTGTCCGATCAGGAAGCCTCCGAAATAGCTTTTATAGCAGATGGCAACTTGCAGGAAGCACTTAATCAGTTGAATACACAAACCAATAATCATTTTGGTATTTTGGTAAACTGGCTGCGATTTATCGTATCGGATGCTGGCACAAATATGATCTCTTTAGTGGAAGAGGATTTATCCAAAATGGGCCGTGAAAATCAAAAGACCTTTCTTTTTTATGCCATCAACATGATGCGCCAGATTATTTTGATTAAGGAAGGCCTCTCCAGTCTTGTCTTTTTACCTGCAAAAGAATTGGATTTTGTCCAAAAATTTGCAGTACATTACACAGTAGAACAAATTGAAGCAACAATAAATCTATTTGAGGAAACGCATTATTTTGTAGAAAGAAATGCAAATCCCAAAATATTATTTTTAGATTTATCTTTGCAGTTAACATTAATATACAAATACAAAACGTTTCCGAAAGGAACTCAATATATATAAATAGAAAACTATGGGATGTGGCAGTTGCTCATCCGGCGGAGGTTGCGGTACGACCACAGCAAGTGGAACACCGGCGGGATGCCAAAATAATGGCTCTTGCATGACTAGCGGATGTAATAAATTAGATGTATATGACTGGCTTTCCGATATGGATATGCCATCAAACTATAAACCATTCAATATCGTAGAAATACGATTTAAGGGATCTCGAAAAGATTTCTTTATTAATGTAGACAACTTATACCTTGAAATGGGAGAGATGGTCGTTGTAGAGCCCTCAACGGGAGGATATGACGTTGGCCACGTTTCTTTGACGGGTGAATTGGTCAGGCTGCAATTGAAAAAGAACAATGTTACCGCAGAATCGGTCACAAAAAAGATCTATCGGAAGCCAAATGAAGTGGATGTAGAAAAGTATAATGCCGCAAAAGATCTGGAATGGGAAACCATGCATAAGGCACGTAAGCTTGCTTTGGATCTGGGCTTATCCATGAAAATTTCTGATGTAGACTATCAGGGCGATAAAACAAAAGCGACGTTTTATTATACTGCCGAAGGCCGTGTGGATTTTCGTGAATTGATCAAGAAGATGGCTGAAGCATTCCGTATACGGATAGAAATGCGCCAGATCGGAATGCGCCAGGAGGCAAGCCGCCTTGGCGGTATCGGATCCTGTGGCCGTGAACTTTGTTGCTCTACCTGGCTGACGGATTTTAAAACCGTATCCACGTCAGCAGCGCGCTATCAGAATCTATCGTTAAATACGTTAAAGCTAGCCGGGCAATGCGGTAAATTGAAATGCTGTCTCAATTATGAATTGGACAGCTACATGGATGCGCTGAAAGACATTCCTAACAATATTGACCGTATTGAAACACTAAAAGGTGTGGCTTATCTACAGAAAACCGATATCTTCAAAAAAATGATGTGGTTTTCCTTCCCCGGAGCAGAAAACTGGATTGCAATGCCAGTTCAACAAGTCAAAGAACTTGTCGAAATGAATAAGCAGGGTATCAAACCAGAGGCCATATCAAGCGCAATAGAGACCGAAGATATCCGGGAGGAGAAAATTGTCAACTACGATTACGAAAATGTAGTCGGCCAGGATAGCTTAACACGCCTGGATGACCGTAACAAGAGAAAGAAAAAGCGGAAAACTAAAAGCAATAGTAACGCTAAACCGGAAAATAAGAATGGTCAGAAAAGCGATAAAGCTGAACAAAATCCACCAAAACAGGCCGTAGCTAAACAGCAGAACAATCCGGATAGTGCTGTTACGGCAACGGGTGGCAAAGAGAATAAAGAAGGGCAAAATAATAGACCTAAAAAACGCTTTAATCGGCATAGAAATAAAAACAGAGGCAACAACAACACTTCCTCAAAAACAGAATAAAACAAATATGCCTAATTTTAAAATGTTAGGCATATTCTATTTTTATAGATTTAAAATGAAACTAAAGGCTTTTCTTTTTGGAACTTTAAGTATTGGTTTATGGGCATCTTGTGACCAAACTGCCATTCTAAATGAAAATAAACCCATCGAAAATAAGACATGGCTGTATACCTCACATCCTAGTTTTCAATTCCATATTAGTGACAATACGAAGAAATACGATGTATATATGGATGTACGTCATACACCAGAATATGCTTTTTCCAATCTCTTTGTGTTGATTTACCAACAGGGTCCCAATAAGAAAACATATACCTTCCGTAAGGAAGTTAAATTGGCAAAATCCGATGGAAAGTGGACCGGAAAATCATCGGGTAGTCTTTACAATCAGCAGGCTATTCTCCATAAAGATTATATATTTCCGGACACCGGATTATATACAATATCCATTGAACAGAATATGCGAGATAATCCTTTAAAAGAAATTACAGATATTGGATTGACAGTAATACCAAAATAATGTGCCTTTTTCTACGATATCTTCTTCTTCCTTTTTCGCTGATCTATGGGTCAGTCGTATGGTTACGAAATCGGCTCTATGATTTTCAGTTGCTACCGGCTCGATCTTTCCAAATTCCTACCATCGTAATCGGTAATTTAGCTGTTGGCGGTACCGGTAAAAGCCCCATGACCGAATTCGTTGTCTCCTATCTTAGCAAGCAGTACAACGTAGCTATCCTCAGCAGAGGTTATGGTCGAAAAACAAAAGGATTCCGGATGGTGCAAATAGATTCTTTGGCGACAGATGTAGGTGATGAACCTTTACAGTTCAAAAACAAGCTTCCAAATGTCACTGTAGCAGTATGCGAAGATCGTTGTACGGGCATAGAAAAACTTCAGGGGGATCATCAGCTTATTATTTTGGATGATGCTTATCAACATCGAAAATTATCGCCTTTATTTACTATCCTCTTATTCGATTTCCGGTCCTTTTCACAACCGATGTTTGTATTTCCCGCCGGAAATTTCAGAGACTTACTTATGGAATCCAAACGGGCGCAAATCATAGTCATTACAAAATGTCCCGCCAATATTTCTAGTGAAGACAAAATACGTATAGAAAAAAAACTGCGCCGTTATAACAGAGTAGCCCCGATCACGTTTAGCCATATAACTTATTTTGAACCAGTGAATGCCAATGGAAAACAGATTGATATCGAAAATAAAGATGTCGTCCTGGTGACAGGGATTGCCAAACCACAACCGTTGGTAGACCATATTACCCAAAAAGCCAAATCAGTCAATCATATTTCTTTTGGGGATCACCATGCATTTGACGAGGCAGACATTGACCGCATCTTAAAAACATTCCAATCCCTACATAGTGAAAATAAAATCATATTGACCACGGAGAAGGACTATCAACGGCTGAAACCATATAAAGCGCTATTTGATACGGTAGAACTTGTTTATCTGCCGATAGGGATTAAATTTAATGACTCAGGGCAAAGTACCCAGTTTTGTAATATTTTAAGTGATACAGTCGCTTCAAGTGTTAATCAACCTTAAATTTTGTTAAGGGCTAATATTTTAGTAAACTTTTTCGTCAAATTTATATTCAAAATAGAAGTAAACTTAAAATATAAGGCGATGAAAAAGAAAACTTTAATGGCAATAAGTGGCCTACTTTTGGCTACAACCGTAGCTTTTGCGCAGCAGCGTCAACAACGGACTCCAGAAGAACATGCGAAGATGCGTGTAGAACATCTGGACAAACTACTTACACTTAATCAAGTGCAAAAAGATTCCATCTATAACCTTACATTAGCCAATGCCCAACAGCGTGCAGCGCTAAAAAATGATGGTGGAGACCGCAAAGCCAATATGGAAAAATTCAAACAGCTCCAAGAAGCGCAGGCGACCAAAATAAAGTCTTGGCTCACTCCTGACCAAGTCAAATTATTTGATGAGCAGCAAGAAAAAATGAAGGATAGGATGTCTAAACGTTCTTCAAACTAATTTGCATAGAAAGGTCGATTATAAATAATCGACCTTTTTTTATAGTGTTAATATATGACATAAACACAGTTATTATTTTTCTGTTATTCAATTGCCCCTATTACTTAGCCATAAATACCATTATAAAGCCTTCCAGCATTATTTATCTATCCCAAGCAAACATTTCCTCAAGTTTAGACTGAACATCTTTCCTAGCCCTTTATTTGAACAAAACAATAGCAGGGCTATGTTATACTACGCCAAAAACACCTATTAAACTGATAATAAACACCATACACCCACATTTAGCGTTAAAAATTTGTTAAAGTAACATACTTGATACAATATAAATTGACTTTGATAGTTTTTATAGCAAGACATTATAGTTGTAACTTTTTAAATACAATAGATATGAAAAAGCTAATTTTAACAGGTATAGGGATGTGTCTGGCACTTAGCCTAACATTTGCCCAACAAGTGACACCAGAGGAAACTGCGGCAAAAGCCACTACCGAGCTGGTACAGAAGCTGAATCTGAACGATGAGCAGAAGACTGCCATATCCTCCATTCTATTGGATCAAGCAAAAGCAGAAGAAACAATTTTAAAAGACAGTACTTCCACTGCGGCTGCGAAAGGTGAAACCCTCCATAAACTTCAAACAGAAGTAGACGGCAAAGTGAGTCAATTACTGACGGAAGATCAAAAAACCATCTATCAGAAGGTAGTTGCCGAACGCCCGGCAAAAACTGTCCCTACGCCTACTGAACCTTCTAAAACAGAATCCAGTACGAATTAAACAAAAAAACAGACGTTAATAAATTCATTGAATAATTTCATTTAAAATTAAACATCATGAAAAAGTTATTTTTAACCGGTCTAGGATTTTTCCTGGCAATGAGTCTCACCTTCGCACAGCAAGCGACTCCAGAAGAAAATGCAACCAAAGTTGTGACCGAATTGGTCACCAAGCTTACGCTGAATGACGAACAAAAAACAGCCGTATCAACAATTGTATTGGATCAAGAAAAGGCAGTAGCGGCGCTTATACAGGATTCTACCACAACTCCTGAGGTAAAAAAAGAAAGCATTACAAAACTCCAGGGTGAATCAGATAGCAAGATTGCGCTATTATTGACTGATGAGCAAAAAGCAGCCTTTCAAAAATATATTGAAGAGCGGCCAGCGGTAGAAATTCCCGCAACCCCAACACCAGCAACAGAACAAAAGGAAAATAATAACGAAAACAGCAATCAACAACAATAATCATTCGACTCAATTAGAGGAATGTATTAAACCTCTGGATATGCTTAGGCATATTCAGAGGTTTTTTTATTATATCGTATTCCATGGGTACAAAAAAAGGCTGTCCAGATAGACAACCTTTTTACTTTAACTCGATATCAAGCTACATTAAGATTTCAATTTCTTCATAATGTCGCTGACATAAGTTTTAAATTTCTTGTCAGTTTCAATTAAATCCTCAACGGTTTGACAGGCATAGATGACTGTTGAATGATCTCTTCCTCCGAAGAATGCACCGATTGATTTAAGTGAAGATTTTGTGTGGGCTTTCGCTAAGTACATCGAAATTTGCCTGGCCTGCACGATTTCACGTTTTCTGACCTTTGACTTTACCATATCCACAGGAACTTCAAAGTATTCACAAACTAATTTCTGAATAAAATCCATTGAAATTTCCTTATGTGTATTTTTCACAAAATTCTTCAACATCGATTTTGCCAGTCCCAAATCAATTTCCTTTTTGTTCAATGTTGATTGAGCCAATAGCGAAACCATTGCCCCTTCCAATTCACGAACACTGTTATCGATCTGTGTGGCTACATACTCCACGACATTTTCAGGTAACTCAATGCCGTCAGAATACATTTTTTTCTTCAAAATCGCCATTCTTGTTTCAAGATCCGGAATTTGAATATCTGCAGATAATCCCCATTTAAAACGACTGAGCAAACGTTCCTCTAAACCAGCTAAATCTTTAGGTGCCTTATCGGAAGTTAAAATGATTTGCTTTCCAGATTGATGCAAATGATTGAATATATGGAAGAAGATATCCTGCGTTTTCTCCTTACCAGCAAAGTTGTGCACATCATCCATGATGATTACATCCATTGCCTGATAAAAATTTACGAAATCATTGATGGTGTTATTTTTCAATGAATCCACAAACTGCTGACAGAATTTCTCACAGGACACATAGATGACCAACTTATCGGGAAGATTTCTTTTGATTTCATTACCGATAGCCTGGGCAAGGTGTGTCTTTCCCAAACCTACATCACCATAGATCATTAAAGGGTTGAATGAAGTACCTCCCGGTTTGTTTGCTACGGCATAACCTGCAGAACGGGCAAGACGGTTACATTCACCTTCAATAAAATTCTCAAATGTGTAGTTTTGATTCAATTGCGGGTCAACCTGCAATTTCTTTAATCCAGGAATAACAAATGGATTTTTGATATCTCTATTCAAAGATACCGGCACAGGAATGGATTGTCTCTTACCCTCTGCCCCATTGCCATTCGATGGAAGATTAGTCGTATAGGGATGAGAAGCCGATGACTTCTCAACTACAATATTGTATTCCAATCTACCTTGCTCTCCCAGAAACTTCTTTACGGTCTTGCGAAGAATACCTACATAGTGTTCTTCCAACCACTCGTAAAAAAATAAGCTAGGAACTTGAATAGTCAAAACGTCACCCTCCAAACGGACTGCTTTCACAGGTTCAAACCAGGTCTTGAAACTTTGCGCTGGTATATTATCTTTGATAATCGAAAGACAATTATTCCAGACACTTGAATACGTTTTTTCCATTCTAAAATTGTTAATAAGTTGATTTACAATACGCGACAAAAAATATGTTGATAACTTTCTCTGAGAACGAAGATGACAAAAAAAAATCAGCTAAAAAACTAAAATATAAAATAATTAATAAAAATCTATATATCAGTTATTTACCTTGTAAAATTGTGGAAAACTTGCGCTAAAATTGATCTCTAAAAATAATTATTAACATTCCAAATTTATTTCAAAAAAAAGAACAAAAAAAGTAGTAAACATACTACAGATCAGTCTTAAAGGTCTAGAACTAAATTAACCAAAATAAAAGCGAAATACAACCTTTAGTTCATATATTTTTAATATTAAATTTATAAGAATTTAAAGTCTACTTAACAACATTACTCCATATCTTTCTAACCAATTCTGGAGCCATTGGAAAATAAAAAAATCTCATATCAACAAGCGATCGGAAAATCATTTTGTAACATAGCCGACAGGAAAATTTTAAGAAAGGACTTGGTTTTATATCATAAAAAAAGGAAACCCGTTTAAAGAATTTCCTTTTTTTATGATATAATATAAGTAGTCCTATCTATCCAACCATTGTATGGGTAAATTTTCCATCACACATTTTCTTTCCCTCCTGCACAATTGCAGCTGCATCGTAATGAGAATTTCGCCATTGGGCACTCTGCTCGGCATGCTCTACAATTCGGTCAGGAATACCTAATCGTACAATCTGACTGTTGTAGCAATGGTCTGCCATAAATTCCAATACAGCAGAACCTATACCACCTTGTAGACAGCCATCTTCAACAGTGATTATCTTTTTAAATTTTTTAAAGACCTGATGCAATAGGGCTTCATCCAAAGGCTTGGCAAATCGCAGATCATAATGTGCAGGATGTATTCCCAATTCATTCAATTGCTGTACGGCCTTGACGGCTTCATTACCGATAGCGCCGAAGCTTAGAATAGCAAGTTCTTCACCTTCGGTAATCAAACGCCCCTTCCCGATTTCTATTTCCGTAAATGGACGGCGCCAATCGGGCATTACGCCATTTCCTCTTGGATAACGAATGACGAAAGGCCCCTTATTAGGCAATTGGGCGGTATACATTAAGTTTCTGAGCTCTTCCTCGTTCATCGGAGCAGAAACGGTCATATTGGGGACACAACGCATAAATGCGATATCATAAGCTCCGTGATGTGTGGCTCCGTCCGCTCCAACTACCCCCGCACGATCCAGACAAAAAACAACATTCAAGTTTTGTAGCGCAACGTCATGGATAACCTGATCATAGGCACGTTGCATAAACGACGAGTAAATATTACAAAAAGGTAATAGCCCCTGTGTCGCCAGACCGGCACTAAATGTGACGGCATGTTGCTCCGCAATACCGACATCAAAGGCCCGGTCAGGCATTGCGTTCATCATGATATTCATCGAAGAGCCTGAAGGCATCGCCGGTGTGATACCGACAATTTTTTTGTTAGCTTCAGCAAGCTCAACCATCGTATGTCCAAAGACATCCTGGTATTTTGGTGCTACCGGTTTTTCACTGGAAGATTTTTTTATCTCTCCGGTAATTTTATCAAATAAGCCCGGCGCATGCCATTTCGTCTGATCCTTTTCGGCAAGCGCGAATCCTTTTCCCTTAATTGTTACAACATGCAGCAATTTTGGACCGGGTATATGCTTAAGATCTTCAAGCGTCTTGGCTAATTTCTTTACGTCATGTCCGTCCACCGGACCAAAATATCTAAAGTTCAATGACTCAAAAAGATTAGCATTCTTTAATAAAGTCCCTTTGATACTTTTCTCCAGTTTTTTAGCAATACCGAGTGCATTTGGTCCTACTTCAGAAATTTTTGTCAGCACAGCAGCGATATCATCCCTAAATCTATTGTACCGTTTTGATGTCGTAATGCTTGTCAAATATTCTTTCAGCGCGCCGACATTAGGATCTATCGACATACAATTGTCATTCAGAATCACCAATAGGTTAGATTTGGAGATACCAGCATGGTTCAATGCTTCAAAAGACATTCCACCGGTCAAAGCACCATCTCCAATAACCGCAATATGCTGACGATCTTTTTCTCCCTTTATTTGGGAAGCAACAGCCATACCCAAAGCTGCTGAAATTGAGGTAGAAGAATGGCCTACCCCAAATGCGTCATATTCCGATTCAAAACGGTTCGGAAAACCCGAAATTCCATTTTCAATACGATTCGTATGAAATACCTCGCGACGTCCAGTCAGAATTTTATGACCATAAGCCTGATGGCCTACATCCCATATCAATTGATCATAGGGTGTATTCATTACGTAATGTAACGCCACCGTTAACTCAACGACTCCCAAACTTGCTGCAAAGTGACCACCATTCACCGAAACCTGATCAATAATAAATTGACGTAATTCCTGGCTTAGTTGTTCTAATTGGTCTTCCTTTAGCTTTTTAAGATCAGAGGGATCGTTTATTTTACTTAATAGTTCTCCAGCCTCAAATTGCATAGTACTGCTATTTACATTAAATGTTTACACAAAGTAACGACAATTTTATTTAATCTTTAAAATAAATCGCATTTCCATATTGAGCTACAACAAATAAAAACAGCAATAGTTTTCATATGAACAATTGCAACAGATTTTATTATGTAAATTTGTATAAGATATGCAAGTAGAAGAAGGTTACGAAATCAAGCTTCCTCAATTTGAGGGACCTTTTGATTTATTACTATTTTTTATCGAGCGGGACGAACTGAACATTCATGATATCCCTATTTCGAAAATTACCGATGATTTTTTGTCTTACGTAAGTCAGATGCAGGCACTCAATATGGAGATGGCCAGCGAGTTTATTTTTGTAGCCTCTACATTGATGCGTATAAAAGCAAAGATGCTACTGCCGAGACCGGATCTGGATGAAAATGAAAACGAAATAGATCTGAGAGAAGACCTCGTTCAGAAACTTATTCTCTATAAGCAGTTCAAAGAGGTCTGCGAAGGCCTCCGGGTGATGGAAGAAAACCGTCTCCAGTTGTATAGCAGAGGCAATATCCATTATGATATACGCCAACAACTTCAATTGGATGCTACAGGTGAAAACCTGGATAGCTTTGATCTATACGGCCTGATGATGATCTATGAACAAATGATGTATCAATTTCGCAATAGGCCACCCGAGGTAACACATACTGTTGTGAAGTATCCCTATACGATTGAACAACAGAAAAAAGCGATAGCTGAACTTATCGAAATTAATAAGAAATTAGATTTTCAGGAACTATTGAAAAACTCCGAAAATAAGGTTCAATTTGTCTATAATTTCCTGGCAATTTTAGAAATGCTCCAACAGCGTCTTCTACAGATTGAAGTAGGATTAGGCTACAACAATTTTAATGTCGAAGAGCGGGATCCGAAACAGGAGGATCTGGTACTCGAAGAAGAATTAGAACAATAAAAAAAGGTTGTCCGCCAAGCTGGACAACCTTTTTTATTATCGTCTGAATATTTCAATATCTAACTTCTTCCATATTCATTGAAAACTTGCTGTTCTCTTTAGCTATCTTAATTTAATCCTTCTTTTTGAAAGCATTCCAGCCCTGCGCCGTAATTGGATAAAGATTTCCGGATTTAGAAATCATTTCACAGCCTTCTGATGCAGCCGTCATGTAGCCTATAATACTGATATCGGGCAAATTCTTGATCTTATCGTGATCTGCCTGTGCTATTGTAAACAGCAGTTCATAATCCTCCCCCCCATTTAATGCTGCTACCGTCGGGTCAATACCGAATTCACGTCCGGTATCGTAGGTCATCTGGTCCAATGGAATTTTTTCTTCATACAATCTACAACCTTTATCAGATTGTCGACAGATGTGAAGTATTTCGGAAGCCAAGCCATCAGAAATATCCATCATTGATGTAGGTAGGATATCTAATTTTGCAAATAACTCCACAATATCCTTTCGTGCTTCCGGTTTTAGCTGACGTTCAACAATATAGTCTTTACCCTCCAGATCCGGCTGCACATTGGGGTTTTCCAAATAAATATCTTTTTCTCTTTCCAATAGTTGCAGTCCCATATATGCTGCTCCCAAATCGCCGGATACACACAATAAGTCGCCTTCCTTCGCGCCGTTGCGATAGACAATCTTATCCGCGTCGGCATAACCTATACTCGTAACGGATAGAACTAGACCTTGGGCCGAAGCCGAAGTGTCCCCCCCAACCAAATCGACGTTATACTTCTTACAGGCGATCAAAGCTCCCTGATAGATCTCTTCTACGGCTTCCAGTGGAAATTTGGAAGATAACCCGATAGAAAACGTAATCTGGGAAGCTATTCCGTTCATCGCATAGATATCGCTCAAATTGACCTGGACTGCCTTATATCCCAAATGCTTTAAAGGGACATACCGCAGATCAAAATGAATACCTTCCAAAAGCAAATCGGTAGAAATCAAGGTTTTCTTTCCTTCAAAATCCAATACCGCTGCGTCATCACCAATTCCCTTAACGGTAGATTTTTCGGTCAGCTCCACCGCTTTACTGATATAGTCAATTAAACCGAACTCCCCCATGTCCTCCAGACTGGTGCGTTCAGTATTATCAAAATCAAACATGTTAAAAAATTTAAAATTTTAAACTATCATATAACGCTCAAACAGGTATCTCATACCGCTATGGTTTAGCTCCGTTAATAGCACTATAAAAATAATAATCGATATGAAAACCAACCTGTTATCATATCGATTATCATCAAAAATTATACAAATTATTACAATCCCAAACTTGCTGATATCTCCAACATACGCTCAATAGGCCGTTGTGCGCGAAGTATGACGTCTTCAGGAAGTAAAATTTCAGGCGATTCATATTTCAAACAATTATAAAGCTTCTCAAGCGTATTAAGCTTCATGTGAGGGCAATCATTACATGCACAGGCATTGTTTGGTGGTGCAGGAATAAAAGTCTTCCCTGGGCTTGCTTTCTGCATCTGATAAAGAATTCCAGATTCTGTGGCTACAATATAAACCTGCGCATTATCTGTTTGCGTAAACTTAAGCATCCCCAATGTGGAACCCACATAATCCGCTTTAGCCAAAATATGGTCTTCACATTCAGGATGGGCAATAAACTTAGCTTCAGGATATTCACTCTTCAGACGATCAATTTTATCTTGAGAAAAAATTTCATGGACCATACAAGCACCGTTCCATAACACGAGATCACGGCCCGTTTTTTTCTTTACATAAGCTCCAAGATTACGATCGGGTCCAAAAATGATCTTCTGATCTTTCGGGAGGCTCTCCACAATTTGGACTGCATTACTCGATGTACATACAATATCCGAAAGTGCCTTTAATTCGGCAGTACAATTGACATAGGTAATGACCAAATGGTCTGGATACTGTTCCTTAAATTTAGCAAACAAGTGTGGTGGACATGAATCCGACAACGAACAACCAGCTTTAGCATCCGGCAAGATCACCTTCTTTGTGGGCGAAAGTATCTTCGCTGTCTCCGCCATAAAATGTACTCCGGCAAAAACAATTAAATCGGCATCTGTCTTTGCAGCTTCCTGGGACAAGCCTAAACTATCTCCAATATAGTCTGCAATATCTTGAATTTCAGATTCCTGGTAGTAATGTGCCAAAATTACAGCATTCTTTTCTTTCTTCAATCGTTGGATTTCAGCTACCAAATCCAATGAGGGGTCAATCGGAGCATCGTTATATCCTTTTGCCTGAAGCTCATAATTTACAATTTCCATGCGGGTACTTTCAACAGTTTATGAACAGCAAAAATACGCATTGTTACATATATAAAAGTCAATAAAAAGCAAATTAATCAAATATGTAGCTGAGCAATAGTAGGAAGATATTGTAAATTTTAAATTAAATTATTATCATTAAAATAAATATACAAAGATATCACCCAATTTAAACCCTTTTAGAGTCGGATATTCAGAAAACTGCCGGGCAATATACCCTTTATAAAAAGCTCAGCGGGTTTGCACCAAAATCTTTCCCACGTAGAAAATGACTTTCTCTCCATTTTCCGCCTATTGAACGTTCTTAGGCATGATACAAAACAAGCAAAAATATAGCACAAACGGAAGCTTTATTTATTAACATTTCACATGCTGTTATCGTTTTGTGCCCGCCAGAATTTAAAATTTGCCACGAGAAAAAGAAAGAAAAAATATATGAAAAGCTCAAAGGCTTTAGTAGGAAAGGTGCAGTCCCTGTTTCAAACGGGTAAAAGCACATATTACCATAGCATATCTAACGACAACGAATGAGCCGCAACAGCATTATGGCTGCTTACATTATAAACTCGTTCAGAATTGAATATTTACATACAATAGCCTAATGGGATGCTTTTAAGAAAACCTAAAAGGCTTTATTTCGATAAAATTTACAATTTGAGTCCATAAAATTGGAAGGAAATACATTAGGTCTAATTTTTCAATTATCAGATCTCAATTAAAGTCCATGAGAATCGGATATTTTCAATAAATTATAGTATCATATCGTACAATTGATTGTGAGAGGCCTCAAATTGAAAAACAGTACGACACATACTTTAACATATTAAAAGCGAAATTATTCGCGATAGCCAGGCAAAGACAGCTATCTGGGCTAGGATAGTTTCGAGCAGCTTTGAATAGCGAAGATTAGTTTAACAGATTATTCGGTGCTTTCGTACTTCAAAGTCGTTTAGGATACGATTATTCTGTAAAAATTGAAAATAAAAAATTATAGCGCAAACTGGCGGGGTTTATTTTATCTATGAAATCATAATAAGCAAAGTTAAAGCCCCATAGAATGCGATATTTGCGCTGTTATTGGCTGAATAAAATTTTATGAAAATCTAAACCAGCTTGTATGAAGAGCTTTAAACACATTATTTTTCGGTTCAATAGATTTTGAATGAATAAGTTAAAAAAAATCTCAACTAGCCAATGCTAGTGTATCCTCCGTGAATAGAGAATAGTACACCTTATATTTTATTTTATTAATTTATAAAATAATAAAATTACAATAAGGTTATAAAAATTATTAATATCTATTTTCAATAGCAAAAATAGGGCTTTACAATCCATTAAATCCAATAAAGCATTTAAAATAAAAATCTATCGCAATCAGGAGGACTTTATTTTTAAAATAAACCCCTTGACATTCGTCTAAAAAATTTATTATAGCTGATAATGGTAATTATCAAAATCTAAAAGACTAAATTATATTTTTTTTAAGCTCCCAATCGATACTGGGGTCGCAAATATAGTAAGAATCTTCATTCCACAATAATTTTTTAAAAATAATCTCCACGAATTTGATCCATTTGGCATTTGCTAATGTAGGCGATTCAAAGATTTATTGCAAAATCTTTTATCAAGCCGCTTAAAATCCAATAATCAATCAAAACGGCATTTACAAAAAAAATATTCAATTCTAATTGAGTTTAATTGTATTAAAATTGATAACAAACCCTCCAGAAATCGCATAATTGCCGAAAAATCCTACAAAATTTCAAATATTGCAAAGAAATCGACTATAAGCTGATCTCCGAACAGATTTGCCAGATTTTATGCCCATAAATACACATTTTGAAATCTCCACTGGTAAAAATTAATTCCGATTGATCCAAAGTCACTTAAAATACCATAAAATCTTAAAAATTTATAAAAAAATCTAATATGCAAATCTAAATCGCTTTAGAAAAACGAAAACAGCATATCGATAAAATTCAAATTTAAATATTCCATAAAAATTCATCGAAAACGCTCTCTGCACAGCATATATTCAATTTTTTTTATAAAAAAATCGAATATCCAAACCTAAACGGCTCAAAATGTATATTTTTTTCAATCTCAAAATTTTCAAAGCCTTTCAGACTTTAATAAAATTAAAATAAAGCTGGCAAAGTCTAAATAATTTAGTCTAAACGGTTCAAAAACCAATTTCTGGGCTTAAAGACATAAAAATGCCGATACAAACCCTTTTATAATTCCATAAAAGTTGTTTAAAAAGTTTTAAAAAAAATATTCCATTCTAAAAAGGTCTAAAATACCTCAAGAATCTAGTTATCGAAAATAAAGCCGTTTAGAATTGAATATTTCAAAAGGGGAGTTTATCCCTTTCCAAATATCGTAACCTAAATAGGTTTGATTCGATGTTGACAAAGCTAAACAAAGATTCTCGAACGTATTCCACAATCTTTTTTTTCAATAAATACTAATATTTTAAATTAAAGATTCTCTTATTGTTTATTAGGGTGTGGAAAAGTGGTATAAATTGATCTGAATCGATTTTGATTTGCGGTTTTTATAGAGTTTTCAACAATTTTTCAACAGAATTTTCGCTTTAAAGAGCTGATTTTTAAAAATCTAATTTTTGCCGTTTTTAATTTTCCATAATTTTTTGTTGAATAGTCGCTGTCGAGAAAATGTGGAAATCTATCAAATTTTATGCGGAAAAATAATTGGAATTCGTGCTGTGAATAGGGGATCTGTGGAATGTTAAATACTTTTCATTTTTATTTAACCTTTTATTTACACGTTTTCCACATTTTTCGTTAATTTCAACCATCACTTTTGGGGATAGTTTGTGAATTTAAAATATATGGCAGATAGAAAGGTAGATTTTTTGGTCATTGGATCAGGTATTGCCGGATTGAGCTTTGCGTTAAAGGCTTCAAAATTTGGTAAAGTGTTGATAGTCACGAAGTCCAATGAGGATGAGTCTAATACAAAATATGCGCAGGGGGGAGTGGCTGCCGTTGTGGATAAGTCTGATAGCTTCGAAAAGCATATCATTGATACTCAGATAGCTGGGGATGGATTATGTGATGTGGAAATTGTGGAAAACGTCGTTAGGGAAGCACCGGATCGAATTGCTGAACTTATTTCCTACGGAACCTCATTTGACAAGGAAGAATCGGGGGTATATGACCTGGCTAAAGAGGGCGGGCATTCGGCTCACCGTATCCTTCATTATAAGGATATAACAGGTTACGAAATAGAAAGAGCGCTGTTGGAACAGGCCCATAGCGATCCCAATATTGAAATTGTCACACATTATTTTGCCATTGATCTGATTACCCAACATCATATGGGGGAATATGTGGATAAGAATAGGGAGGATATTACCTGTTATGGTATCTATGCTTTCAATACTTCATCCCACCTCGTGGACAAAATTTTAAGTAGGGTGACTGTCATGGCTTCCGGTGGAGCTGGTCACGTGTACTCGAGTACAACTAACCCGACTATTGCTACCGGTGACGGAATAGCCATGGTTTACCGGGCTAAGGGCAAGGTGCGTAATATGGAATTTATGCAGTTTCATCCCACTTCATTATATAATCCTAAGGATTCTCCGGCATTTTTGGTGTCTGAAGCCGTTCGCGGTTTCGGAGGGATTCTTAGACGGGTGGATGGTGAGTCTTTTATGGAGGAATATGACGAGCGGGCATCATTGGCTCCCAGGGATATTGTGGCACGCGCTATAGATGCCGAGATGAAAAAGTCGGGTATAGATTATGTGTATTTGGATATTACCCATAGGGATAAGGAGGATATCATTAAGCATTTTCCAAATATTTATGAGAAGTGTCTCTCCATCGGATTGGATATGGCGACAGACTTTATACCGGTCACTCCGGCAGCACATTATTTATGCGGGGGAATTTATGTGGATGATTTCGGAAGAAGCAGTATACGCAACCTGTACGCTTGTGGGGAGTGTTCGTCAACCGGACTACATGGGGCAAATCGTTTAGCTTCGAATTCTTTGCTGGAAGCCCTTGTATATGCGCATCGCATCTTTTTGGATGCAACCAAAGCGATTGAATCCATACATTATGTTACTAATGTCCCGGATTGGGATGACTCCAAGACTTCACTTTCTAACGAGGACATTTTGGTTAGCCATAACTTGCGTGAATGTCAAAAAATTATGAGTGACTACGTAGGTATTGTCCGGTCAGATTTTAGATTGGAAAGAGCCCTAAAGCGTCTACATTTATTATATGCGGAAACGGAGGACTTTTATCGTAACACGAGGCTCTCTGTGAAGCTTTGTGAACTGCGTAATGTGATCCAGGTAGCTTATATTGTCACCAAGTCGGCTATGTTGCGGAAAGAGAGTAGGGGCCTGCATTATACGACGGATTATCCACAACACTCAACTGTATTACAAGACACAATATTTTAGGACATATGGCACTTATTTTACCCGTTCTGGACAAGTCTCCATTGATCGCAGAAGAATGCTTTTTAGCACCCAATTCCACTATTGTTGGCGATGTGGAGATTGGGCACCATTGCTCGGTATGGTTCAATGCAGTGATCCGCGGAGACGTTAATTATATTCGTATAGGCCATTATACGAATATCCAGGATGGCGCTGTTATTCACTGTACTTATCAAAAGTGCGGGACTACCATTGGTAATTATGTGAATATCGGGCATCAGGCAATGGTGCACGGATGTATCGTGGAGGATTACGTGTTGATCGGAATGGGCGCTATCGTCATGGATAATGCAGTGGTGGAATCCAATGTAATTATTGCAGCGGGGGCTGTTGTTTTGGAGAATACGCGTTGCGAGTCCGGTTTTTTATATGCCGGCGTTCCGGCTAAAAAGGTAAAAGCGCTGACTGAGGAGCAGAAAGCGCTTTTGCAGCAGTTGCCGCACAACTACGTATTATATAGTTCCTGGTTTTAGCTTAAACGTATTAGCAATACAATTTTGCCTTTATTTTTGGCCGTGACCTTGACTTTATTCCTTTTTGAGGGCACTTATTGAAAAGCTATCTTTTTGTTCCCAGTTTGCACGTATCGTGAAAACCTTGTTTAAATAAACAACGGGTTCTGGAAAAGTCTTCTTTTCAACATCTCCGGTATCCCATATGCCGTTGTCATTGTCATCCCGGATGACACGTATGGTATATTTTCCCCCCGGAAATTGTTTATAAGCTACTGAAGCATTATTGCTGTTGATTTTATCAACTCTATATATTTTATCTTTTTTCTCATTGATCAGTTCGACGAGATAGGTTGTGTTGCTATCCAGATCGGTGAAATCAAATGTTAGATCCCCATAGTTTTCGCTATCGTCGTATGTCAGATCGAATTTTTTCTCTTTATTTTGTTCCCCGAAATATCCTGTTATGGCACCTTCGGTAAATTCTATTTGATATTTTTTATCCTTTTTCCAATTATAACGGATATGGTAAATATTGGAATCATTTGTATCCACTGCCAATTGATAATTTGTTCTTACAAGCGAGTCTTCTTTGAATTTTAGCTTTGCCTTATCTATATTTTTTATAGGTGTAAAGGCTGATACCTGAAGGTGATTGATTCTGTCCACTTTTCCATTATTTGGTGTAAATTGCGGATCAATGACCTGCTCAATTTTTACGTTTCCCCTTCTGACGAGAATGGTATCCAAAGGTTTTTCATTTTCCGTTAGAACGAGTTTTAGAGAGTCTATTTTTAGGTTTGGCAGAAACAAGGTCGCGGAATCTGAGCTCTTCGAGAACCGTACTATTTTATCCTTGTTGTTGACTTCATCATTCAGAATATTCAGTTTGGGTTTATCCACTCTTCTATTGAAAATGAGCAGTACACTACCATTTTTTTCAAACTTCTTTTCCTGGGTGCGGAATTTCTTTGGAATTGCTTTAAATATTTCGAGATTGATATTGCTAAGATCTCGCTCCAATACGATGGAATCTTTTAGAAAACCTATTTCTTCATCAGGTGCATTATAGATTCGGTCATTGTTCTTTTCCTGGAGCGCATAGATACGATATGTCCCTTCGCGGAGATTATTGAGTTTATAATTTCCGGCGGTATCCGTTGTTGTAAAAATATTCGCTTTCTTTTTTCCGAAGATTGAATCTTGACTGATGGGGATTAGAAGGACTTTAACCTCTTTCAGGACTTCTTTGGTCATTGCACTCTTTACATTGCCCGATATACTGAGCGAGTCAATTTTATCACCTGTTGCAAATACATAAGCATAATTTACCAATGCATTTCCTGCATTATAATCTACCAGTCCTTTACCAAAATAAATGCTATAGGTTGTATTTTTTTCCAGGGAATCAGGTAAGGTGATTTCCAGATTTTTTTTCTTGATTTTGAACTGGGGGGTACTTCCCATATCAGGTGTGATACTGAATTCTTTTTGTTGATTGGCCAACTTGACATACTCATCAAATGTGATGACTATTTTTTTCTCCGTAAAATTCTTCGAAAAGTTCGTAGGACTTTCCTGTAGAATTTTTGGTGGAATGGAATCTTTGGGCCCCCCTGTTGGCTGTTGTATACTCGCACATTGTATTGACAAGCCAATGAGCATTATAAACATGCTTAAAATAAGTAATCTCGTTTTTAAGCTACTTTTTAGCCTCTCTGAACTACTTTTATTATTTTTTAAAGAAGTTGTCATAAAAAATAGAATATTGTCTTAAATCGCTTATTTTAAGCTTGTTTATTTTTATTTATAATTATCTGATAATCAATTAATTAACTCATATGTACCATCAAAACGCTGATATCTGACGGTGATACGCCTGAAATTCGGGAGGCCTGCCCCAATGTTCTGGGTTTTACTTTCGCTAATTTCTGCCTGGCTTCTATGGACAGTGAAGTTAACAAACTATAATCGAAATCAGGATTAATTTCTCTATCTTCCATCTTCTTCATGCGGTTGACGATCTCGATTTCCTTTTCGAAATAGCTTTCGTACTTGAGATTAATTTCAGCCTGCTCTATGGTTTCGTTGTCAAATTGAGAAACGTATTGAGCAAAGCCTTCGTCCCCTTTGACGATGTCCTGTATATTAACCTGCGGTCGGGCAAGTACGTTACTTAAACGAGTTTTTTGTGCAAGTGCACTTGAACCCACTTCGGCCATTACGGCATTCATCTTCTCGAGATCGGTTGAATTCTGCTTGAGGTATTCAATGATGTTATTCGAATTTTCTATTTTAGCCTCTACCTTCTTTAGTCTTTCCTCACTGACCAATCCCAGTTTGTACGCTAATGGTGTAAGGCGGATATCGGCATTATCCTGACGTAATAAGAGCCGGTGCTCTGCTCTCGAAGTAAACATACGGTAGGGTTCTTCGGTTCCTTTTGTGACAAGGTCATCCACCAGTACACCGATATAGGACTCGGATCTTTTTAGAATAAGTTCTTTATCGTCATTGACACGTTGATGTGCATTTATACCTGCAAGGAAACCTTGTGCTGCTGCTTCTTCGTACCCTGTGGTGCCATTGATCTGTCCGGCGAAGAAAAGGTGTTTCACCAATTGAGTTTCCAATGTTAGGTCAAGCTGCATCGGTGGAAAGTAATCGTATTCTATTGCATATCCCGGACGGTACATCTTGGCATTTTCAAAACCCGGAATGAGTTGAAGAGCTTTTAACTGTACATCTTCGGGAAGCGAAGTCGAGAAACCATTTACATATATTTCCACGGTTTTGAATCCTTCCGGTTCCACAAAAATCTGATGTCGCTCACGCTCCGCAAAGCGATTTATTTTGTCTTCTATGGATGGACAATAGCGTGGTCCTAACCCTTTGAT
Organism: Sphingobacterium sp. UBA7625; assembly: GCF_002484085.1. Classification (NCBI taxonomy): domain Bacteria; kingdom Pseudomonadati; phylum Bacteroidota; class Sphingobacteriia; order Sphingobacteriales; family Sphingobacteriaceae; genus Sphingobacterium; species Sphingobacterium sp. UBA7625. The sequence continues at coordinate 70,205 of NZ_DLJD01000040.1, forward strand.
CCGTCCGGTAAACATGGGTGATTTTTCAAAGCCGGTGCGGAGCATTTCATGTACCTTGTCGTTGGTATATGTAATCCAGCAACAGCGTTGTTCGGTGGGCATCTCTACATCTGTATAGGAGAAACGTCCCTTCTTTTCATCGCCCCATTGTTCTTCCATGAGCGCATAGTTGAGACTGCGACCATCAATTCTTGGTGGAGTACCGGTTTTCATTCTGCCCGATTCGAAGCCCAGTGAAACGAGCTGTTCGGTTAATCCTGTAGCAGCCTTCTCTCCTGTCCTACCGCCGCCAAATTTTTTATCACCGATGTGGATCACACCGTTTAGGAATGTTCCATTTGTAAGGACAACAGCATCCGATTCAATTTCTATTCCCATGGAAGTGATTACGCCGCATGCTCTTCCGTTTTTAACGATGACCTCTTTTACGGTGTCTTGCCACATATCGAGGTTAGGTAAAGATTCTAATTGTAATCTCCACTCTTCCGCAAATCGCATACGGTCATTTTGTGTACGTGGGCTCCACATTGCCGGACCTTTTGAAAGGTTAAGCATGCGGAATTGAATCGTTGATTTGTCTGCAATGATTCCGGTGTATCCACCCATTGCATCTATCTCTCTTACGATTTGTCCTTTGGCTACACCACCTATAGCTGGGTTGCAACTCATCTGAGCTATCACACCCATATTCATTGTAATAAGTAAAGTGGAAGAACCGAGATTGGCTGCTGCTGCTGCTGCTTCACATCCGGCATGTCCGGCACCTACTACAATTACATTGTATTTTTTAAACATTTTTATATCCTTGTTCCACGTGAAACGTGGCTTTTTATTTGTCTACAAATTTACTCTTTTCTTTACGTTCCACGTGAAACCCAATGAAAAATTTTACATAAAATCGGCAAGATATAACCAGCGCTCGGACTTTTGATCTATTTGTTCTTGCATCGTTTTTATCTCTTCTGCCAGTGTTGAAAGTTTGGTATGATCTGTCAGTTGGTTTAGTTCCTCAGTCTTGGCTTTCACCTGTAGTTCGAGGCTTTCTATTTCTGATTCGAGTTTATTGTATTCGAGTTGCTCCTTATAAGAAAGCTTTTTCTTTTCTTCTTTTATCTGAGGTTTCGCTATTTCCTGGATATTCTTTTTTTGCTTTTCCTTTTCTAACTTTTGAAGCTCGTCTTGTTCTATTTTAAAGTCGGCATAGTTTCCATTATAGATACGGATCTTGCCTGTCCCTTCAAATATGAAAAGTTGGTCAGTCAACTTATCCAATAGATACCTGTCGTGGGATACCAATATCAGTACGCCCCTGTAGTTGTCGAGAAACTCTTCTAGTACATTTAGGGTATCGATGTCCAAATCATTGGAAGGCTCATCCAGTATAAGGAAATTTGGATTCTTCATTAATACCCGCATCAGCTGGAGACGTTTTCGCTCCCCGCCGCTAAGTTTGTTGACAAAGCCAAACTGCTTTTCCGGAGGAAATAAAAAGTGTGTGAGTAATTGAGATGCCGTAATTACTTCTCCGTTTGCCATCTCAATATAGTCCGCAATATTTTTTACAACATCAAGTACGCGGTCATTTTCGTTTACTTCGAGTCCCCCTTGTTTATAGTATCCATATACGGTGGTCTCTCCTACTGCTATGGTTCCGGCATCTGGGGTTTCTTCTTTTGTGATAAGATTTAGAAAGGTCGATTTACCTGTTCCATTCTTTCCAGCCAGACCTATGCGGTCTCCTTTTTTGAAGGTGTAAGAAAAATCCGTAATGATTTCTTTTGGTCCATAATGTTTGGATACATGTTCCAGTTCAAGAATTTTAGATCCCTGTCTACTTACTTTTACACTAAGTTGAACGGAGTCGTTTCCCTTTATTGATTTTGACTTTTCCTCCAGATCGTAAAACGCTTCGATACGGGATTTCGATTTGGTACCCCGAGCCTGAGGCTGGCGCCGCATCCATTCCAACTCTTTACGAAGTAGATTTCTGCTCTTTTCGACCATGACTGCATCTATCGTCTCACGATCCGACTTCTTCTCCAAAAAATAAGCATAGCTACCTTTATAAATATATAGATTGCCCCTGTCCAGTTCCCGGATTTCCGTACAGATATTATCGAGAAAATAGCGGTCGTGTGTGACCAAAAGTACCGTTTTATTTCCGGTGGTAAGCAGCTTCTCTAACCATTCAATGGTCTCTATATCCAGGTGGTTGGTTGGTTCATCGAGGATATATACGTCTGGTTCATCTATCAAAAGCTTGGCTAATGCCAGCCTTTTGCGTTGGCCCCCGGAGAGACTTTTTATATCCTGTTGAAAGTCCATAATGTTTAGGCGATTTAAAATCGTCTTGATATTATGCTCATATTCCCAGGCGTTCAGTGAACTTATTTTTTCAGTAAGATCTTCTAATTTTTTCTGGTCGATATCACTGCTTTCGAGAAGTTCTTCATATTCCCTGATTAGACGCTGCTGATCGTTGTCCGCACTATATATAAAATCGTTGATTGATTTTAATCCTGTGAAATCAGGATCTTGTTCGAGAAAACCAATTTTTATACCTTTTTCCTTGACAACTTTTCCTGATGTTGGCAAGGTACGGTCCGCTAAAATAGAAAGCAATGTTGATTTGCCTGTACCATTTATTCCGACCAAAGCCACCCGCTCTCCTTTTTGGAGTCCGAAGTGTAAATCTCTAAAAAGCCACCTATCGTGGAAGGAATGGCTTACTTGTTCTGTAGCTAAAATACTCACGTTATATCACCCAAAAATTAATTTTAGTCATTTTTTATACAATAAAATTCCCTTCAAGAGTCCATTACCCTTGATGGTTTTTTAATGTTTTGAAAATCAAATAGTTATATATCTTTTTGATTTTCAATTATTTATATATTGAATCAATAATCTATTTTGATTGCTGACTAATTAAATCTGTTGGGTGGCTTTCTATACGATGTTAACCGCTGCATGACGGGTAAATTGCCCTTGCGCAGCATGGTCTCAGTAACAGTTGATTTAGAATGCACGCAAAAATAAAGAAATAGTTTCTTATTCGATGCGAAAAAAGCTTCGTTGTGTGATAAATCGGCAATAATGATATTACCTTGATAAATTTAATTCAATGCATAATCCGCAATCAGATTGAAGCGTGGTATTTCAACCTGAAAACTGCTATTATCCAAAGAACGGATCATGTTGTAATGACCTTCCATGAAACCAAATTCACTGTTAAGATTACATCCCGAAGTATATTGATGTATCTGGCCCGGTTCGATGACAGGTTGCTCGCCTACAACGCCTTCGCCTGATACTTCCCTATAGTCGCCTTTTGCATCAAAAATTTTCCAGTAACGACTTAGCAATTGTACCGTGTAATCACTCAGATTTTCTATGCTAATGTGATAAGCAAACATAAAATGTTCACGGTCGGGATTAGAATACTCCGATTGATAGATGGTTTCAACCGAGATTTTTACGCCTTCTGTAATTTGTGTGATCATTTGGATGATGTTTATTGTTGCAACAAATACTTATGCTAAAATACTAATAATGAGTTTAAAATTTGCAAATTTAATCATTTTTAAAGGTTAAATTATGCTAAGTATAAAATTACTACAATCAAATGATCGTTAATTAGTAGGTTTGTATATGGCAAATGGTATATTATATTTAATTCCCGTTCCTCTGAGCGATGATGCTGCATTCCAGTCTTTTACTCCTTATTTGGTTGAAACAATCAATACATTGGACGAATATATTGTGGAAAATGAAAAGACTGCAAGAAAGTTTCTAAAGTTAGCAGGTTTAAAAATACCCCAAAGTGAATTGAAAATACATGATTATGGGAAACATGCACGGGACAAAGGAAATATTAATGATTTTTTTGAGGGCTTGAAGCAAGGTAAAAATGTGGGACTCATGTCGGAGGCTGGCTGTCCTGGAGTAGCAGATCCGGGCGCTTCTGTTGTGGCCCGCGCGCATCAGCTCGGGATTAAAGTGGTGCCATTGGTTGGTCCCAGCTCCATCTTATTAGCACTTATGGCTTCAGGATTTAGTGGACAGAAGTTCGCTTTCCAAGGTTATTTGCCCATTGACAAAAACGAACGTACGAAGAAGATTAAAGATCTTGAGCTACAATCCATGCGTGAGAAGCAAACCCAGATTTTTATTGAAACACCTTTCCGTAACAATCACCTGTTGGAGGATCTTCTGAAAACCTGCAAACCGAATACTCAACTCTGTGTAGCCTGCAATGTGACCTCAGCCGATGAATCTATACGGAGTCTGACCATCGCGGAATGGAAAAAACAAAAAGTGGATTATCATAAAAAACCAGCCATATTTTTATTGTATGTCTGACTTTTTTTGTTGCGTTCTCCCCTACCCTGCTTGATCTGACGAGGCGATTTTTATATGAAATAGGTATTTAAACAGTAATTAAGGGAGGTTTATTTAATAAGTGAGCACTCACATTTACCTTTTTCGGTAACAAAACGGTAAATGCATGTTGGAACATAGCAAATTGTTGAGTAGATTTAGAAATAGTGATAAGATTATTTGATGTAAATATAATGCAATGAAATTTAGTGTATTAGGTTATTTTATATTGTTTTTTTCATTAGCTGTAGGCTTAAAATCTACTTATGCACAGCAAACTACTTATGTGATTGTGCATGGTGCCTGGGGTGGTGCCTGGCAATTTAAAAAGACAGCAAATGAATTGGAGAAAGAAGGACATAAAACCTATCGCCCCACACTAACAGGCTTGGGAGAACGTTATCATTTAGCGGATACTTCTATTGGTTTACAGACCCACATCAACGATATTATCAATACGATATTGTTTGAAGATCTTCGAGATATCGTTTTAGTCGGCCATAGCTACGGTGGAATGATAATAACCGGTGTAGCAGACAGTCTTTCGGATCGGATAAAAAAGTTGGTCTATTTAGATGCCATCCTTCCGGATGATCAGGAGTCCGTCCTGAGTTTGATGGTAAAGCCTGATGGGGACAATGGTCTTTTAAAACTTGAGAAGGACGGTTTTATTATTCCATTTTGGGTAAAGGACGAACGCAAGTTTCCGCGGGATGTCCCCCACCCTTTGAAAACGATGACTGATAAAATCAGTTTAAGAAATCCGAAACGGGAGACAATTCCGGCAACTTACATCCTGACTTACGAAGATAATAAGGCAATGGACAAAGATGACTTTTATCCATTTTATGCAAAAGCAAAGCAGCGTCATTTTAAAACCGTTGAATTGATCAGCGATCACAATCCGCAAATAAAAAAGCTGAAAGAATTAGTAGATTTGTTATTACAGGAAAAATAAATAAGAGTAAGATATTTCAATGACGCAAGAAGAATTAGTAAAAGAATTAAGTAAACCCGAAGTACTGTATGCAGCCTTAGCCCTGGTCGTTATACGGATTATTATCTGGTTGTTATTTGCGAATACAATTCGCCGGACATTAAACTTGATAGCGGTGGAAAATAGATTGATGACACCCGGTCAGTCTTGGTTGGTCGCCATTCCATTGATCAATATTTACTGGAATTTTCAGGTTGCTTCCCGTCTGCGGGATTCGCTCATCAATGAGTTCTATGATCGCAAGATTGCTGTTGAGGAGAATCCGACCTTTCGGAAAGGATCGTTATATGCATGGATCTATTTGGCTACAAATATTCCCCTGCCATTTTCTATTTCAGGTGTGCTGGTGATCATGCACTTTGTCACATTGGCCAACTATTGGTTTAATATCAATGCAAATCGTAGAATTTTGGAAGAACATGATAAATTTCGAGAAAAGGAGGTCATTATAAACGATGAAAATTAAAGCAGTTATTCAATACCTGGAGCAGCTGGCTCCATTGGATTTGCAGGAATCTTACGATAATGCCGGACTTATTGTCGGCCATGCAGATCAAGAGATTACCAAAGTGTTAATTTCGTTGGATTGTACGGAGGAAGTTGTACAGGAAGCGATCGAAAAAGGGTGCAACTTAATTATTTCGCATCATCCCATTGTTTTCAAAGGATTAAAAAAGTTCAACGGAAAGAATTATGTTGAGCGTACTGTCATAAAAGCTATAGAAAACAAAATTGCCCTGTATGCAATACATACCAATCTGGATAATGTTATTGGCGGAGTTAATTCAAAAATCGCGGATAAGCTGGGATTGGTTAATCAGGCGATATTGGAATCAAAACCCAATGTACTGCGCAAGATGGTTGTATTTGTGCCAAGGAGCCATGTAGAAGAAGTCAGGACAGCCCTATTTGAGGCCGGAGCGGGCCAAATCGGTAAGCATTACGACCAATGCAGTTTTAATACGGCCGGTTATGGAAGTTTCAGGCCGTTGGCCGGGTCTGCACCTACGATCGGCGAAATAGGAACACAGGAACGTGTCGAAGAAACGCGGATTGAAGTGATCTATACCCGTTCAATTGAAAGAAAACTTCTTTTGGCACTTTATGAGGCCCATCCCTATGAAGAGGTCGCTTATGATCTTTTTGATTTGCAGAATACCGCGACAGCAATTGGAGCTGGAATGATCGGCAACTTAGCGGAGCCTATGGATGAACGGGAGTTTTTGGCTTATCTAAAAGAGAATCTCAAACTGAATGTTATTCGTCATACCGCGCTTCTAGGAAAAAAGGTTAGCAGGGTTGCTGTTTGCGGTGGTGCAGGTGGTTTCTTATTAGGGGCGGCAAAGCGCTCAGGAGCTGATTTTTTTGTTACGGCGGATTATAAATACCATGAATTTTTTGATGCGGAGGGTGAAATTGTCATTGCGGATACGGGACATTTTGAGAGCGAACAATTTACGCAAGAATTATTGTACGACATTATTACGAAAAAATTTCCTAACTTTGCAACCTTAACAACAGAAATAGATACAAATCCTATAAAATACTACAGTTGATGGAACAAACCGTAGAACAAAAATTGAAAGCACTATGGCTTTTGCAAGCCATACATACTAAAATAGACAAAATTCGCCAGGTTCGTGGTGAGTTGCCTATGGAAGTTGCAGATCTTGAAGATGAGATTGCGGGTTTAGAGACTCGTATTGAGAAGATCAGAACAGACTTAGACGATTTAGAAGATTCGATCGTTAAGCGTAAAAACATGATTAAGGATGCCCAGGCTGCCATCAAAAAATATGAGTCGCAGTTAAATGAGGTAAAAAACAATCGTGAGTACGACGCTATTTCGAAAGAAATTGAAATCCAGGGTCTTGAGATTCAGGTTTGTGAAAAGAGAATCAAAGAAGCAGAATTCGAGATTCGTAACAAAACAGAGAACTACGATGCTACTGTAGGTAACCTGGAATACAGCAAAAATGAACTTGAGGGTAAAAAGAAAGAATTAGAAACAATTACTTCAGAAACCCAAAAGGAAGAAGATGCTTTATTGGCTAAAGCTGCAGAAGCGGAAGCGAATATCGAAGAGCGTTTGGTAAAAGTTTACTACCGTTTACGTAATTCTTTCAAAAATGGTTTGGCGGTCGTTTCTATCGATCGTGATAGCTGTTCAGGATGTCACAATAAAATCCCTGCTCAGATGCAATCTGAGATTCGTCAACGTAAAAAAATCATTATCTGCGAACATTGCGGTCGCGTTTTGGTAGACGAAGGTATCGTATTGGAAATTGAGCAAGAATACGGTTTTTAATCGTTAATAAAAGGATAAAGCCCTGCCCATAAAGCAGGGCTTTTTTTTTACGGTATATTTTATGCAACTTTGTTGATATACGAGGTGATTTATTGGACAAAATAGTAGCTTTGTAGAGTAAGTTGTAACCTTTATATTTTTATGAATATGATATGCCGAGCATTGTACTGAACAAAATAGTAGCTTTGCATATTAATTTTAACCATTGAGCATTTATGAATAAAACTCATTTTAAGTTTATTGCTGCATTTTTGATCGGGACTTCATTTCTACAGGTCAAAGCCCAGGAAACTTTATTACTCCGAAATCCAAGTATCAGCGCCAGTAATATTGCTTTTGTGTATGGTGGAGATATCTGGATTGCAGACAAGAACGGTGCAAATCCGAGACGTCTGACAACAAATCCCGGTGTCGAACAAAACCCGATGTTCTCTCCTGATGGCAAGAAAGTTGCTTTTACGGGCAATTATGACGGTAATACAGATGTGTATGTTCTTCCTATTGAAGGAGGGGAACCGCAACGCATTACTTATCATCCTTCTTCGGATGTATTACGTGGCTGGCTGAACAATGATGAAGTTTATTATACGACATCCCGTGATTTTACCTATGCACTAAGCCCACGATTATACAGTTCTAATATTCAGCGACTGGGTATGGATAAGGCTTTATTGATGCCTGAAGCAACACAGGGTAGCCCCTCCATGGACGGACGCTATTGGGCCTATATCAAAAATACCGATCCCACAGAGCGGGATCGCGTGGCTTTCAAGCGCTATAGAGGTGGCGGTACACCTACCATCTGGATTTTTGATACAAAAACCAAGGAAATAGAAGCAATTCCCCAGGTAAAAAGCAACGATGTGAAGCCTCTTTGGTTAGGGAATAAGGTTTATTTCCTGTCGGATCGCGATAAAATAGTCAACATCTTCAGCTACGATACCAAGTCAAAGAAAGTTGAAAAGCTGACTGATTTCAAAGATTACGATGTGCGCTCGCTAAATGGAAACGGCAATGAATTGATTTTTGAATACGCGGGTGTATTGAATACATTAAACTTAACAAACAATAATAAGGTAACCGCCCTTCACATTAGTGTCAATACGGATGCTATGTTTAAGCGTCCTTTCTATAAAAATATCAAGGACGACATTCGTTATGCGGCCCTGTCTCCCACAGGTCAACGTGCGTTATTTGAATCTAGGGGTGAGATCTTCACCGTACCTAAGGAGAAAGGTGAAGCGCGCAATTTATCGAATTCGCCGGGGTCACACGAACGTTTCCCGGATTGGTCGCCCAACGGAAAATGGGTTTCTTATATCTCAGATAAGAACGGTTCTTATCAGCTCGTTTTAGTGGATCAGTTTGGAAAGGATCAGCCGCTATATTTCAATCTGGGCGAGACCAATTTTTATTTTGAACCTACATGGTCTCCGGATTCAAAGAAGCTGTTTTATAACGACGCTCATCTCAATCTGTACTATATTGATATCGCATCTAAGGCTATAGTGAAGGTTGCGGACGATAAACTGAGCGGCCAAACCGGCAGAGTTTCGAATCATTTTCAACCGAGCTGGTCTCCGGATTCCAAATGGATTTCATTTACACGTACCTTAGAAAACGGCGTACCGGCTGTGTTTATGTACAATTTGGATACCAAGAAAACGCAGCAGATTACAGATGGCATGAGTTCTGTTCGCAGCACTGCTTTTTCACAGGATGGGAAATATCTTTTCTTTACAGCAAGTACCAATACAGGATTGACCAATTCTGGTCTGCACATGTCGGCTACACAACGTAATGTTGACTATGCCGTGTATGCCTTCATCCTGTCAAGTAAAACCCCTTCTTTCTTTAAGAACGAAAGTGACGAAGAGCAGATCCGTGAAGATAAAGCGGACAAACCTGCGGAAAAAGAAAGCAGCAAAACAGCACGCGTAAAAGAAAACGATAAAAAGGCACCGAAAAAGGATAAAAAAGAAGAAACCCCGGCCAGTAAGCCTGAGGACAAAACCATTCCGGTAGATTTTGACCGTATTGAGAATCGCATTGTCGCTTTACCTTTGCCGGTAGGTACTTATTGGAATCTGAACGGGCTGGTTCCAAACCAGTTGACGTATCAGCGTGGAGGTACCATCGGAGCCTATGATTTCAAAGATCTGGAAAATAAAACATTGGTGGAGAATGCCCGTAGTTTTGTGATCAGTGCCGATGGCAAGAAGATGTTATATCAGACAGCTAACGGTTATAATATTGTGACGGCCGGACAGAAAGTTGCCTCCCCGACTGCAGGTGTTATCAAATTGGATGGTATTCAACAATTGGTGGATCCTGTCGCAGAATGGAAACAGGTCTTTAATGAAGTCTGGGCAATGCAGAAAGATTATTTCTATGTGGAGAATATGCATGGAGCTGACTGGAAAGCCATGAAGGCCAAATATGAGAAGTTTCTCCCTTTTGTTAACCATCGTTCTGATTTGGGGTATTTATTGAATGAAATGATGGGCGAAATGGTTGTTGGACACAATTATATTTATCCGGGTGACCAGCCTTCTACCCCATCAGTGTCGGTGGGCGTATTAGGAGCCGACTATACGATCAAAAATGGCTATTACCAGATCGCGAAGGTATTCACACGCCTGGAATGGAATCCTTCTTTTAAAGCACCGTTGGCAGAGCCCGGGTTGAATATCAAAGAAGGTGACTACATCGTCGCTGTAAATGGTATTGAATTAACGGAAGACAAGGATATCTATAGTTTATTTGATAATACAGTAGGCAGACAGGTGACGTTAAGAATTAATTCCAAACCATCGCTGGTTGGTGCCCGCGAAGTCGTTATAAAACCGATCTCTTTTGCAGACGAAATGAGTTTGCGCAGCATGGAATGGGTAGAACGTAACCGCAAGAAAGTGGATCAGCTAAGCAATGGACAAATAGCTTACGTATACATGCCAAATACGGGTCCGGAGGGATACACCTACTTCAACCGTTATTATTTCTCCCAGATGGATAAAAAGGCCCTTCTGATGGACGAAAGAAACAATGGTGGTGGCTGGGTAGCCGATTATGTCATTGACTTACTTTCCCGTGAATTAATTGCTGGGTGGGGGATCCGTGACGGCAAAGGATTTACGACGCCGGGCAATGGTATCTACGGGCCAAAAGCGATGATTATTAATGAAAATGCGGGTTCAGGAGGTGATATGATGCCTTATATGTTCCGCTTCAAAGGTTTGGGTAAGCTGGTTGGCCGCACTACGATGGGTATTCTGGTTGGTATCAGCGGATATCCGCCGTTGTTGGATGGTGGACGCATTACCTCGCCAAACTTTGGGGTATACGACCTGAAAGGTAACTGGATTATAGAAAATGAGGGTGTCGCTCCGGATATATTTGTAGAGCAATTACCGAAGGATCTCTTAGAAGGACGTGATCCACAATTGGAAAGAACGGTGAAGATTTTATTGGAAGAAATGAAAACCTACCCTTACAAAAATCTACAAAAACCAGCAGATCCGATACGGGTAAATTAATAGATCAATATCAATATTGTATAAAAAGGTTCCGGAAATTATTTCGGAACCTTTTTTATATACCATCTCAGCGCTATTTACTGGATTTTGATACTTATTTTTTTAGTGTTTCCAACTGATCCGGAGCCTTTCATAATACCATTTTTTCCACTGATCCGGTCAGGGATGTCTTATTGAATTGCAGCGAAATGTATAAAGTGGGATGCTTTTATTGTTATCTTTAAAACATATTTAAAATTTTATGTATCCCGAGCAAACTACTTCTCCATTTCAATCATTATTGCGTCTGGTCCTGTTGGTCATCGGATTTACCTTTCTCTCGCAGGTCATCGGTATCCTTATGCTCTTTTTCTATTACAAATTTACAGGACAGGTATTTTCATTGGCTGCCCTCATGCAAGGTTCCGCAAATGAAATGCGTTTTTTGTTGTTGATGAGTAGTCTGGGGTCCTTTGTTGTACCGGCATATCTGATGCATACACGTGAGGGGTATGGAATCACTTATTTTAAACAAGAATACGCGCCACAGGCAAAGCAGTTTGCCTATATCTTTTTTGCCATGCTTGCTTTTATGCCGCTGATGAGTCTAATCGGACATTGGAACGAATCATTACAGCTGCCGGATAATATGAGGTCCGTGCAGGTTTGGATGGAGCGCAGTGAGCGAGAATCAGGAGATCTGATCAAAGGAATTATCGTGGAAACCAGCTTTTTCGGATTTCTGTTTAATCTGGTGGTTTTGGCGCTGATACCGGCCATAGGCGAAGAACTTTTATTCCGCGGTGTCCTCCAGAATATCGTCGGCAGGTGGATTTCCAATCCTCATGTTGTCATTTGGATTGTTGCAATCGTCTTCAGCGCCATACACCTGCAGTTTTTTGGTTTTATACCACGGATGCTGCTGGGGGCATTTTTCGGTTATCTCTATGTCTGGAGCAAAAATATTCTGTTACCTATTTTTGGTCATTTTGTCAATAACGCCGGAGCAACGGTGATGTCTTTTTATTACACACGAAATGGTAAAAGTTATGAAGAAATCAATGCATTTGAGCTGCAATCTTGGTGGATATATGTTGTAGGCTTCATTTTTACTGCTATTTTTGTATTCTTATTTTATCTGTCAACACAAAAAGGAAACCATGGAGAACGATTGGAAGAAAATTAAAACATATACAAATGCTATTCAGGCTGAAATAGTAAAACAGATGCTGGAAGAGAATGGTATCCCGGCCGTGGCATTAAATAAACAGGATTCTTCCTATTTGTTTGGAAAAATAGAACTATATGTTAGTGAAAACTCGGTTGAAACTGCCGAAAGATTGATTGAAGAAGCAGAGGGAGCGAATTAAGATGAAGACAAGAGCGATAACCGGTGCTATTTTTGTAGTTGTCATGGTGGCATCCACTTTATTCGGGCCATACCTATACAGTATCTTTTTTACGCTGTTAAGTGCATGGTGTCTGTATGAGTTTTATGGTATCGTGTCGTCCGAAGAGCGTGCGCCCAATAAGGCCTTGGGGATCATTTTGGCCATTACAGGATTTGCTATAGGATCTATGGTGGCTATGGATCTTTTGGAACCTAAATTTCTATGGTTCATTACGCCATTGATCGGTTTAACCTATATTATTTCACTTTTTCAAAAGCGAAGTTTTCCCTTTAATGATATCGCCTATACTTTTTTGGGTATCTGCTATGTCACATTTCCCTTCTTTCTTTTTGCAAAGCTGGGTTTTATCAATGGCGTTTATAACCATTATATTCCCCTTGGTTTTTTAATATTGCTCTGGACCAATGATACCGGAGCATATCTTGCCGGCCGGAGCTTTGGTAAACATAAACTTTTTGAGCGTATCTCTCCAAAGAAGACCTGGGAAGGTTTTTTTGGCGGCTTCATTTTGGCTATTGTAGTCGCTATAAATCTGGAGAAATATTTTGGAAGTCTGCCCTTATGGCAATGGATCACTGTTGCTATCATCATCAGTATTGTTGGAACATTGGGAGATCTGGTTGAATCAATGTTAAAAAGGAGCTTACACGTCAAGGATTCGGGTAGTATCTTACCGGGGCACGGTGGCTTCCTGGACCGTTTTGACGGTTTATTATTGGCTGCGCCCATGGTCTACGTTTTCTTAATTTTAATCAGTTAACAGCATTATGAGTCACATTCAAAAATCTACCTTTGATTTTTTGACAGAATTAAAGGAAAATAATTCAAGGGAATGGTTTGCGGAGAACCGCGAGAAATATGAGTCTGCATTAGCGGATGTCCGGAGTTTTCTAACCGATTTAATAGCTGCGCTGAGTGAATTTGACCCCAAAATAAATACCTCCATTCAAGCCAACAAATGTCTGTTCCGTATCTATAGAGATACGCGTTTTTCAAATGATAAAACCCCTTATAAGACTTGGTTTGGGGCTGGGATATCTGTTGACGGAAGGAAGTTGCACGGTCCTGAATACTATATTCATATCGGTGCTGAAAATTCATTTATTGCCTGTGGTTACTGGCGGCCGGAGAAACCTCATCTGGAAGCGATAAGACAGGAAATTGACTATAATGGTGAGCATTTGGCAAAAATTCTCAACGGAGCCTTGGATGATGGAAAAATAACGCTGTTCAAAGAAGATCTGCTTAAGCGTGCTCCTGCCGGTTATGGCGAGGACAATCCCCATATTGATTTTATCAAGCTAAAAAGCTTTGTTCTGGATCAGCCCCTGACCATTAAAGACCTGTCAAACAAAAATGCGCTGGATAATATTATCGCCTCTTATAAAAAGATGTTACCGTTCAAGGAGTTTTTACAAGAGGCGATAGAAAGTGAGTAGTTTACTCTGGCAGGCTAATTTTGCCCATACAAACCGCCGGAGAGTTTTTAATGTGTTCAACATTAGATCTTGTTCCAGCGAGGGTTTCATTCGCCAATAGAGCAAAGAGAACAGCCTCCTTGGCATCTGGGTCAATCCCCAGGTTGGCGAAGCTTTCTACTTTGCAGTCGGGCAGATTGGCTTTGATACTGTCAAAAAGCAAAGGATTATGTAATCCTCCGCCACTGATATATACCGAGACGTTCGGTAATCCTGCTGCTTGCCGGCGTATGCCGTTGATCATGGCCTGAGCCGAAAAGCGATTGAGTGTAGCCATGACATCCTCATGCGGAAGCGCTACTGTATCTGAATGTTTTTGAGCCTCTTTTAGGTAAGTTAGGTTGAACAGTTCCGGTCCTGTAGTTTTGGGAAACGGCAAGGCTAAGAATTCTTCGGCCAGAAGCTGTTCCAACAAGTCCTTATTGACACTTCCTTTTTTTGCGATCGTGGCGTTTTGATCCATCTCTAGGTCAAAATGCGCTTTCATATACTGGTTCATCATGGTATTTCCCGGGCCCAGATCCGTTGCATAAGCCTCCAGTTGACTTTGATGACTTGGTATGAAGGTAAAATTAGAAATGCCGCCTATATTTAGCAAGAACCTGTTTTCAGTAGGGTGAGAAAAAAGCAGGTAGTCGCCATAGGCTGCCAATGGCGCGCCCTCTCCTCCGGAAGCGATGTGTTTTTGCCTAAAATCTGAGAGCGTAATTATGCCCGTATGTATGGCGATATGATCTCCATCACCGATCTGTAATGTACTGTTAGGCCAATTAAGGTCTTTTGTCAGCGATTGCGGTGCGTGGTAGACCGTTTGTCCATGACTGGCGATACAGTCGATTTCAGCAGCTGAAATGTTCCAGCTTTTGAGTGCTTGATTAATCAAATTCGCATGGGTGATACCTATGTATGCATTAAGGCCCGAAAATAGTTGCTGGTCGATGGTTCTTTTTGCGAATATTTCACGGATTTTGGTTCTAAAAATATCCTCGTAGTCCATTGTGATAAACTTTTCTAAACTAATTTTGGTCGTCTTTCCGGCATTTTCAATACGGCATAATGCGATATCAAGGCCGTCTAATGAGGTTCCGGACATCAGACCAATAATAAAGCGCTCTTTTTTTAGGCCGATCTGATAAAGTTTTTCGATTTGAGGATTCATAGCTTAAAAATAAACACAAAAATGATATTCATTATAACATTTTTGACAATTGAAGATATTTTGTAACTTCACGGCATTAAAAATCAAAAAATTAGATACAATGAATTTTCCAGCAGAATTGAAATACACCAAAGATCACGAATGGATTCGTGTTGAAGGTGATGAAGCAGTTGTAGGGATTACCGATTTCGCTCAACGTGAATTGGGTGACATCGTTTTTGTTGACATTAATACTGTAGGTGAAGAAGTTGCCGCAAATGAAGTTTTCGGTACAATCGAAGCTGTAAAAACGGTTTCTGATCTGTTTTTACCTGTAGCAGCTACAATTTTATCGGTTAATGATGCAATTGATGCTTCTCCTGAATTGGTGAATTCTGATCCTTATGGTGAAGGCTGGATTGTTCGTATTAAATTGAATAATGCAGCTGATGTAGATGCATTATTATCTGCGGATCAATACAAAGAAGAAATCAACGCTTAATATCGGTGTAATAAAAAAGGGGCTTAATTTTAAAATTAAGCCCCTTTTTTATTGCCATCTACTGGCATTTTATGACCGTCTTGATCTTTGCCTCCGGCATATCGACATCACTTGTCATCTCTGTTATTTTAGTCAGACAGCTCTTTTTATCCAATACATAGAATCCCTGAATACTACCCACCTGCTTTGCGTCCGATCCAAACATTTTTCCTTCCACATTTACTTTATATCCCTGCTCATTCACTTCGGCGAGTGTCATTTTGTTTTCGATTAGTAAGCCTGATTCTTCCGATTCGGTTTTTGAACTCCAGGATTCGCCAACAGCAATGGCCTGTTCAGGTAATACGGTGCTGATATTTTCAAACATACTTCGATCGAAAGGCAGATTGACACCTTCAGGCAATTGTATATCCGAAGATTTTCCCAATTGATCTATCGAAAAGCCTATTTTGCTATCCACTAGCTTGCCTACAGTTGCATGCATCTGTTTTGAAAATTCATTGGCTTCGGGATTTTTGGAATCATAGGTCATTTCCATGGCTTCTCCGCTCATTTTCATGTTGATTCCTGTATAGACAAGCTCAAATAGAAAGGAGTTGTCTTTCTTGGCTGTGTTTGTAATATCAAACCCCATCGTCAAATCGGTCACAATCTTCTGTTCCCCGGTTTCGATGTCCATTGCCATAATCACATTTTGCGCTATTTTCTTGCCCTCGTCGGGATTTACCCGTAGGGTGTATTTTTTTTGAGCGGATACAGATAGGGCTATAAACGCAAATAGAGCAGTCAAAGCCATTGTTTTTAGTGTTTTCATCTATTGGATTTTAGTGTTATTGAATAACAGGACAAATAAATATATAAAAAAACCCTTTTACATCAGTAAAAGGGTTTTTTTATTTGCTTCGAAAAGTAACTGAATTACTTTTTGATATAAGATACTTCTTTCACGGCTTTAACCACTTTTTCTACACTAGGTAAAGCAGCTTCGATCAAGGTTGGCGCATAAGGAAGAGGTACGTCAGCACAGTTCACACGGATAACAGGAGCATCCAAATAATCAAACGCATTGCGTTGCACATTAAATGCCAAATCCGTAGAGATTGATGCCAAAGGCCAAGCTTCTTCTACGATAACCAGACGGTTTGTTTTCTTAACAGATTCGATAAGTGTAGGGTAATCAATTGGGCGCACAGAACGCAAATCGATCAATTCTACACTGATGCCTTCTTTTTTCAATTCTTCAACAGCAGGGATTACAACACGAGGAAGCATTTTACCGAAAGAAACAACAGTAACATCAGTACCTTCCTGGATGATATTTGCTTTTCCGATTTCGAGGTAGTACTCTTCTTCAGGAACTTGGCCTTTATCGCCGTACATGACCTCAGATTCCATAAAAATAACCGGATCTGGATCAATAATTGAAGATTTCAATAAACCTTTAGCTTCGTAAGGATTTGAAGGAACAACCACTTTCAATCCTGGCGTATTTGCAAACCAGTTTTCAAAGTTTTGAGAGTGTTGTGCTGCTAGCTGACCTGCATTTCCTGTCGGGCCACGGAAGACTATAGGGATAGAAAATTGTCCACCGCTCATGGAGTGGATTTTTGCAGCAGCATTGATAACTTGGTCAATCGCAACAAGTGAAAAGTTAAATGTCATGAACTCAACGATCGGTTTTAGACCGTTCATTGCCGCACCAACAGCGATACCAGCAAAACCAAGTTCAGCAATAGGTGTATCAATGATACGTTTTGCACCGAATTCATCGAGCATACCTTGGCTTACTTTATAAGCACCGTTATACTCAGCAACTTCTTCACCTAATAAAAATATTTTGTCGTCTTTACGCATTTCTTCGTTCATCGCTTCACGAAGTGCTTCTCTGAATTGTATTTCTCTCATCAGTTGTAAAATAGTGTCAATTTTTAGATTACAAATCTACTATTTAAAATTGATATTTTGAAGATTTGACCAGCCTAATTGTATAGTTTTATGTCATTTTTTAATAAGTAAATGACTTTTGTGTTAAATTTTGGAAAATAAGTCCGACAAGAAATCCAATGTTTGGATAAGTGCCTTATTACTATTCATTATTGCCAGCGGAATGTTCCACGTGGCACGGTTTCTTTTTTCCACATAATTGGAGATGCCCCGAAGCTCGATCACCGGGAGATCCATTTTATCCGCTGCAAAGAAAACTGCAGCGCCTTCCATGCTCTCGATACAGCTGTCGGGGTGGAGCTGTTGAAGTTTTGCAATTGTATCTGCATTCCCGTGTACCTTATTTACTGTGATGCCTTGCCCCTGGGGTAAAAACGGAAGCACTATATTTTCACCATGAAGCAAAGACGATTGAAATTTGGATTTTCCGTAACCCAATTGTTCGATCGGAATAAATTGTTGGTCATCCTCCGCCCCCAATTCGACCAACGATTCTGAGATGACCTGTACAACCGCGCCTATTTTCAGGTTGCGGTCCAAGCAGCCCGCAATACCTATATTTATAAGGAGGTCATATTTATTCTCGTGCAGCACCCTTCCTAATTCAAATGCTGTTGCCACCATTCCTACACCTGTAATTATTGTGTCACAGTCGGGGTAATTTGCGGCAACCTCCAGAAAAGGCTGAATTTCGAACTGCGTGGCAGAAACGATTAATATTTTCATGATGAACTTCTTTATAGTATGCGAAAATTACGAATTATCGAGCAGGTCTCGGGTACTTTGATGTAAAAATCAGCGGAGGATCTTTCTCCGTTAATTATATTACCCTATTCTGACGGCATTACTAAAATAGAAATGTTAAAATTGGCCTTAAAGCCGTATCTTTGTATTATTATGATATTTATAACTCGTCGTGAACGTTTTTGTGCAGCACATAAGCTGTATCGTGAAGATTGGAGCAATGAACAAAACGAACAGGTGTTTGGGCTTTGTTCTAATCCAAATTGGCATGGGCACAATTATGACCTTTTTGTCACGGTCAAGGGGGAAGTAAATCCCGAAACTGGTTTTTTGATCGATTTAAAGATCATGAAAGAAATTATCAACCGCAACATTATTGACAAAGTGGATCATCGTAATTTCAATTTGGATGTTGATTTTATGAAAGACGTCATGGCTTCTACAGAAAATATCGCTATTGAGATATTCAAAATCCTCAAACCGCTTTTTGAGGAAGAAGGAGTTGCATTGCATAGTGTACGTTTGCATGAAACCGAAAATAACTACGTCGAATATTTTGGCGATTAATCTTTAATACATTTAAATAGTAGAAACTATGAGTCAACACTCATTTGACAGCGAAGAGTTGGATGGATATATTAAGATCGACAAATACAATACTGAAAAAGTAGATCGCATCGCTTCTCATTATACAGATATATTGGAATGTTTGGGCGAAGACCCCAAGCGTGAAGGTCTGGTAAAGACTCCTGAGCGTGTCGCTAAAGCCCTGCAATTTTTAACGCATGGATATGATATTGATGCTGCAGAAGTGCTTAGAGGAGCCATGTTTGAGGAAGATTATAGCCAGATGGTGGTTGTAAAGGATATTGAAGTGTACTCCTTGTGTGAGCATCATATGTTACCATTCTTTGGCAAGGCACACATTGCCTATATTCCAAACGGTCATATTGTAGGCTTGAGTAAAATTCCTCGTGTCGTGGATATCTTTGCCCGTCGTCTGCAGGTACAGGAACGTCTTACCAATGAGATCAGAGATTGTATTCAGGAAACCTTGGGCGCCCGTGGAGTCGCTGTGGTGATGGAGTGCAAACACATGTGTATGGCTATGCGTGGGGTACAAAAACAGAACTCCGTTACGACGACCTCCGCATTTACAGGCGCATTTCAAAATGACGTAACACGCTCCGAATTTTTACGCCTGATCACAGCCGATCTTGCTTAGTATTTTTATCGCTAAATAATAAAAATAAGCCCTCGCGAAGCACGTCTTCACGAGGGCTTATTTTTTGATGAAATCGGGAAAGAAATATAAAAATCAAAAAATGGGGATAGTGCGTTTTTGGGCTTTTAAGGCTAGTCGCTAAAAAATCTCTTTACAAACCGATAATTATATCATGCTGTTTATCAGTTTTTTATAAAAAAATATTTTTATCATAAAAATGTTTTTTGGTACCTTTGTGGTTATGGAAATTGTTGCCAACGATTTAGAGTCCTATTTGGAACATACTACAGACGAAGAAAATTCGTTACTGAAAAGGGTAAATCGGGAGACATATTTGAAGGAAACAATGCCCCATATGTTATCTGGTCATTACCAGGGAAGAGTTCTTTCTTTATTGAGTAAATTGGTTGCTCCAAAACGTATTTTGGAGATCGGAACTTTTACGGGATATGCAACATTATGTCTCGCGGAGGGTCTTCAACAGGATGGGATATTACATACCATTGATATCAATGAAGAGCAACAGGAAAGAGTCCAAGGGTATTTTGAAGGGTCTGAATTCGCAGATAAGATCCGATATCATATTGGTGACGCAGCAGAGATTATACCCACATTGAACGAAACATTCGATCTGGTATTTATTGACGCTGATAAAAAGAGAAATTTATATTATTTCGAAACGATAATAAATCAAGTTCCGTCTGGGGGACTTATTTTGATTGACAACGTCTTATGGAAAGGTAAGGTGTTGGATTCAAAACCAGACAACCAAACAAAGCAGATCATTGATTTGAATGCACGTTTAGCTCAGGACAAGCGCGTAGAAAAGGTAATACTACCGATTCGAGACGGACTTTTTGCATTGCGCAAGAAGTAATTTGTGAACTAAAACATTCTTCATGAATTTAAAACAATTAAAAAGCTTTGTACTGTTACTGGCTTTAGCAACTTTTGGGATTTCAAAAGTTTCAGCTCAAAGTGCGGCATATGTCGATAAGTACAGTCCAATAGCAAAAGAAATGATGGAGGAACATGGCGTTCCAGCATCGGTTATCCTAGCCATCGCTATGCATGAAAGCGGAAATGGGCGTAGCAGGATAGCAAAGAATTTGAATAACCATTTTGGTGTCAAAGGAAGAAACAATAGTACCGTTATTCGGTCAGCTTACAAAGGTTATCGGTCTGTATTGGACTCATATGATGACTTTGTAGGAATAGTAAAAAGAAAAAAGACTACTCAAAGTCTTTTTGAAAAACATCCGGGAGAAAAATATGAAGCTTGGGTAAAGGCAATTGCTCGTTCGGGGTATTCTACAAGTAGAGACTGGACAGCGAAGGTACTTAAGACGATTAAACTATATCATCTTGATGTATTTGATAATGATTCCAAGCAAAATAAATTCTCGTCTACAAAAAAATAAGCACGAAAGTATTGCATGAAGAAGTTTTTTTATGGCATGATTGTATTCATGATGTTGATTACATCATGTTCAAGCCGGAGAGGCACATTATCATCGGCTAAATCCGGCTCCAATTCAAAAACTTCTTCATCTTCTTCTTCAGGTCGGCCTTCCATGGCAGGAAATGACTACATTGCTCATTATAAAGATATCGCAATTGCAGAAATGAACAAATATGGCATTCCGGCCAGTATCAAACTTGCGCAGGCCCTGTTGGAGTCTGGCAATGGTAACAGCTACCTGGCACGTGAAGCAAATAATCATTTCGGTATTAAGTGCGGTGGTGTATGGAAAGGTAAATCCGTGACCCGCCCCGACGATAATATCAACGACTGCTTCCGTGTATACGATAATCCCGAGCAATCGTTTAAGGATCATTCCGAATTCCTGCTACGTCCCCGTTATTCAGGTTTGTTCAAGTTGGACAAAAATGACTACAAAGGCTGGGCCAAAGGGCTTAAAGCTGCGGGATATGCAACCAATCCCCGTTACCCGGATTTATTGATAGAAATGATCGAGCGATATCATCTTGATCAGTACGACCGGGGAGAGACGCCGAAGGAGAAGGTGGTACGTGAAGAGACCGTGCAAGAGGAAATCGTGCAACAGGTTCAGGAGGCCCCTCCTGCTGTGGTCAAGACCGAAGAAATCAAAAGCCCCGTGGCGATGCGTATTCACGAGGTAAAAGCACAGGATACCCTTTATTCGCTGAGCAAACGCTATAATGTCTCTGTCGAACAGATCAAAACACTAAATGACTTAACAGATGAAGCATTGTCCTTAGGACAGCTATTGGTTATATCTAAATAGTTACGCTTTAAAAGATGTTAAATATTTCAGTTTTGTATGGCGATATAGTAGTTTTACGAAAGTGAAGCTATTACGATATATTTTTTTATTTTCGGCCATCCTCGGCTGTATCCCGCTACTTTTTTGTCAGGAAAAAAGAGTTGAAGGTATCGTATTTGACAAAAACACCAAACAACGTATCGGAAATGTGAAGCTCGCCAATCTCCGCACAGGCGAAGTAATCTATAATAATATTAAAGGCGAATTTGACTTTTCTGCCCGGATAGGTGATCAGGTTGTCGCTATGAGCAAAGGCTATTTTTCAGACACCCTTTCCGTTGACAATAAAGGTTTGTTGCTGTTTCATTTATTGCGTGAATCAATCTACATTGATGAGGTTCAGGTGTCCGCACGAAAGAGCCCCGAAGAAATTCTGAAGAAAGCAAAGGAAGATTATGAGAAAGCCTACCGCCTGGCGGGGTATGGAGATGTCTTTTCCGTCGGTCCTACCGGAGCAGGACTGAGTATAAACTCCATTTATAGTTTATTTAGCAAAGAGGCTAAAAGAGCGCGTAGGCTGACTAAAACCATAGAAAACGATTATAAGGAGAATGTGATTGATTATAAATTTACGAAGGAGCTCATCAGTAAAGTTACAGGACTCAGTTTTGAGGAAGCCGAAAAATTTAGACGAATATTTAGACCGTCCTATTTTTTCATTCTGGCGGCGAGTGATTACGAAGTAACAAATTACATCAAAGACTGCTATTCACGTTACCGATTGAACCCTTCGCAATATTTTATAGAGCCTTTTCCAACAATTAATTATAAATTAGTACCGTAAACAAAAAAATAGACGTTTTCAGAATGAAATTATTCAATTTTGTGGGCATGGCTATGCTTTGCCTTTCTTTTACGAGCATAAGGGCACAGGATCTGAAGGATCTTAGAGCAAAACCAGATACCATAATTTCTGTACAAAAAGAGCAACCTTTAAATATCAAAACCATTCGTCCGGTGGTACCCAAGCTCAATCTTGAAGTAGATTACTGGAAGCATTGGACCAAGTTTGGTATCAATTTAAACCAGGCATCCTTTAATGATAACTGGAAAGGTGGTGGTGTCGGTTCCATCGCTGTTGGCCTCAACGCCAATCATAAATCAGACTATACGCGGGACAACTTTAATTTTGTGACCGAGGTAGACCTTCGTTACGGTAAGATCAAGAATACGAATAATATCGCTAAAAAGAACAATGACCGGATATTTTGGGATAACAAGTTATCTTATAAATTGTCGGCAAACTGGGCCTTGTTTACATCGGTTACCTTTGAATCGCAATTTGATGCGGGGTATAAGTATAAAACCGTGAATGGCAAAGACACTATAGATTACATTGAAAATGCCTTTATGGCGCCCGCCTATCTAACGGAATCATTCGGTCTTGAATATAAGCCGAGCAATGAGTTTTCGTTACGTTTTGGTACAGGTACCGCGCGGCAGACCTTTATTTTGGATGAGCGAGTAAAACCTCGTTCCGGAGAAGGTTTTTTTCAGAAGTACGGTTATTATAGAGACCCTAACAACCCTACGGTAGGAACAGGGGAACGATTTGGTGTCAAAGAAGACCGTTCTTTTGCGAATGCACTCGCTTTCCAGCTTACGGGCAACCTGGATAAGAACTTTACGGATAAATTGAATGTGAAGGCACGTTACAATCTCTTCGCGGACTATGAGAAGATTTCGGATCCGACCCATCGTCTGGATGTTACCGTAACAGCAAAAGTGACCCGGGTAATCAACGTCAATCTAAACGGCATTATGATCTATGATCCGGATGTTATTTCAAGAGTTCAGTTGAGCCAGTCGTTGGCCATGGGAATTGTATATAGTTTACCAAAATAATGTTTAGACCAGTGTCAATTGGGATCATACTTGCTGTGTTGATGTCTTTGGCGAGCTGTAAGTCCAAGGGACATGCCGCTGTGTCCAAACCGTTGGTCGCTTCTTTTGCCCCGGCAGTTGTCCTGGAGGAAAAAGTTGTTGAGGTCAAGCCCGATACAAATCGATTGACACCCCAGGAGAGAAAGGTAATCTTCCTGCAGAAAACCGGGGTTCACCCCGAATGGCGTCAAGCAGAAGCTATTCACTATGATGTTCGCAAGCCAAACTTTGTGATTATCCACCATACGGCACAAGATAGCGTCGCTCAGACCATCAAGACATTCCAGATTCCACGGACCAAGGTGAGTTCACATTATGTGATCGGCCGCAACGGTGAGATTATCCAGATGCTGAATGACTATGTCCGCTCGTGGCATGCCGGTGTTGCAAAGTGGGGATCCATTGTGGACATGAATTCCTGCTCTATCGGAATAGAATTGGACAATAATGGCAGGGAGCCTTTTCCAGATGCCCAGATCAATTCGCTGATGACGGTGTTGGATACTTTAAAATCACGCTATCTGATCCCTGACAATAACTTTATCGGTCATGCAGATATCGCTCCTTCACGCAAGAATGACCCCAGTGTATTCTTCCCCTGGAAGAAGCTTGCGGAAAGAGGATTTGGTATCTGGTATGATGAAGGCCAACTAATTACCCCTCCTGATAGTTTTAATGCCAGTGATGCGCTTAAAATCATCGGGTATGATACCGCTAACCTAAAGGCAGCGATCGTCGCATTTAAGCGGAAATTTATTGTCCGTGATACAACGCCTGAGCTGACGCTGTATGATAAGAGTGTATTGTATAATATTTATAAAAAATACTAATTGCCGTCAAGCAAATTTCGACAAATGTTACCAAATAAGACATTGACATCTCTGTGCACAACATGGAAGGGGCTGTATCAAAAGTCAGTTTTGGCGATTTGAGACCAAATAAAATTTTGTACGACATTCGATTTAACAAAAGAGGACCAATATATTAAGAATTTGGTCCTTTTTCATACTATTTCGATAATTTAAAGTATGCATCCAAATTTAATTCTGGTCAATCATGAATTTCAATTATGATACAGCCTCTTTATTTCAATCTTCACGGGGTTTAGGAAATGATTTCCCCAATTGAGTTCCGTTTGCAATCAAGGCCCTAATTTGAGCTCGTACGGAATAGCCAATCTTTTCGGACTGTTTACTATTGATTAACCCTGGTATCCGGTGTTGCAGTCTGATTGTTATGAAAAAGCTGTATAAAATAAGCGATTATTATTACAGCTAAACAGCCGAGGAGATTCAGCCAGAGAAATGGAATTTTGTCGAGACACCAAACGCCGATGACAATGACCTCAGAAAGGACAGCTGCTAGGAAAACTGCTTTCCCCTGAATTTTTTTCAGATAGAAAGCAACGATAAATATACCGAGGATAGTGCCATAAAA
Source organism: Sphingobacterium sp. UBA7625 (assembly GCF_002484085.1). NCBI lineage: Bacteria > Pseudomonadati > Bacteroidota > Sphingobacteriia > Sphingobacteriales > Sphingobacteriaceae > Sphingobacterium > Sphingobacterium sp. UBA7625. The sequence continues at coordinate 95,475 of NZ_DLJD01000040.1, forward strand.
TAAAGATCCTAAGATATTTACTGCTTCCAATAAATTGCCCAATCTATTCGCATATAGTGCAATAATCACGGTGAAGACTCCCCATATCAAGGTAAATATACGAGACCAGAGGAGATCCTGCCTTTCGGTTGCATTGCGGTTAATAAAACGTTTGTAGATATCGATCGTTGTCGTCGAAGCCAAGGAGTTAATAGCACTGGCGGTAGAACCCATAGATGCCAGGAAAATAACGGCAATCAATAAGCCGATCAAACCTTTTGGAAAGGCTTGGGTTACAAACGAAAGGAATATATAGTTATTATCATTTGTCTCGGCAGCAGGATTATTTTTCTTGATAAGCGTCAGCGTACTGTCTTTTACCAGCTGCATTTCAGCATTCAATTGATGTAATGTCGTTTGTGAGGCTTCGATGTTTTCCTTAGCATCATGATCCAGCGCAGTACTGAGCCCGTTGACGACAGATTCACGCTGCTGGAATAGCTGCGTATGTTTGCGCTCAAGCTCCTGGTAGGAGGCCGCATACGGACTATCTTTCAACTTCTGTACTTCTACCTGATTGAAGAAAATCGGAGGTTGGTGGTATTGATAGTAGGTAAATACCAGCACACCGATCAATAGGATAGCAAATTGCATGGGGATCTTTAAAAGACCATTCATAATTAGTCCCATTCTGCTTTCCTTTATGGATGATCCGGTAAGGTAACGGCCTACTTGGCTCTGGTCCGTGCCGAAATAAGAAAGCTGCAGGAAAAAACCTCCGATCAGCCCAGTCCATAGCGTATAGTTGTTATTCAGGTCGAAAGTGAAGTCCAGTGCATTGGTTTTACCTGATTTACCAGCGATATGGAGTGCTTTTGAAAGACCGATATCAGCTGGAAGCAGATGGATGACAAGCATTCCTGCCACCAGCAGTGACCCAAATATAATGCTCATTTGGAGCAGTTGTGTATGGGAGACAGCTTTTGTGCCTCCATAGGTAGTGTAGATAACCACAAAGCTTCCAATGACCAAGGTTGTTAAGGTCAGGTCAATATGAAGAATAGCTGAAATAATTAATGATGGCGCAAAAATAGTGATGCCAGTGGAAATACCCCGTTGAATTAAAAACAATAAGGCTGTGAGCCCCCGGGTCCTGACATCAAAACGTTTCTCGAGAAATTCATAAGCTGTGAAGACTTTCAGTCTATGAAATATCGGAATAAAAGTAATGCAGAGTACGATCATGGCCAATGGGAGGCCAAAATAAAACTGTACAAAACTCATCCCCGACGAGTAAGCTAATCCAGGAGCAGACAGAAAAGTAATGGCACTCGCCTGAGTGGCCATTACCGAAAGTCCGACATGGTACCAAGGCAAAGAACGATTGCCTAAAAGATAGCCATCAATATTTTTGATCCCTCTACTTTTATAAATGCCATAGGCGACAATTGACAAAAGTGTCAGTAATAGAACGGCCCAATCTACTGTACTCATGAATAATGTTTTGTAAAAAAGTACAGAAAAAGGATAAATATAAATAGCCAGATAACGACCATCCAGTAGTAGCGCTTCCAGCTATTCATCCTATAGTTTATCTATCTGAGGCCTTTTGAGGATAGATAACACTGTTAAAAAACGCAGCGATAATCAATCCAATAACAGCACCACCAATGATACTCAAAAATGTCTCATTTGCAGTGAAGCCAATTAATGCACCAAATACTACAGCGACTAAAAGGATGATTCCTTTTGCTTTTCCAGCATCAATCGTTGTGCAGTTGTTGTCAATCTGATTTTCCATTGTGATATTTTATTTTGATTTTGATAACAAATTTACAAATAATCTGTAAGCTCCGGGAATTCCCGCAGGTAATTGTCTAAAAAAAGATAGGGATGTATAGACAAATTTCCCTTTTCCATAGTCAGCGATCAATAACGAGCCTTTATGCAATGATTCACCCGGATCTTGCATGCTGATCGGTGTACGGTATCTTTTATCGATATTTTCGGCAAAATACAAACCCCGCTCCTGTACCCAATTGGCAAAGTCCGCTTTAGTAATTTTATTGGGATAATTGAAAACGGGATCCTTTTCGTCAAAATGAACAGTGGCCAGCTCGTCGGTAACCCGATTTCTGCCAAGGTTAAACGCATAGGGGCCGATATTCTTGGAAACCAAGCCGTTGCTTACGTTGTATTGCTCGACAACGGTTCCGCCGTTATTGACATAGCCCAATAATCTATTTTGAATCTGAGCGATATCTTTATTGACATTGAAGATCCTTACGCCCAAGATGACTGCATCATAGCTCGATAGATCACTTTTTAAAAGCTGTTCGCTTGTCAGCACGTCCACTTGGATGCCAATCGCGCTGAGCGATTCGGGAATAAGGTCTCCCGCCCCATGGATGTAAGCGATCTTTTTAACCGCATTGATCAGGTTGATATTGCTCATTTTTATAGCTACATCAGGAAAGTAGACAATCTCCGGAATATGGTTATAGCCTATTGTTTTTGTCTCCTTTAGTCTATCCTTTTGATCAACTTGGAAAAGAAGCGTATCAATGGATGAAACAGTTGCCTCTAAGGGACTTATTGTGATCTCTTTGGAGAGGCTGTTAACACCAGAGGTAAACTGTAGTTCAAATGAAGCCGGATTTATTTCCCAGCCTTTTGCGCCAACAGCGTTTACGCGAAATGACTGTGACCGAGCCTGCCCATTTTTTTGGAACGCCAGATTTACCTTGACGGATTTTGCATTTTGGGTCAACGCCAGCGGACTTGAGCTCTTTGCTGTGAGCTGTGGCAGAATGACGACCGGATTATAGATTTCACCACGAACAGGATCCGTGTACTTATATTGGATATGCTGGTCAAACGTAATTGCAGTACCATTGATCATTAATTCAAAGCGTACTTTTGGATTATTGGGGTTTTCTGGATAACCGGTCAGATTAAAATCACTGACATTAAATTTCCCCTTAGCGTGTGGTTCATTTAACCAATAAGGCTGTGTAGAAATTGATGCATTTACTGAAATAGAATCTTTTAAAAGAAGATTGTTGACCAGGTTTTTATGGATCTCTTTATCATTTAGTTTGACCAGCTGCACCGTAACGCCTGGACGTCTTGCAATAACGGCGTTTTCGACATTGATCTGATCGCCCATCGCATAATTCGGATTTTTTACGACACTTTCAAACCAGATCCCGCTACAGGCAAGGATCAATTTTTCGACTTCTTTTTTCTTTTGATCCCGCCAGTAATCATCCTTGATCTGGTCGAGTGCTTTATAAAGCTGGAGCAGATCAGGTAAGGCCGATTCCGGTTTGTCGATCTGATAGTTTTGATTGATTTTTGCGATCAATGATTGTACCGTTCCGCTATTTGGTATTCGTTTCCAGGAAGTATCTATTGCTTCCAACGGAGAAGCTGTTGCGGGGGCACCGTCGACATATTCAAAATATTCAATGGAAGAGCCACGTTGGGCGGCAGATCCGAAGCCCTGGCTTTTGTGGGAAGAGCGGCTATGCGCGGCAATTTCACCGTATGAGGCACCTATCAGCGCATTGTAGTTACCGATGTCCACTTTGAGCTGGTCTTCACGCGTATTGTCCTGTCCGCCGAAGTTAAAGGTATTCCAGAGAAGGCGTTTCGCCTGCCAGGGTTTTACATATTGAAGCTGTTCCGGAAACTGCTTAGGGTCAGCAGCGGCTTTGAATGCTTCATGTGCCAGCATTGCGGAGGCCTGATGATGCCCATGGCCACCCCTGGCATCGGGTGGAAACCTCGTTATGATCAGGTCAGGTCTGAATTTGCGGATCAACCATACTGCTTCGGCGAGCACCCGTTGTTTGTCCCAAAAGTCAAATGTTTCCTCGGGTGTCTTTGAAAAGCCAAAATCGTAAGCTGAAGAGAAAAATTGTTCCCCTTTGTCGATCTTTCTCGCAGCAAGAAGCTCCTGCGTACGGATCAGTCCCAATTCAACGCCTTGTTCGGTGCCGATAAGATTCTGTCCCCCGTCACCACGGGTCAGGGATAAATAACCCGTTCTATATTTTTTCTCCTGGGCCAGCCAGGCGATCAGTCGGGTATTTTCGTCATCCGGATGTGCGGCAAAGTATAGAACGGAGCCTAAAACATTCAATTTTTCCAGGTTGAGCTTAATCTCGGCGGCATTCCACTGGGGATTTTGTGCTTGTACAGTTGACTTTGACAGCATGCTGGCCAATAGAACAATGACAGAAAGAAAGGGTTTTCGCATGCCTAAAGATAAAGATTTCATCCAAAACAGCATTGTTGCGCATTGTAATTTTAATGTATATTATTTGCTGTAAAGAAGGTGAAAATCAGAGAAAATAAGGACGTTAGCTTAAGATTCGTCTAAAAATAAAAAACGGAAATTCCAACCAAGTTGAAATTTCCGTTTAACAATTAAAATATTTTTTCCTGAAACGAATTTTTAGAGAATAGTTATTTTGTCGCTTCGCTCCAAGTGGCAACCTTTAACATAGTAAATATATGTAGAAAATATTTAGTTCTGTCAGATTCCTTCAATTAGTTTTCCACATTGCTAAATTTTGTCAACAATTTAGCTTTTGGGCAACTAAAAATATGAAAAGAAAGTTTCACTTCAGTGTGTTTAGTCAAGCAAAATTATTTGTCAATTGCTCCTAGAACACGTTTCATGAACATATTTAAGGCGTCTTTTTTCGAATTGCCTTCTTTTATCAATTTATCAACCTCCACGGCACCGTATAGGTTAGAAATTAATTCACCGATCACGTCGAGTTCCTCATCTTTCAATGGAGCTTCTGTAAGAGCTTCCAATGTATCGATGGTCTCCAGGATATAGTCTACATCATTTTGTTCGATGAATTCTGTAAGATGTTTAATTACTGGCAGCTTCATTGAATAATTCTACTAATGCGTCCAACTTATTTGTTTGTACTTGATTCACCAATTTACCGTTTTTAAATGCAGCAAATGTAGGCAGATTATTGACGTTTGCCAATTTGCGTGATTCAGGAAATTTCTCCGCATCAGCGATGATAAAAGGAACACTCTCGTTTTCGCCGGACAATTTCTTGAATTTTGGTTTCATGATTTTGCAGTTACCACACCATGTAGCAGCATACTGAACCATCACAATATCGTTATTGTTTACAATTTCTTGTAAATTATCGTTTTCTAATTCTTGTAACATGATTTTATTATTAAGGTGATTGATGGAGAAATCAACAGGAGCCGGGATAAAGGCCCCTGTTGATAAGACCTGAGGTCCTTTATTGTTAGTGTTTAGCTAAATAATCAGCTACACCTTTTCTGTCTGCATTCATTGCATCTTTACCTTCTTCCCAGTTTGCAGGACATACTTCGCCAAATTTTTGTACGTGAGCGTAAGCGTCGATCAAGCGTAAATATTCTTTTACGTTACGGCCCAAAGGCATGTCGTTTACAGACTCGTGGAATACACGGCCAGTTTCGTCGATCAAATAAGTAGCTCTGTAAGTAACAGCAGATCCCTGTGCCAATGTACCGTACTCAGGATGCTCAACTTCTTGAACGTCTAGGATACCCAATACGCTAGATAAGTTGCGGTTAGTATCAGCTAAAATAGGATATTCAACACCTTCGATACCACCATTATCTTTTGCAGTGTTTAACCAAGCAAAGTGAACTTCGTTTGTGTCGCAAGAAGCACCGATTAAGACTGTATTGCGTTTTTCAAATTCAGCAGCAGCCTCTTGGAACGCGTGTAATTCTGTAGGACATACAAAAGTGAAATCTTTTGGATACCAGAACAAAAGTACTTTTTTACCTTCTTTAACTGCTTTTTCGAAAATGTTGATCTGCAAATTGTCACCTAAATAATCAATTGCATCTACTGTAATGCTTGGAAAACTTTTACCTGTGAAACTCATAATATATCTTTCTTTTTTTGTTGACACAAAGATAAGGCAACCCGGTTCAAAAAGCGAATTGATTTTACCAATACACTATCATCAAAATCTATTATGACTAGAATATAACAATAAGTTTTTATTATATTAATATAAGGTCTTTGAGAGGCGGCGGACCGAACAGGGATTTCTTGAAAAAATAAAACAATTCATACTGGGGTAGTTACAGATTAATGCGTCAAAATAGTTGCACAATTGATGTGCAAAAGCTACTTTTGCGACGTTCTATTTCAAAATAGCGCAATGCTGGAGGGGTTCCAGAGCGGTCAAATGGGACGGACTGTAAATCCGTTGCTTCGGCTTCGAAGGTTCGAATCCTTCTCCCTCCACATTTTTTTCCTTTATAAATTTCACTTTAAATTTTCCTGTCAAAATCGATGAGCATATTGGGCCAACGGCTTATATAACTCCATTGATGGGAGTCTACTGCTGTTGTCCTATAGAACATATTGTAAGGATATTAAGTACTGCCTTTAAAATTTGGTGAATCTATTAAGTCTATTAAGGTATAGCCGGAACTGCCATTGTATGTCATTATCGGGTGTTATACCAGCGGTGCGGTGGCAGTTGAGGTTATTGTCGGGAATCCTCACCGAATTGCTTTTTGCTTCTGATCACGGAGTCCGGCAAAAAATATAGCATGGATTTTCAACTTGCTATTGACTTATTTATAAAATAAACCTAAGTTTGGCTTTTGAAACGGCCCCGTAGTTCAACGGATAGAATAGATGTTTCCTAAACATTTGATAGCAGTTCGATTCTGCTCGGGGCTACATAAGGAGAAGTGATGCCAGCAGTTTCGCTTTTCAATTGCAGGAGAAATACGATAAAAGTTATTTCTCCTGTTTTATTTTAATGGATAATCATCTTCGCTATTTGTATCGTTATTCCTCCCATCAGACAGTCGGTCTCCTGTCAGAACGTTTTCTTTCAGAAAAACTGTTGGTTTTCAAAATAAAATATTGGGGACAATCTTTCGTTCATGCTAAATATGGGCGTAGCAGACGAAAAACACCCTGATAATTGGTCGCAGCAAGACACCAATAGAAGCAGCGAAGTTCAAAAATCAGCAAAAAAAAAAGAAGAATGTATTTCCAAATACCAGTTGGATTAGGTATTGGATGGTGCTTCTTTAAATAGGGATAGCCTTCCGACCATGCCAAACATGAGTAGGCCAAAGCAGGCGAAAACACCATAGGAATAGCGCAAACTAAATGCTTCTGCGATATAGCCGATCAGTGGCGGCCCCATTAAAAACCCGAGATAGCTAATGCTGGAAACCATGGCCAATGCCACGCCCGATGGTACATTTTTATTTTGACCGGCGATACTATAGATAGACGGTACATTACAGGCGACACCGATACCCACGAGCATAAAAGCAAGCGTGCATATAATAAACTGAGGAAAAATGACCGAGGTCATCATGCCTACGAACATCAGGAGTCCGCTATATTGTAAGGTTCTTTTACGTCCCAGCTTACGGATCACGGCGTCGCCCACAAAACGGCCCGTTGCCATCATGATCATAAAAGAAGCATAGCCCACAACAACGAGTTTTTCGGGCGCATGAACGATTTCCTTAAAGTATACCCCGCTCCAGTCAAACATGGCGCCCTCGGTTGCCATGCTGAAAAAACCGATGATGCCCAGTTGTAAAAGACTTCCCTCAGGTCTGGAAAAAAAACTTCGCCGTTCTTTCTGTGGTGATTTTCCCGGAACCAGATAGCGTTGATTGATGAATGTATTGCCGATGACCAAGGCCAATATGATCAAAAAATGTGATAAGGTATCCAGGCCGAGGTTCATGGTGAGCAGCCCGACCAATGCGCCAGTAAATCCGGCGATGCTCCAAGCGCCGTGGAAAGAAGTCATAATTGACTTTTTATAGATCTGTTCGGTAGCTACCCCCTGGGTATTGACCGAGATATTGCACATATTTCCCGTTACGCCAAAAAGAAAGAGAATAGCTCCCAGTTGCCAGGCATTTTGAGCAAAGGCGATGGAGCATAAGACCAATGCATAAGCAATAGGTACGATACGCAGCACTTTGGCGCTCCCATATTTGGTGACCAATTTACCCGAAAGGGCCATTGTGACCAGCTGTCCTATGGGAAGCATCAATAAAATGGTTCCCAGCTGCCCTTCGCTCAGATGAAGACGCTCCTTGATGACCGGAATACGGCTTGCCCAGGAGGCGAAAGCAATGCCCTGACAAAAAAAGAAAAGAGATACTGCAATCCGAATGCGATTGCGTTTGTTATAAAGATCTTCCTCTGAGAGAGTTAGCATAGTGTCCATAGTTCCTGATTTGAGGGTGCAAAGTTACGGATAAGTATTTCATTTTACGACAGGATCAATAAAGAAATTTAATCACTCAGTCCCGAAGGAACATCATCGCTAAAGCTTGGCAAGAGTAGAAAATGACAATAAAGACTGTTGAAAATTATATCTAAAACAAGTGAAAATTATCTTCTTTAATTTTGCTTTATGGCAACCAAGGTTGCGATAATTATCTTCTTTCATGCGCTTGTGTAAATTTTACTATGTTAAACGCTTTATTATTAGATGGATACATATCCATAACCAAACCCGATCCTACCCTACCCTACTTTGATCAAGTTGGTATAAGTTGAATTTACCAGCCTTTCTTTACTTTAAATATACGAAGTTGTTCAAACAAGACCTACTCATGTCAGGTTAAAATACAATCAAAATGTAAAATTCGCAATACGTCAATAGTTTTTCGATAACGTATCCTATTTTTGTTAAAGGCAAACAATTATTAGCCTCCTAGATAAATGATAAAAAAACTGCTTTTGAGTGCAGTTCTGGCCTACGGCGGAACTGCTTATGTCGTTGCGCAGCAACCGACATTTTTGTCTCATCCAACATTGACACCCGATGGGAAGGAGATGGTATTCAGCTATGAAGGAGATCTTTGGAAAGTAGCGAGCCAAGGAGGTGTTGCTGTCCGGCTTACGGGTATGGAGGGCAACGAAATCAACCCCCGAATCTCTCCGGACGGTAAATGGTTGGCATTCTCGGCCAATCAAAATGGGAATATGGATATTTATGTCATGCCTTTGGCCGGCGGGGACATCCGTCAGTTGACAGCACATGATGCCTCGGATGAGGTGGACAGCTGGAGTTGGGACAGTAAATCACTCTATTTCACTTCCTCTCGTTATAATCGTATGGGGGCTTATCAGGTGTCTCTGGACGGTGGAACGGCAACACGCCTATTTCCGCATTTTTTCAACTATATCAGTGGTGTCGTTCCTACACCTTCGGGGGAGCTCCTGTTTAACGATAGCTGGGAAGGATACAGTTCGGCAAACCGCAAACGCTATAAGGGAGCATTTAACCCAGATATCCGTTCCTATAATCCCAAAACAAAAGCCTTTCAGCAATATACAGACTATGTTGGAAAAGATCTTTGGCCAACAACAGATCAAAAAGGAAACATATACTGTGTTTCGGATGAAAACAACGGCGAATACAACCTGTATCAGCTCAGCGGCAAGGCCAAAACAGCGCTAACAAGCTTTACAGAATCCATTAAACGTCCTTTTGTATCAGCAAATGGCGATAAAATCGCATTTGAAAAGGGGTATCAGCTTTATATTTATGATGTCGCCGGAAAAAAAACGGTACAGCCCAATATCGCATTAAACCGCAATCAGGTACTTGGCAAGCTGAAGGAATTCAATATCTCGGGCAATATCAGTGATTTTGACGTTTCGCCCGACGGAAAAAAGATAGCCTTTGTATCCAGAGGCGAGCTGTTTGTTTCCGATAGTGAAGGTAAATTTGTGCGTCAAATGCCGGGCAAAGGGGAGCGTGTCATGGAAGTCAAATGGCTCAAGGACAGTAAAACCCTACTTTATAGTCAAACCTACCAGGGATATCAGAACTGGTTTTCCCGTACCGCAGATGGAAAAGGCGAGGTGAATCAGCTGACCGAAGACCTTCGAAATAACCGCGATATTAGCTTTAACGCCGACCGAACGAAAGCGGTATACCTAAGCGGCCGCGATGAGGTACGAACATTGGATCTAGGGAGTCTAAAAAGCCAGACCGTGGTTAAAGACGAAATCTGGGGCTTCCAGAATTCTTCGCCCTCATTTTCGCCCGACGGTAATTATCTGTTATTTACGGCAATGCGCAATTTTGAACAGGACATCTTTGTCCATAACCTCAAGAGCGGGCAAACGACCAACCTGACCAATACTGGTGTCTCCGAGACCAACCCCTATTGGTCTCCGGATGGGAAGTATATTTATTTTGCGAGCAACAGAACCAAGCCTTCATACCCTACGGGAATGCAAAACTCGAGCATCTTCCGTATGGCGCTGACCAATTTTGACCAACCGTATCGCAGTGCCAAGTTTGACGAATTATTTGCCCAGCCTGCAGTAAAAAAAGATTCGGTCGCAAATAAGCCGAAAGCGCCTAAGAAAGAAAACGACGCCAAGGATAAGAGTAAGTCGAATGCAGATAAGAACAAGCCGGCAGCTCCCGGACCAGAACCAAAGAAAACGGTCTTGGTACAGCTTGATCTTGAGGGCTTGCGGGATCGTATCGAACAGGTCAGTCCTGCATCCGGGACACAGTACAGCCCTTTGGTGATCCAAAAAGCAGACAAGACTTATGTGTTCTATTCGTCTGACCATGAGGGCAAATTCAGCGCTTACCGTACCGTATATGAACCATTCACGGCTCCTAAAACTGAAAAGGTAATCGAAGGTGGCATGGGACGGGTACAGGAATCGGCTGGCAAGTACTTTGTGCTGAACCGAGGTACCATACAGAAATACAGTCTGGAGGGAAACAAGCTTGATGCGATAACCATGAGCTTTAAATTCAACCGAGACCTGGAGAAAGAATTTAACCAGATGTTTTATGAGACCTGGGCCAATCTGGAAGAGAACTTTTATGACAGTAATTTTCATGGGGTAGACTGGACGGCAACCAAAAAGAAATACGAAAAATATCTGCCGGGAATCAATGACCGTAATGATCTGCGTATTCTCTTGAACGATATGTTGGGCGAGCTCAACTCATCACACTTGGGTTTTAGTTCCGCGGGGGCTGAAGAACGTAAACCTTTTGGCTTCGTGACCAACGAGATCGGAGTGGAATATGATAGCGAAAACCCTTATAAGATCAGCCGCATTGTAGGCAATGGGCCGGCGGCAAAGAAAGAGGTGGATATTAAAGCGGGTGATGTGCTGGTCGCTGTCAATGGTGTTAAAATAAACACAACGGCAGATCGGGACAGTTATTTTACATGGCCATCAATGGAAGAGGAAGTGCAGCTGACGCTAAGCCGCAATGGCAAAGAGGTTCATACCAATGTGCGGCCGATTTCCAGTACAGCTTTTAGGGAATTGATTTACGATGAATGGATCAAGGATAATCGCAGCCGTGTAGACAAATTGAGTGACAATAAGATTGCTTATTCACATATGAAGAATATGTCGGGCGGAGAATTGCAGCGTTTTCTTATCGATATGGCTGAGCAGGAAAATAACAAGCAAGGAATTATTTTGGACTTACGTTATAATACCGGTGGAAATGTGCACGATGAAGTATTGCGTTTTCTGTCGCAGCGGCCTTACCTACAGTGGCAGTATCGTGGTGGAAAACGAGCGCCACAAAGTAATTTTGCGCCCGCTGCCAAGCCGATCGTGCTGTTGATCAATGAACAGTCTCTGAGTGACGCAGAGATGACCGCGGCCGGATTCAAAGCCTTGAAACTGGGTAAAATCATTGGTAATGAAACTTACCGCTGGATCATCTTTACCTCAGGTAAGGGACTGGTCGACGGGTCTTTCTACCGGCTACCTTCCTGGGGTTGCTATACGCTGGACGGTCAGGATCTGGAGCAGACAGGTGTGGCACCTGATATTTTTGTGAAAAATACAGTTCAGGACCGTATGGAAAATAAAGATCCGCAGCTGGAGCGGGCAGTGAAAGAAATCTTAGCCGATCTCAAGTAATATAGTAACAATTATAAATGACTGCAAGCTGGAGGGAATACCCCTCCAGCTATAGCAAGATTAATTCCCCTACGGCCTCTTTACAACTATTTAAAATTATTTTATTCCGCTCTTGTGAAATCTTGATCTTTTGTGCATCCCTTCTCAAAACATAAAAGGAATAGACATGGAAAAGGTCATATTAAAAGTAAAAGAATCCTGCATGGCGGATTGGGGCAAAATGACAGCACAGGAACAAGGACGCTTTTGTGGCAAGTGCGAAAAGATAGTCGTTGATTTCTCGCAGATGAGTGATCAGGAAATCGTTGATCAGATCAAAAAATCCAGTAAAGGGCTTTGCGGTCGTTTTTATGAAGATCAGCTGTTACGTGAATTGGATGCCAGTTTTTCCTTTGCAAAAAATCCGGTATGGCTTAATAGGTGGAATGGTATTGCTGCCGGACTGATGCTAATCGGTTCATTGAGCTTGCCTGCGGTACAGGCGCAAACCTTCACAACAGGAAAAGTGGCTGTGGTACAGACAAAAGATGTAGCAGCGACCGAATCTGTAGAAAAACTGACAATTCCAAGCCAACCTCTGAAAAGTGAACCTGCATTGTCACATCAGGATAGCATTAAGGTAAAGATCTCAGGAAAAATTGTATGTGCTTCTGGCGAGGGTAGCATGACGGGGACTGACGTGTCAATTGGAGATTACCATACGAAAGCTGGTGAAAATGGCAGCTTTGAGTTTTGGGTACCACAATCCTTATTTAGTAAAGATCAGGAACTACGTGCACAAATGATCGGGTATAAGACTGTTGTTGTTCGCTTAAAAAAGGGCAACAAGAAAGCTATAAATAAGCCTATTAAGATGGAGGTTAGACCAATGATTATGGGGCTTATTGCTACTTCAGATCGGTAGGGACTAGGCCACATGAAGGTGTTCTATTTTTTTGCTTGGCTGTAAGTGAGTAACGGTCGAAGCACCGAGATGACCAGCAGACTTTTTTGACAGTTTATAAGTGCATATATGTCTAATCTGGACTTTGCCGACGAGGTTTTGATTGTTATCGCATGTGATATAATTTTGCGGGACCAATGGGTGAACGTACATTTAAGGCGATCGAAGCCATGGAACAAAAAATGGAAGACAAAGAATAAAAAATCTCCTTTTATACTTGACTTTCTCTCCGCTGAATCTTACATTTGATTTATCGAATGACTTCGTAGCTCAGTTGGTAGAGCAACAGACTCTTAATCTGTGGGTCCTGAGTTCGAGCCTCAGCGGGGTCACTTTCAGAAAAGCCTTTTTACTTAGGTAGAAAGGCTTTTTTATGTCTTTACAGTGTCTTTAAAGCGTTTTTCTCATTTTTGTCATACCGAGAGAAGTTATAAAATCTATTAATTAATTTGAAACACTTAAATACGACTTCTATTTCATATTTAACCCAATTCTGGCTAAAATTGTACTGTTTTGGCGCACTTTTGGCGCATTTTTATCTGTATATTCTAACCCCGAGACCCCAATCTAATGCTCTCTAATTGAATAAGACACCAATGTTGTTGAGAACCCAAAATTTTTAAGAGGTATATAATATCAAAAAGAAATGAGCTGAAATAACATGGATAAGTAATCCATCAGGGCAATATCCCGTATTCTATTAGAAAGTGTAGGGTTATTTAATTTTTTCTAAAGTAATGAGTAAAGTTTGTTCTTCAAGCTACTTAATTCAGTAAATTTATTCCGTAAATTTGTATCGGAGGCAATAAGTTTATGGAAAACAAGAAGATTTCAATATTGTATGTTGATGATGAGGAGAATAATTTGTTTTCCTTCAAGGCGACATTCCGTTTAAAATATAAGATATTTACCGCCATCAGTGGAGCAGAGGCAATTGATCTCGTTAAAAATAATTCGATTAATATCATTATCACCGATCAACGAATGCCCGAAATGACCGGTGTCGAGTTTTTGGAGAGGATCATTAAGATTGATGCAGCTCCAATGCGTATACTTTTAACGGGGTATACTGATATGGCTGCTGTGGTCGATGCTGTCAATAAAGGAAAGATATTCCATTACCTCAATAAACCTTGGAGCGAAGCAGAACTGGACGAAACGATTCAGCGTGCGTATGAGGTATATCTGGAACGGCAAAAAATAATCGAAACGAATGCGAAACTCGAATCATCCAATGATCAACTAGAGTTTATGCTGCGCCAAAAACTGCTTTCCTAAAACAAAAGCTTTTAGGAAAGGCAGAACTATTTACTCGGTATACTGACTGTAAATGTCGTGCCTGCACCCAGTGGCGATTGCACATCAATGGTCCCTTGCAGCTTTAGTAGCGCGTTTTGTACGTTATACAAGCCAAATCCCATGCCTTTGGCCTGATCACTGCCCCTAAAAAACAGTTTGAAAATATCATGAATGTGTTCGGGAGAAATACCGATACCATTATCGCTCACCACAATCTTCGCCTGCTTGTCAGATACGTCAACAGATAGTTTAACGAATGGCTCCGCCTGGCCCTTACGCTGATATTTGAAGGCGTTGGATAGTAAATTGTGTAAAATCAATTCTAGAATTGCCTTGTCACATTTAAATGGTTCTTTTTGGTTTACATAGATATCAAAGTTTACGTCTTTGTTTTGGGTATACATTTTATAGAACTGTCTTACATTGCCGAAAAGTTCGTCAAAATTAATTTCAGAGAGCATGAGCTCACCTCTCCGCAATAGATAGTAGTCCCTTAGACTATCAATATAGGCATCTAGGCTGACCAATGAACTATCCATCAAGGTAAGTAATTCATGGATGCGGTCTATATTGTCAAATTCTAGCCCAAGTTTTACTGCGGAGAGTACTCCTGTTAAAGGATCACGTAAATCATGGCTGACACTATAGGCAAACTTATCCAGCTCATCGTACGCTTTCTGCAGCTCCTGATTCTTTGTCTCTAACAGCGAATTTGCAACATAAAATTTATTTGCTTCTTCAATTGCTGAAATAATCTCTTCCCTCATCCAAGGCTTGCGGACAAAGCGAAAGATATGGCCCTTATTGATCGCGTCAATAACTGTATCCATGTCAGCATACGCAGTCAATAAAATGCGTATAGGCTTCGGAAAATCTCTTTTGATGCGGTGCAGAAAATCTATTCCCAGTTCTTCGGGCATACGCTGGTCACAAAAGATCACACGGATCTCCGGATTGGCGAGAAGTATTTTCTCGGCTTCAGCTGTGTTTGATGCAGTATGAATGACATAATCGTATCTAAAATTCGCTTTAAAACCAATTAAGTTATTTGCTTCATCATCAATATATAATATTTCAAGCTCCGTCTGCATAATTTGTATAATATGGTTTATTTTCCCAAAATGACCGAAATTAATCATAATTTATCGAACTCATTGGGTTTACTTTTACGTCAATTCTTTTGTTGTATGGGGATTTGTAGCGTGAAGACTGTTCCCTCTCCTACTTCTGATTCTACAATAATCCTACCATGATGCTTGGCAATGGTATTATAGGCGATGGACATCCCTAACCCTGTCCCCTCGCCGACGTCCTTTGTCGTGAAAAAAGGTTCAAAAATACGTTCCTGAATATTTTTTGGAATACCGATGCCATTGTCTGCTATTTTAACAAAAATACTGGACTGATCCGCAGCAAGTCCAGTTTCTATCCCTAATTTCCCCCCTCCGTTATCACCGAATTTTTTGTTGATGGCATACAGTGCATTCGTTATAATATTCAGAAATACCTGGTTCAGTTTCCCTGCATGGCATTCTACCATCGGCAGGTCGCCATATTTTTTTTCGACCTCAATCGTATTATTCATCAAGCTGTTCAGTATCACCATCGTGGACGCTATGCCCTCGTTGATATCAGCAAATTTTAATGTGTCCTCATCGACACGTGAGAAGATACGTAAACTTTTTACTATTTCAGCGGTACGATGGGCTCCATCATGCATTCCTTTCAATAGGAAATCGACTTCCGTCTTCAGATAGTCAATGTCCAGATCATCCTTGAATTTTTTGATCTGTAATTGTTTCTCGTCATCAGAAAGCTCCGGTGCAAAAGCAATACGTTCGACTTCGTCCAACGTGTCCCAGATCATCCTGATATCTCTTTTCAGAGGGGCTACATTCGAGGTGACGAAGTTGATTGGATTGTTGATTTCGTGTGCGACTCCTGCGGTCAACTGTCCCAACGAGGCCATTTTTTCGGCTTCAACCAATTGTGACTGGGCTTCTTTCAGATGTGTCAGTATCATTTGCAATGACGCATTGGATTCTTTTAGTTCATGTGTTCGTTCACTGACCTTTTGCTCCAACACCATATTCTGTTCACGGATGAGCCGCTCGTTTTCTAAAGAGATCGCTAATTCTCGTAGCCTAGATTCTTCCTTTTCCTGCTTAAGTATATTGATGCTGTAGGCCAGACCAAAGGATAGCAATGCCATTTCGATTACGGAGGCAATCTGCACAGCGTTGCTTGTAAAGTTATTATAGTCTAATATTCCGTAGTCTTTTAATAAAAATACAACGGATCCTAGGAGTAAAACAGTCCATCCATAAACAAAGTATTTTGCTGGTCTATAGCCGCTTATCATAATGCGATAGGATAAGTAGAGAACAAATAAAGAGCCAGCTCCAGTGGTCACCTGCATCACAAAAAATGCGGATTGCGTTAAACTGGCTAGCGCCAGAATGGTACCAATGGCAAACAAAATAATAAAAATGATGATTATCCGTCTTGATCGCGGTGCATTTTTCTTTAATTGGAGAAATGAATCTGCAAATAAAAGCGCGCTAAGCCCCGATAGGCAACCAAATATCATGGGGCCTTTGGTTGCAAAGTAAGGCCAGGAAGGCCATAGATACTGAAAACTATAACCTTTGATGCCCATTTGGGTGACACCGGCACAGAGGACATATAACACGTAATAAAGGTACCCCGTATCCCTCACAGAGAAAAATAGAAAGAGATTATATATCACCATAATGAGTACTATTCCGATATAGATACCACTAATGAGGCTATCGTTATTCATCTGCGTCACAAATTGTCGCTCACTACTCAGATAGATGGGTAATATAATCTGCTCGGTACTTTTAATACGAATGAAAAACGTCTTTTCAGCCCGTCTGGGCAGATGAATGTCAAATACATAGTTCGGAACTTTATATTTTCGTATGGAAAAATTTTGATGTTCCCCAAGTTTGATCGATTGGTAAGAGCCATTCCCGGACGGGCTATATAATTCAACTTCATCCAATAACGGATAGGCAATTTCTAATAGAAAATATAAATCTTGTTCGCTGCTATTTTTTATAGGGAGGCGAAACCAGACGGCGTCAGATGAGGTGCCTAAGTTTGGAACTGCACTATTTAGGGGTTGAAAGTCCGATGAAGATAAAATGGTTGAAAATGCGGGGTTCCCGGGCCCGGTATAACGCTCCAGCTGATGACCGATCAGTAGCCGTTGTTCGGGATGGTCAACAGTGAGCTGTGCTCGTGACGGGAGACATGCGAGAATATACAGACAGATCAGGGAAAACCAGCACTTCATTTTTAGGAGGCTATTTTTTTGCCAGGGCGATGACCAGATTCATTGACACTAAAAAACAGCCGGTTTCATCCAATTGTTTCAGTGTTTGTTGGAATTCCTCAAATTCTGCTTGGCTCAATTTGCCCTTTTCGAACATCTCCAAGAGGATGCTGTCTAAAAACAGATAGCGGTTGGCTTCTTCTTTAGAACGTGTCACCATGCAGAAAGTTTGCAGTTGAACATCTTGAAATCCATTCTTAAGGAGGTCTGTTGTCAGCTTATTGCCCGCCCAGCCGTTGTTGACTTTCTCTTCGGTCAAATAATGGCAGATCTTGGCTTCTATGCTTACATGCTGGGTGTAGAAAGTCAGGCTATTCCAGATGGTCTCAACGATAACCACAGGTTGGCCCTTGCCCAATATGCGATATACCTCACGAAACATCTTTTGTGGATCAGTCAAATGCTGGACAAGACGTTCCATCCGTACTCCGGAAACCTCCTCATCTTCGAAATCGAGCTGATATACCTCACCCTGAACGAAATTAACATTGCTGATTCCGTCGCTACCTGCTTTCGCATGATCAATCAATTTCGCATCATGGTCTACGCCGATCACCTGTACTTCGCTTCCCAGCATATTGGCCAGGTTAATAGCATCCATTCCGGTACCGCAACCCAAATCGGCAAGGAGCCCCTCTTTGATCGTAGTGAAAGGAGAATAGGATTGTATTTTTAATTGCTTGAGAAAGTCTCCGGTATCCTGTAAATAACCGGCGCCATAGTGTTTAGTGTCCATTACAAAATATTTAGATTACGTTGATCTGTTTTGAGATCTGCCGATGTGTGCTGTAAATTTTTTATGACCTCTTCAAGATCCCAACGGTCTAGGTTGGGGATGTCTATTTGATAGTGAATTTCAATTTCTTTATTTCGCAGGGTTTCTATCCGGACAATATTGGAATTGTTTCGGAGGGAGAAAATAGCTTCCTTATTTTCCTGATCTGCTTCAGTCAACGTATCCAGATTTCTCATGATCATGACTGTCGCCACTAAGTCTAATTTGGGATAGTAAAAAGTACCATTGTTACCAACGCTGGTATCTATGCGGTAACCCACACTTTCCGCCAGTTTTACCGTATATGGGGCGCACAGTGCAAATAACGATTTGATTCCGATCTGTGTACTGATGGCTGCTCCGGCCCTGGTGAGGAAAATACTCCCGATTCCATAGCCCGCGATCTCCCGCGAGTTCCATAGCCCGCAGCCTTCGCCGGTGCCATGTAAGGCGTAGTCGTATACTAAATCGTAAATCCGCGCATCCATGGCACCTGTAGCCTGTTCTATCGGCAATGGCTCACTTCCGCCGGCGGCATGTATGCGAACACCTCCATATACCTTCTCACCATCAAGAGATTCTACAATAAGGACGAATGACGCCGGATTGTACATCCATTCGTTCTTGGACGAAGTAACTTTCTTGACACCTATCGCTGTCAAGACATGGGCGTGCCCTTCTATAAAACGTTCACAGGTCTTAGGATCGTCGATAGCACGAAATGCTCTTAGTCTAACTACCGGACGTCCATCGTTGAATAATAATGCCACCGAAATGCTTTAATTTATCGTTGAAACACAAAACTAATCAATAAAAAGCAAAAGGTGTTTAAAGCTTTGATAAATAAACACCTTTATGATCTGCCTTTTACAAAAAATATATGTAAGGCCGGTTCTATCCATAAAAATCAATTATATTAATAGAGATCGGGACCAGCTTGGAATGACCTGTCAACGTTGTTGTAAACTATTCTTATAAATTTGTCCGTCTTTGACAATAAGGAGAAAATTTTTGTCCGGATCGGCCAGTAGTGTCAGGTCCCGGAGCGGATCGCCATTGACCAAAAGCATATCGGCCATTGCTCCCTCTTCGATCACGCCAAGTTTGCCGGGATATGGGCTCCGTAAACCCGCAAGCTGTAACAGCTCCGCATTGTTCTGGGTAACCATTTTTATGATCTCAGCATTCGTAAACCATTTTTGAAGACGGAGGATAAATGAATTTTGCAGTTCATTCAGATCTGGTTCAAAAAGGAAGTCGGTTCCCCAAGCGAGCTTAACACCGTGTTTCTTGGCCAAAGGCCATACTTTTTCCTGCCCTTCGATAACGGGCTTGCGTTTTATTCGCCTTTGCGGATCCATATCAGGTGTGTCTTCGACCAAATTTTGTAAGCTGAGCCAGATATTTTTCTCTGCAAGAAGTTGCAGCGTTTCCTCATCCAATAGCTGTCCGTGTTCGATGCACTTTACCCCTGCTTCGACCGCCCGGCGTATCGCCCTGGGGGTATAAGCGTGTACGGTAACATAAGTGCCCCAATCTTCCGCTGCTTCGACCGCCGCCTTCATCTCATCCAGGGTATATTGCGTAACATCCACGGGGTCATACGCCGAAGAGGTGCCTCCGCCAGCCATCAGTTTGATCTGACTAGCGCCGAACCGTAAATTTTCCCTGACGGCCGTCAGCACCTCATCGCGTCCGTCGGCTATAAAAGTGGCTCCATATCTTTCGGAGCGTGAAACAATGCCGAAGAATCTGCGCGATTTTTCCTCTGGCGTCCTAAAATCACCATGCCCCGCAGTTTGGCTTACCGTAGCCCCGGAAGGCCAGATCCTGGGGCCGATTAGTTTACCTTTGTCAATCGCAGCCTTCAATGGAAATATCGGTCCACCCACATCGCGCACACTCGTAAATCCACGCATGAGCATTTTCTGCGCTGATTGGCCAACCTTTTTTACCAGAAATTCCTCAGAAAGATCGTTTGTCATCATCTGTGGCATTGTAAGTGCTCCAAAGACCAAATGCACATGGGCATCAATCAAGCCGGGCAGTAATGTTTTGCCTTTGGCATCTATCTTTACAATTTCGGCTCCCGTGGTTTTAATGGGCGCAGCACTGATCGTTTGAATCGTGTTGCCATTGATCAGAACGTGTTTCAGACCGCTAAGGCTCTGGTTTTTATAATCTATGAGTTTGACATTTTCCAAAAGGATCTGTTTCTGCTGTGCTGTTAAAACATGGGTGCTGCAAGCACAGAAAAAGAAGGTAAGTACATGACGTAAACGCATAATTATTAAAATATAATGTGTTTAAATAATACTATGACTACAGTCATCAAACCATATAAAAGACATGTTTAATGAACTATTCCCTAAGTTAAATATAATTTGGATATTTCTTTATTATAGTGTAATAATATTTCGCCATAATTAGTCACTAAGTATCTCCGTACGATCAAAAAGCGCTATAATCAGCGCTAAATTTTTAGTAAATTTGTCACTGATTATGATCAATTTAACTCGATGGCTAGGGCGGCACCAACAGGTCATTCCGGAAATATTTTCACTTCGGACCTCGCTGCGGTACGCTTTTTTGCTGGGAGGATCCTGTTATCTTTTTTTAATCATTTTTCAGCCTTTTGGTACCTACAATTTTGAAGATGCAGGGAAATATATACTATTGATGGGCTATGGGGGCATTTTCGCCTTATCTTATCTATTCGCTTCCGCCTTATTGGCCAACAGAAAGAAATGGACGGTAAAAAAAGAATTCCTGCGTATGCTATTGGTATACGTAGCAGCGACAATATTGAATTTTTTATACAATAGCTGTATTGTGAGCCGGGTGTCCATGCAATGGATCAACTTGCTGTATATGGGACTTTATACCCTGTCGCTCTATGTACCCATCGGACTGATTTATTTTTTAACACTCATAAAAACGGATCGGGGTAAACCGACGGAGTCTGTATCGGTCCCTTTCGCCCAGAGGCAAGTTTTGCCGATACGGGTGAGTTTACCGGCGCAGCGTATATCGAACCTCGGCGCTCATACCCCGGCTGCTCCACTATTGGCGAGCTTAACGGATCAGCATGCCGTGGTTTCTGATAACAGCACTATTGTTTGTCTTGCTAATGGGAGCCAGCTTTTATGTTTTGGCCGACAGGATTTTATATTTGCCAAATCCATGGATAATTATTGTGAGGTCTATTTTTATGAAAATAAAATAGCCAAAAAGGAGATTATCCGGATCACTTTGGGGAAGTTGGCGGAGCAATTGACAGATGCGAACATACACCGTTGCCATAGGTCATATCTGGTTAATTTCGACAAGATTCTGGTCAAGGAGGGCAATGCAAAAGGCTTTCTGTTGCGTTTCGCCGATAGGGACGAATATGCACTGGTATCGCGTTCGATGCTCCCAGCTGTAAGAGCCTACTTATTGAAATGATGCGGTTCAATTGGCTCCCTGGGATAACTTGTACCATTCGTCCCTAAATCTGGCGAACCGCCACATATTTTTGTCAGTCCTGACATTGCCATATAGTTTTGTCCCAAAAAAATATGAATCGTACAAATTTCAACTTGCTTGTTTTGTTTTCCTTCTTCGGGATTTACTTTGGCTTAGATCAGTTATTTTTTACGTCCGTTCAGTCCTGGGTAATCGGCTTTGTTCACAACAGGGCCTTGGCCCACATGGTAACCTATATCCTCAGCCTGCTGCCTTTGCTCTTGGGGGCACTTTTGCTCAAGCCTAAAGATCGGGACGCATTGGTGTCTAAATTTGGGGTAAATGGGTCTCCTGCATTGGGGATAGGTATCGCCGCGCTGGCAACACTTCCGATGTTTATCGGTTATGCATTTAGGTTTTCTTTGATCAGGGAACCCGATTTCAATTCATTGGTCATTAATACCTTCTCTGCGGGATTGTTTGAAGAACTCATCTTTAGGGCTTATTTTTTTGGTCTTGTTTACCGCTATACACGCCTAGGGTTTATTCCCGCTGTTCTGGCAACTTCGTTGGTATTTGCCTTACTGCATCTATATCAAAGCCAGGATCCGATGGAATTGGTTCTCATTTTTATGACAACATTTTTGGGATCGGTATTGTTTGCCTGGTTATATGCTGAGTGGAAGTTTAATGTTTGGGTTCCGGTAGCCCTACATATATTGATGAATCTGGCCTGGATGCTATTTAATGTTGACGAAAATGCTGCAGGCAACTGGTATGCTAATATCTTCCGCTTTTTGACGATCGCTCTGATGATCGTATTGACAGTAATCAGAGCCAAGAATAGCCATAACGGTCTCCGGGTAAACCGAAAGACACTCTGGCGCAAGGTATAAAATTCGGAAGCGAAGTTCCGGGAGTTTACATTGGCTTTTGCCCGATATCGGTAGGTTCGGTTTATGGGCATTTCCGAATTTATAGCAATAGAAGAGAACCCCTGAATACCAGTATTTTTTTTCGGCACGGGAATCGCTATCTTCACCTATATGAAAAGACTGTTATTTTTACCCGTGTATATGCTTGTCGGAAGCACTATTTTGATGGGAATGTCAAGCTGTGGCGACGGAGCAAAAAAGAAAGCTATCCGGAAGGAGGATTCGGTGCAAATGGGTGTGAGTGCGATCAAAGATACCGCGATAGCGGAGAAATTTCCGCCCTTTCCGATCAACTATGATCAGACAAAGGTCTTGAAAAATCTATATGTGATCGACCGTGCTGGTGTGGTTTTGCGTCAGGGGGCAGATGAAAATGCTCCGGCGCTTGGAAAATATCCTTTTGGAACAAAACTGGACGTGATCGGTGAGGAAGGTGAGTGGATTGCAGTGATGGATCGTATTCAACGGGATTATAAAGGGGCTAACGGTGAAGCCAATGATGTAACACAATGGGAAAAAGTATATGTGGCGAAATCTAAATTGGGCAAACAGGATAAAATAACAATATCGCCCAAGGATTTAAATATTATTGTCTCACGGACCGTAAACGGAAAAGAAAGCTATTATGAAAAAGGGCATCCATTGGATAAATATCTTTTTGTGGAATTAATAGATGAACAAACGTTTTTGGCCGCCCGAAATACGGTAGAAAATTATTTGATCAAAGATACGCTGTCCTATACCAAAAACGGAAAGATTTTGGAACTGCCGCTGGCAAACGGGAAAAAACTGACTTTTACAGATAAGGATATAGATAATGAGCTGGAATCTAGCTATTCGTACATGGGGCATTACGATTTTCTGAATGCTTTTGCCATAGCGGGCAACTATTGGGAAAGTGCTGATGTACGCCTTTTTGATCGGCAGGATGGTCATCTTATTGTGGAATGCGGCGATTATCCTTTCTTTTCCGCGGATAAAAAATATTTGATGACGTTGCATGCTGATCCCTATGAATCAACGGGTGACCTACAAGTCTTCCACGTGAAACAGGGAAAGGTGATCCCGATGATTTCAGTAAGTTTTAAAGAATGGATGCCGACATGGAAAGAGGAACTGATGTTCTGGGGTAAAGATGGGTACATCTATACCGCCGCCAACCATGTGAGTGGTTATTGGGGCGAGGAAGGAAGCTTGAGTGAAAGGTCTCAGTTTATTAGAATCAAGTTGCTTAAACCTTAAGCGGTGCCAAAAAGGTGTTTTGCAGACTCAATTTGCGGGTATCCGGCTGCATGGACACTATTTTTCTGTTTTAAGTAAAACTATTTTGGGACGCACCTGTTGTATTCCATAAAATAGATTATAGTTTGTAATTTAGCTGGATGAAACTAAAAACACTACTGTTATTTGCTGCGCTATGTTGTTCATTCTTTCTGGTAAAGGCTCAAAATAGGCCTTGGCGGGAGCATAACAGCTGGATCTGGGGGCCTTCAGCGGGATACCAGTACCAAAGCGGCAATTTTCTAAAAGTTTCTGGTTGGGGCCTATTTGCACCGAACGACTTTCAGTACATGAAAATCGACGCCGGTGCAAATTTCAGCTGGATGGACAACAAAACGACAGTTATTCCCGAGGTGGGCTTTACCTATTATCTAAATGACTTTGTCCTGTTCCCATTTGTTAAGGCCGAACTGACCCCTTATACTATCACTCCAAAAGTTGGAGCAAGTTTATTCTCAATCGTCGACTTGGGTATAGGCTATGGATTTGATTACAACACAAAGAAGAATTTTAGGCCGATAGATGGTTTTACGGTGTCTGTAGGGGTGAATATACCGCTGAATTTTCATCTTTATTAAATGACGGATTATGCAAAATAGAAGTATACTTTGGATAGGCTGTATGATTATTTTGCTTGCTTTTGGAAAAAAGACAGCAGCACAGGATCATTTGATCGGTCCTACGCTGAGTTATCAATTCCAAAAAGGGAGTATCATAAAAACAGGCGCTTATTGTGCATTTCCATTTTTAGGTGATAATATCTTGCGGGCAGATGCCACAGCCAACTTTACCTGGACTCAAAAGAAATTTGCGGTTATTCCAGAAGGGGCCATTACATATTATCCACAAACGTATGTGTTGACCCCATTTGTACGTGCGGAAGTGACGCCTTATACCTTTACCCCAAAACTTGGTGTCAGTCTGGCAACACTTTTGGATATTGATTTTGGATATGGTTTTTCCATCAAAGACAAAGCGGATTATCGGCCAATGAAGGGATTTGCAGTGTCTCTGAGATTCAGTATTCCGCTGAACTATAGGCTCAACATGTAACTTCTTCCGCCTTCAAGTCATCTGCCCGATTGCTCAGCGATCAAAAAGAAGATGATTCGGAAATTTTCTCTGCCTGATTACAGCGCCTCATGAATAAATGGGTGAGGTCAGCCTTCGATTACTGATTTATCCAACTTTTGAAAGCGGCAACTTTCTCTCTAGAAACAATCAAATCGTCAGACTCGTAGTGCTTGAGGTACACTTTCAATCTGGCATTGGAGTGCACAGCGACGTTTTTTATAGCATTAAATTGCACAATGGAACTTCGGTTGATCCTGAAAAAATCTTTGGGGGATAATTGTGGCGACAAAGCATCCAGCGTCTGGTCTACGGACGCAAACAATTGCTTCTACGAAAAAGAGTGGATGAAATGTCAAAAAATCATGACGAAATGTAGTATTCCGATTTTATGCTGTAAATTAATGTTCGAAATGAAAACCGGTCATCATAAATGAGCGGTGTAAATTAAGTCACAGAAAGATGCGAATTACCATTTTAGATGACTATCAAGATGCTGTCCGACAGTTGGATTGTTTCAAAATACTTGATGGTCATGATGTTCAGATATTGAAACAATCCTATACAGAGCCCCATGAATTGGCGGAAAAACTTAAAAACACAGAAGCGTTGGTGCTGATCAGGGAACGAACGAAAATCTCTGCCGAGCTGCTCAGTAAGCTGCCAAACCTCCGGCTCATCAGCCAAACCGGAAAAATTTCCAATCATCTTGATCTGACGACCTGTAGCTTTTATCAGGTTGCTGTTGCAGAAAGTACGGGATCCCCAACTGCTCCCGCCGAACTGACGTGGTTATTAATTATGAATGCTTTGCGGAAACTGCCGCAAGCGATTGCAGCGATGCAAAAAGGGCAATGGCAGACGAATATTGGTCAATCCGTGGCAGGAAAAACAATGGGGATATGGGGCTACGGTAAAATAGGTCGGCTGATCGCCCAATATGCCAAAGCCTTTGGCGCTGAAGTGATCGTTTGGGGCAGCGAATGTTCAAGGGAAGAGGCTGTGAGGGATGGATTCTTAGCAGCATCCAGTAAATCAGATTTCTTCCATTTTGCGGATGTGGTAACCCTGCACCTACGATTGGTGCCAGAAACCCGAGGTATCGTAAAATTGGAGGATCTAAGGTCCATGAAGCCGTCAGCACTATTTGTAAATACTTCGCGGGCGGAACTGGTGGAACAAGGTGCGCTTCTGAAGGCTCTGGAAAGTGGAACTCCAGGCGCTGCTGCTCTGGACGTCTATGAGTCCGAACCAATCACGGATCCCAATTATCCATTGTTGCAAATGCCAAATGTCATCTGTTCTCCGCATTTGGGCTACGTGGAAGAGGATGGATACGAAAAGCTGTTTAGGTTGGCATTTGAAAATATTGTCGCTTTCGCACAAGGAACACCACAGCATATCGCCAATCCAGAAGTACTTACAGCTTACCCCAGATCGACCGGTCAGAGCAATTAACGAGCTTTCTGGAGCACCAATCGACTCTTCGTTCGTTGGCAAATGAAGCAAGTAAAAGCCTCCTACAATGCTACTCTTTGGTCATAGGTGGAGCTGAGGATTAGGGACGAATGTTTCTGTTACAATTTGATAGGCCAAACCAAATGCGTATTATTGATTACAATACCCTGCATGTAGTAGGGGCTCCATGGTTAAAATGAAAAATTTCACAAAACTTGATCAGCCCACCGGGCGGTCCATATATCTGGATGAAAAGGAATACCTCTTTTTTGGGGGAACCTCCTATCTGGGGCTGGCAACGGATAAAGCATATGCCGAACTTTTTATTGAGGGAGTGCGACAGTATGGTGTTAATAACGGGACTTCGCGCAATAATAATGTTCAGCAGGCTATATTTGATCAAGCTGAACAATATGCGGCCATGCGGTTTGGTTTTGGAGCTGGTTTATTGCTGTCTAGCGGCTATTTGGCGACCCAATTTGTTGTCAAAATGTTATCAATGGAGGGAGAACTGCTTTATGCCCCGGCCTGCCATCCCTCCTTGTGGCTTGACATAAACCCTGCTGTAACGGGCGATTTTAGGGACTGGAGTCTGCGAACTGTCGAGTATATCAATCAATCCAAAGCGGCCTCTTTTGTTCTCGTGAGCAATAGCTTGGATAATATGACTCCAGAACGATATGACTTCTCGGTTTTTAAGAACGTTTCGGCAATGAAGAAAGTTACCTTGATCCTGGATGATTCTCACGGTATAGGTGTACTGCGTGAAAATGGCATTTCGATCGCTGACCGTGATTTTCTAGGGGAAAATATAGAATTGATTGTTGTTGCCTCCTTAGCAAAGGGTTTAGCGACAGATGCAGGACTGATCTTGGCCAGCGCGAAACGGATTGAACAGCTCAAGAAATCAAATTTTTATACGGGGGCCTCTCCCAGTTCCCCCGCGAGCCTCTTTGCTTTTTTAAATGGGGAACACATCTATCGTAAACAATTTGAAAAATTGCAGGCAAATATTCGTTATTTCGAATCACTTTCTGAGGGATATTTAAATAGCATGGCTAATTTCCCAGTCTTTTCGTCCAAGGATACCAGCCTATATGCAAGGCTGATGGAAGCCGGTATACTGGTCTCAAGTTTCCCTTATCCGCTCCCTACGGATCCCTTATTGAATAGGATTGTGGTCAATGCACATCATACATCCGAAGATTTGGACCGTATTAGTCATGCAATTGGCATATCTTGAATTTTCTATGACATCCAATGAATCAACTTGTTGTAAATTAGGAAATTGTTTTTATTTTTGAGATTTATTTCAGCATTTGTTGGATGTGAAATGGCGTTAATTGATTGTAAATGTTTGGCTTTTGGAAGGTTATTTATCAAAAAAGTGTTTAAATAATTTCCATTCCTCATTTTAAAACAATACTTTTGCATCCCCAAACATTAGTTGGCTTAAGGGTTGAAAAATAAATAATTACAGTAAAATAGATATGACTAAAGCAGAAATTATTGCAGAAATCTCTAACAAAACTGGCTTAGAGAAGGTAGATGTTCAAGAGACCGTAGAGGCGTTCTTCAAAGTTGTCAAAAACGCAATGATCGGAGGAGAAAATGTATATGTAAGAGGTTTTGGTAGCTTCGTAGTCAAAAAAAGAGCTGAGAAGACTGCAAGAAACATTTCAAAAAATACAGCAATCATTATTCCGGAGCATTTTGTCCCTAGCTTCAAGCCAGCTAAGATTTTCGTTGAGAAAGTAAAAAATGGCAATAAATAATCTTAAAATAGATTAAAATGGCAAATACCAAACAAATAATAGTCATAGGAGCAGTTGTAGCCTTGGTTGCTGTGCTATTTGCGCAGCCTATTAAAGGTTTGGTGGACAAAGAAAAACAAACTGCTGCAGCATCTGAATCGAAACCTTCCAATGAAGTAAACTTGGAAAATATCTCTTCGATGACAAAACAAGGTTTAGATGCTAGTTTAGTCAAAGAAATTTCCGATATTGAGGCCCAAGTTGCAAAAGCTTCTGGTGAAGATAAGGTAAAGCTGTTGCAACAGTTGGCAGATAAGTGGGACGACGTCGCAAAACCAGCCCCTCAGGCATTTGTGTATGAGGAAATGGCAAAGGTTTCCCCTCAATTTGAATATTGGTTGAAAGCCGGTAATGCTTATCGTGCTGCTTATACGAATTTGCAAGATTCTACTTTAGCCCAAGCACTCAATCAAAATGCAATTCATGCATATGAGGCAGCCCTAAAGGCGAATTCAAGTAGTCTGGATGCAAAGACAGGATTAGGTGCCGCAATGGTATCAGGGACAAACAACCCAATGGCAGGTATTGCTTTATTACGGGAAGTTGTTGCTGCTGATCCGAAAAACTTAGAAGCGAATAAAACTTTGGGATTGTTTTCATTACAGTCCCGTCAGTTTGACAAAGCCATCGAGCGTTTTAAGACCGTTATCGATCAGAAGCCCGATGCAGAGTCATACTTTTACTTAGCCACAGGCTATGAAAATATTGGGATGAAAAAAGAGGCCGTCACTGCTTTTCAAAAAAGTAAAGAGCTGGCTGCTGATCCATCCCTATCACAATTCATTGATCGCAAGATTGCGGAATTGAGCAAGTAATTAATTTATTATTTATAATCATTAAAAAATTTAGCTATGCCAAGCGGAAAAAAAAGAAAAAGACACAAGATGGCTACTCACAAACGTAAAAAACGTTTAAGAAAAAATAGACACAAGAAAAAATAATCTTGTGATGAGCTTTTAAACATCTTGGCCCATTTTGCTGAGATAGCTTTACGAAACGATCTACATGTCTTTATGGATGTGTAGATTGTTTTTTTCGTAACAACGTTCTTTAAATGTTTAATCGGATACCGAAAATTGCGATAGGATATTGCATAGGTATCAAAAATGAGTAGCTTTTGGTAAAGGAATTAATTATCGATTCAACTCCTGATAAAGGGGTAACTATTGCTTTACTACAGGACAAGCAGCTCGTTGAACTTAACCGTGAGCCCGCAAATAACAATTTTGCCGTTGGGGATATCTATCTCGGACGGATTAAGCGAATTATGCCGGGGCTAAATGCGGCTTTCGTAGATGTAGGCTACGAAAAGGATGCTTTTCTACATTATTTAGATTTGGGTCCCCAAGTTCAATCTTTGCTTAAGCTTACGCGTATCGTAAAGAATGGCAGTTATCAAGAGAAACTGCTCAATAGTTTAAAACTTGAAAAGGATATCGATAAAGCTGGTAAGATCTCTGATGTCTTGAGCAAAAATATGCTCGTGCCAGTACAAATCGCCAAAGAACCCATCTCAACAAAAGGACCTCGTCTGAGCTCAGACCTATCAATTGCAGGTCGTTTTGTCGTTTTGGTGCCTTTCTCAAGTACTGTTTCCATTTCCAAGCGTATCAAAGGCAGTAACGAACGCAACCGCCTCAAAAAGATTGTCGAAGGTATTAAACCAGCTAATTTTGGTGTAATCATCCGTACAGTCTCCGAAGGAAAGGGTGTCGAAGAACTGCAACGTGACTTATTGGACCTGATCTCAAAATGGGAGCTATTTACCAAACGTCTTCGAAATGCTGAACCACCACAAAAGGTTCTCGGCGAAATGGATCGCGCATCCACTATTCTCCGGGATATCCTAACGGATGAGTTCTCGCATATTTATGTTAATGATCCTTCGATCTTCGAAGAAACAAAATCATATATACACGATATATCTCCGGATCTGGAGAAAATTGTAAAACTTTACAAACATAAAGAACCAATTTTCGACCATTTCGGAGTTGAAAAGCAAATCAAGGCAGCTTTTGGCAAGACTGTTACTTTGCCCGGCGGCGCGTATCTCGTTATTGAGCATACCGAAGCCCTGCATGTAATCGATGTCAATAGTGGTAACCGTTCTGCCAATAAGGAGAATCAGGAGGATAATGCATTGCTGGTCAATATGGAAGCAGCAAAGGAAATTGCGCGGCAACTGCGCCTGCGTGATATGGGGGGAATTGTAGTCATCGATTTTATTGATATGCATAAGCCCAATCACCGAAAAGAGTTGTATACATTCTTAAAAGAATGTATGGTGTCGGATAGGGCAAGGCATACGATTTTGCCACCAAGTAAATTTGGTCTGGTGCAGATCACCCGTCAGCGTGTAAGACCTGAAATGAATATTGTCACAAACGAGAAATGTCCGGCTTGTGATGGTACAGGGGAAATCCGATCAAGTATTGTCCTAATGGATGATATTGAAAATAATTTGAGTTTTATTCTTCAAGAACAAAATGAGAAAAAGGTGACCTTATGTGTTCACCCGTACATAGACGCCTACATTAAGTCTGGTCTGATTTCTAAAAGAATGAAATGGTTTATGAAGTACGGTAAATGGATTAAAGTAAATCCAATGACGTCATATTATCTAACTGAATTCCACTTTTTCAATGCGAAAGACGAGGAAATCAAGTTATAATAGAAAGAGATTAACGAAAAGGGTTAGTAGTCATACTAGCCCTTTTTTGTTTATATCCAATGGATCTTGATCCCATCCTTTTCCATTTTTCGGAAGTAGGTCATTTGACGTTTGGCATACCGGTGTATTTCCGTTTCCAGTTTGGTGAAGAAGGTCGTGTAATCCACTTGCCCAAGGAGATATAAGGAGGCATACTTGTACTCTAAACCATAATATTGCAGCTGATCATGAGAAACGCCCTCGGTCAGTAATTGTTCGACTTCTTGTAGAAATCCGCTTTTGATTCGCTCATTCAATCGTTTACTGATACTTTCCCGTCTTTTTTCTAATGGTGGATTTAATCCAATGACAAGAGCTTCTGAAGCTTGCTGTTTGGGTTTGAACTCGGGGTTCTGTTGGAGAAATTCCAGTATCTCGATGGCGCGGATAATACGTTTATTCGTGGAATGATCTATCTGAAAATCCAATGGACATGCATAGGTGCTTAGCCGTTCCATCAATTCAGGCGTTGTCTTTCCGGCGAGAGACTCTTTGAACCCCGTTATACTCGGAATTAGTGCATAGGGGGTCTGTTGGATAACGCTCTGCAAATATAAGCCCGTTCCACCGCAGAGGATCGTGTGCTTGCCCTTTTTTAAAATGGACTGATGGGCTTGATGGAAGTCCGCAATAAAATTTCCAAGATTGTATTTCGCTCCCGGTTCCTGTATATCGATGAGATGGTATGGAATGCCTTGGTATTCAGTAAGGTCTTTTCCAGTTCCAATATCCATGCGTCGGTAAATTTGACGGGAATCGGCACTGATAATTTCGGCATCAATTTGTTGGGCGAGTTGTACTGCCAGTTTGGTCTTACCGGAGGCTGTGGGTCCTAGGATAACGATAACTTTCTCTTTTGGAACAGATTGTTGTTCCAAAAGAGAAAGTATAGGTTTTAGTCTGTCTATCACAGAACAAATTTAGTCCATTTTTCTGTTCCTTCATTATTTTTTACGACAGTATCGATGAAGGCCATACCTCTGACCCCGTCATAAACTGTTGGAAAGTCTTGTTCTTCCGCGGTTGGAGTTCTTCCTTCACGTTTTGCTGTAACTGTTGCTGCAAAGTTGCGATAGATATTAGCAAAAGATTCCAATAGCCCTTCTGGGTGACCAGCAGGAACACGTGTATTATGGGTTGCAAACGAGCTCAATGTATAAGGCGCAGCGTATGCATTTCCTGTACGGTACAGCTGGCGAGGTTGATCAAGCATTTTGACGATCAGGTTGTTCGGGTCTTCGTTGGCCCATTCCAATCCGCCTTTTTCGCCATAAATACGTATACGAACAGCATTCTCTTCTCCTGCCGAGATTTGTGATGCCATTAATACGCCTTTGGCTCCGTTTTGGAAACGCAATAATACGGAGCCATCATCATCCAATAATCGGCCTTCAACAAATGTTGTTAAATCAGCACATAACTCTTCGATTTTTAATCCCGACACATATTCCGCAAGATGAGCTACGTGTGTACCGATATCACCCATGACCAACGACTTGCCCGAGCGTTTTGGATCCGCGCGCCAAGCCGCGCCAGCATTGCCCTCGCGTTCAGTTAAACGGCTCAACCAGCCCTGTGGATATTCAACAACAATTTTTCTTATTTTACCAAAGTGGCCTTCTTTCACCATCGCTTTGGCCTGCTTTACCATCGGATAACCTGAATAGGTATGTGTCAAACATAATGTACGGCCTGTACGCTCTACAGTCTCCTGTAATTCTTTTGCTTCTTCAACAGATACAGTCATTGGTTTTTCAACAACAACATCGAAACCTTTTTCCAAAGCTAATTTAGCTGGAGCAAAATGTAGAAAGTTTGGAGTAACGATCGTTACAAAATCCATACGCTCCCCCTCAGGAAGCAACGATTCTTTCTCGATCATCTCTTCGTAGTTGAGATAGACACGCTCAGGAGATACAAATAAGTCTTCTCCAGACTGTTTTGAAATCTGTGGATCAATGCTAAATGCGCCACAAACCAATTCAATCTTTCCATCCATAAAAGCGGCAATGCGGTGTACAGCACCAATAAAGGCGTCATTTCCGCCTCCGACCATACCCATGCGAAGTTTTCTCTTCATAACGTTATTATTTTTTGATTATTTATTTTTCAAATTATTACAGTGTACAATATACACAATTTAGCTTATTTTATATACAAAATCATCTTGATGCTTCCCATGTTTTCCTTTGGAAAGCCAAGTGGAGCCTGATCCATTAATACACTTAGCTCTTCTTCGTTACGATAAGTATATCTATGCGCTCCCGCAATCCAGAAGGTGATCGGAGCTGTAATTTCTTTTATCGTAAAGCCGATTTTTTCTAAGGAAGAATGCTGATTCCAGTCCCTGTCGGTATATGTCATGATATCCCCCGGGGAAAAGTCTTTCGAAAAAGCCTTGATTAACTTGCTTAGCCCGCCAATCACGTTATAGCCAGATTTATTGCAAAAGCGCAATAACTCAAAAGAACGGTATTCGTCATTTTTATCGTTCATACGGCGCCCTCCGGAAAAAACAGCTATGGACACGAGTTCGCCCTGCTCATATAGTCCGTATCTGTATTTTCCCGGAAGTGGAGTTTGT
The DNA here is from genome assembly GCF_002484085.1 of Sphingobacterium sp. UBA7625. NCBI lineage: Bacteria > Pseudomonadati > Bacteroidota > Sphingobacteriia > Sphingobacteriales > Sphingobacteriaceae > Sphingobacterium > Sphingobacterium sp. UBA7625. The sequence goes on from NZ_DLJD01000040.1 coordinate 129,100, forward strand.
AAGTGATGTTCCACGAGGAACTGCTGACTTACTTTTTTGTCAATCCGAGCAACGATTGTTTTCCGTGCATAGATACGACGATTATTCTTCCATTTGGCAACGATGCGCTGAACAATGAGGTCGAATTTTTGTGCTAATATATCCTCGTCTATATGAATGCCCTCTTCGGGGCCCTGAAACCGTAAACGTCTTTCGTTGGGATAGAGAAAGATCTTTTTTGTTAATTCAGAAGAATCAATTTGTAGAAATCCATCTAGTTCGATCAGGGGTAACCGCACTGCTAGGTGACGTTCAAGTTCGATTTTGAACCGAATAACAAGATCTTTAAAAGCTGGATTCATAAAACAAAAGTAACTCTTATGGAAGTTCTGGCGAAATATTCGCTTTTAATAATTATCCGTATCTTTGTGCAAAATATGATTGTACTGTGAAATATCCATGCTTAAAAAGCATAACACCGATGCGGGCTAAGCAGCTGCAAGCGAAAAAAAATGTGGTATATTATTTATACAGCATATTTCATAGGACTTTAAAAAACAAACTAAGTGCGACGACTTCATTTGTATCAATGACAATCGACACTTATAAATAATTATTTATATATGAAACTTCCGATAGTGGCGTATGGCGACCCTGTATTAAGAAAGGTTGCTGAGGAAATAGATGAAGACTATCCTGATTTAAAGAAATTGATAGATGATATGTTTGATACCATGTATGCTGCACATGGTGTTGGGATTGCGGCGCCACAAGTTGGATTGCCAATACGTATGTTTGTTATTGATGCGACGCCGTTTGCAGAAGATGACGAAGAGAATAAAGAAATGCTCAAATCTTTCAAAAGAGTTTTCATCAATCCGATTATGGTGGAGGAATCTGGTGAAAAATGGGCTTTTGGTGAAGGCTGCCTAAGTATTCCTGATATTAATGAAGACGTACTTCGTCATAAGAATATTCGTATCAATTATTTGGACGAGAATTTTGAGGAGCACGAAGTGGACCTGACCGGACTGGCGGCGCGTGTTGTTCAACACGAATATGACCATCTTGAAGGGAAGCTGTTTACAGACAAATTGAGTACACTTAAGAAAACGATGTTAAAGGGTAAGTTGGACGCAATTGCCAAAGGCAATATCCGGGTGAGCTATAAAATGAAATTTCCACAGCAAAAGAAAAAGCGTTAGTCCAAACTAACGCTTCTCTTATTTTATTGTAGCGATTGCTTTCCAATCTTATCACTCAGTCCAATCGGGGAAGATATAACCTATACTTAACCGCGGTCATTCGAATCAGAAAAACCACACCGGCAGCAATAATGGCTGCCCAGGACAAATCCAGATTGAGGTGTACAAGCAAAATATAAATTAATCCGCCCGCCAAACAGGCCGTAGCATAGACCTCTTTTTTGAAGATCAAAGGTGTCTCATTGAGGAGGATATCGCGTATCATACCCCCACATACAGCTGTAAACATACCAAAGATGATGGCTGCATAGACGTTACTTTCGTAGTTCAATGACTTTTGCACGCCTAAGATGGTGAAGAAACTGATTCCTATCGCATCAAAAAGTGTCAGGGTTCGATAATAGCCATAGAGCTGCCTATTGAAGATGATCGCAATTAAGATGCCTAAGAATATCGCAATAAGATAATTGCTGTCATTTACCCAAACGGGGCGTAAATTTAGAAATACATCGCGCATGGATCCGCCGCCAATAGCTGTCACAAAACCCAAGAAAGCAGCTCCAAAAATATCGATGTCCTTACGCTTTGCGGATAAGGTGCCCGATATCGCAAAAAATAAAGTGCCAAGCAAGTCGCTTAAATAAAAATAGTTGGCATCAGTTATCATCGTAATACTGTTATTAAAATAATTCCCCTATTTACGCTCTACTAAATCGAGAGAGATTATGCAAATTTAGGAGAAATCCCGATAGTTTAGGTTTACTGTAAGACGAATAGCTTTCAAACCTACTATTCCTTGTACATCCTCCAGTTTGAGATGCTCTACGGTACTTTCAATGATGCCCATATCATAAATAGCCTGTATACTTAGATTAAGGTCTTCTAGCACCTCATCCGACAGATAGACAATGGCAATCTTGTTGACCTGGGTGAGCCTTTCCTTGGTCCGTTTTACCCGTATTTTATCTATTCTTTTTTTGATGATTTCGTAACGGATATTCAATGATCCTTCAACATCAAATCGACGCTCGTCTTCCCGAAAGCTGATATCAATACTGTGTGGGTTAATGAAAATAAGCTGTGTGGTCTCCAAGGTAATTGGTAAATCCTGTTTTGCGTGATGTGCTTTCAGGGCAATACGGGCCATGGAGATAATCTGTTGTCGCCTAAAGATATTGATAAATTCTTTGCTAAAGGTCTGCTGTGGTGTAATGGATTCTCCTATATAGATATCGTATTCGATACCGTCGGTCCTGAATTTTTGAAAATACGATGGATAATTGCCCTGGATAAAACTGTTGAAATGATTGAGTTCCTTACTGATGATTTGATTTATCTTCCATAATGAGGTCTCAAATTCATTTCTATAAAATTCTCCGGTTTCACGATTGGTGAAAAAATGCTTGGCATAATGTTCGATAATGGCGTGCTTTGTTGAGAATTCTCTTCTCGCGGCCTCGATAAATGGCTGAACATCTTTTCTGAAGAATTCAATGATCTTGACCATGGATTCATCAAAGGAGATTTGGTCGAGCGACATGGTAATCTGGTCTACCCGTTTTGAAAAATCAATAATGAGCTGATGTGTGCCCTCCCTGGATAGTTCGTCAATGAGAAGAGCCAGTTGTTTCACTTTGAAACTAAAATCCTTTAAAATAGATGCATTGCGGATGACGGTAGAATCCTTTACATCTATAGCTCCATAAAGTGGATAGACTTCCTCGAAAATAACAGGTTTGATATGGGCGTTCTGTTCATCGTTTTCCAGTTCCTGAATATATTGAGCTGCAATATGATTAAACTTCCATTGTACGGCCGGCTGGATTGTTGTAAACCGGTTAATAATAATCTCGTCAATGCGTTTCCTGAACTCTGCTGTGATATCATAGGATAGCTGAGACAGTAGCGGTACAAGCGTGCGGAGGGATTGAATGGTTTCATTGTCCAATTGATCCAGCTGATGACTGTAAATTTCCATAATCCCGGACAAGGCATGGTTATGTATCAATGGAATACACAGATAGGTCTTGACCCCGGACGCCTTGATTCGTTCATCAAAAATGGATGTCGTATTTTTAACGGCATCTAGGGTATTATAAAAAATAAGATGCGGGTGTTTTAGGTAGTTTGCAACTTGCGGATTGATGTTGGTATAGCTATTGCTGGCGTTTGCTTCGGAAATTAAAATACTTTTATTTGTAATGGAATAATCAAAAAAAGGTAGGCCATTTAACTGAAACAATGGAAACAGGCTAAAAATTGTATCCGTACTCTTTAGGATCGGCGTGATGATTTTCTCCAGATCTGATAAAAAATGATGGTAATTGTATGTGGCAAGATCCAATAAAATAGACTGTATTCTCTTAATAGTATGTTCGAGACTACTTTTTTTGACAGTGAGCATGGTGAACCCGGATAATTCAAAATCTTCTAGCTTAATTGCATTAATGACATGATCCCAGTTGAACAAAGAAGCGTCATTGGTGTTTTTGGTCAGATTTCTCAGGTCGAATTGGGGAAGTTCTTTTTTTGGCTTAATATCAACAAATTTGAAATCTATAGTTAGATCATAATAATCGATGATTTCGCCTTTTTCATTTAAATGATGATAAACAATTGTATTATTTTCTTTGGCAGGCAATCCGTATAGACGTTCGAAAATAAGCGTATATATCAGCTTTTCTTGGTTGTTTAGGGGCTCTCCATCTTGCAATTGATCTTGGATATCCTGTTCCTCCAATCTATTTTTCCAGAGATCAAAAAAGGCATCAGTCCCATAAAATGCTTCTTCTGCAAGTGGCGTAGCGAGCGCCCAATATCGTTTAGGATCTGTATCTATAAGCGATACCGAAAGGCTATAGATGAGCTGTAAAATATCTTTATAGGCACTTAAGTTGTGTTTACATAGCTTGCCGCTGACATGTTCAATTTCTTTTATTCGCTCCAGAGCAAATAATGGAATCATGTCATCAGAAGATATACCACTTTCGGTAAAGGACTCTAGGTATCGAAAGAAAGGTTCAAAATGAAGTTTTTTTTCGAGCTTATAGAATGTGTTTTTACCTTTTGTTAGTTGTACTTTCCTTATTTCCATTTATTGAATATACATTAGAAGCGAAAGCCTGTACTAAAATAAGGATACCAACCTTCGTTGGATTTGGCCATTACGAAGTGAAGGGGCAAGGCATTTGCCACGATATAATAAAGCCCCCCGCCGAATCCTTGGTGGAAAGTGGAGCTGTTATGGTCTTTTGCCCAGACTTTTCCAATATCATACATGCCCATGAGGCCCAGCTCCCCAGGCAGAACGTAGCTTTTTATATCATGGATCTTAACACGAGCCTCGAGGTTATTGTAGACCATTTGTTCCCCAGCAAAACGGTATTGGCGATAACCACGTAGATTTTCGTGACCACCAAGAAAAAGATATTGATAGAATGTTGGGTTACCCACGACCGTTCCTCCTCCTACCCTGTTGGCAAATATAATACCTTCGTTAATTGCACTAAAATAACCGGTCATTTCTGCGCTTAACTGTGCCGAATGCCGCGAATATTTGTTTAAGCCTAAATAGGATTGTAGCGCAGCTTTAACAAATACGCCTTTACTTGGATTGATTTTACGATTACGAGTATCTTGTGTTAGAAAAGCATTTAATCCGGTGAAGGCCTTGTCATGGGTAATGGAGAGACTATCATAGGAATGCAGTGCCTGCGGATTTAGGATAAAACGATCTTGATTTTCAACGGGATCCAGATGATAGAACTGGATATGGGGGCCAATAGCGTAATTTAACGTCGATGATGGATGCCACCTCAGTAGTGGATTGATATTAAAAATATTGAATCGGCTTCGGTAATATTTTGCTCCATACTGATCTTTTAAAAACAAGGAATTGTTGCCCACGCCAAAAAAGTTTTGCGTATTGTCGGGCGCTTTTGCCAGTGCGTCGATAACGAAGTCGGCATTGCCTATGACATCTTCCCATTCACCGCGATAATGAATTTTATAGGCACCTGTCCGGAATGCCGTAGCGACTGTAATCTGTTGTTTATAGGTAAAAGGCACTTTCCTAAATCCCCGTTGGTGGGTATATGCTGCGCCAAGCCCCAAAGAAAAACCATCATCAGCATTGTAACCAGCTGTTAATAATGGTAGCCAGGAATTGTATAAATTCACGGGAACAAACGCTGTATTTACGCTATCCTTACCGCGATGTAGCTTGACTCGTTTTTTTTCTCCTAAAATCGTTGAATTGGACGTGTTTTCATAGAGCTTTATTCTTGATCTGCTATTATCAATTACATAGGTCTTTGGCAAACTATCGCCAATTATTCGCAGTTTTATCGGAGAATTTGTATTATTTATTAACAATGAGTCTTGACCCTCAGAAAGATATAATCGGATCTCTTTCGTCAAATTTTTTTCGTAAACTTTGTCCATCAAAGTTTTAGTCACCTGTCCATTTTTGTTGATTTTGGATACCTTGACATTTAATCCCCTGTCTTTGGTGCTGACGATCTCTACCTTCTCGTTCTTATCACTGAAATGGATATCTACAATATTATTGATAAAGCGATAATATTGTTCCATCGCAGTAGGCAGGGCATCACGTCTGCTCTGAAGGGTGCGGAAAATCTGTTCGCCCCGAATCGCTATGGATGATTGAGGCAAGCTGTTGACAGACTGCCGGAGTACCGAATCGGTCAATCGGGCGACAAATTGGTCTACTTCTTTTGTCCATTCTTTGTGGGAGAGCTGATTGCTGGGATGTGCATTTAAAAACCTGGATTTGAAAAGGGAATATCTGATATTTGGAATGCCCATTGTAAACCCTTGCATAACAGGATTTACAAATCGTTGATAAATATCTTTCATTAAAAATCCCTGTGTAACACGTAAGGCCTGATCGCGGTCACGTGGAATGGGAATATAGTCCTTATCTTTGTCATTCGTATTCTGATTTTCATTGTACCAGCGCCATTGATCTTCGTGACGATCCCAATCGCTTACCATCACGTCCAACATGCGTGCTCTGAGGTATGCCTTGGGTTTAAAATCATCGTCATTGTCTTCCTGGAGTTTGCGCACCGCTTTAGCACTATTATCAGAATCGCCCAGCGGTTCCCGTTCCTCCAATAGGGCTACAGTATTTTCGAATAGCGCTGCGTATTGGCCAAGGATCGGATCCGGTGTGACGAATCCGATAATAGGGTGTGCATGTGGGATGTTGACAGCATTGGCCAGTGCCGGGATCATCAGCGCGGAATAAGGATGTTGCGCACTTGTTGCATCGTCCAGGACATCCTGAACAAAGGTCCCATGCAATTCTTCTGGAATCAAAGATTCTGTTCGTTTATTTACTGATCGAAGGGCCCATTCTCTTCCTGTTGGATCTGTCAATCGAAGTGACACGGATTGCATGCCCCCTCCCTGTTTGATGGGCGTTAGACCTCCGAATAATTTAGAGAGCTGAAGTATGGGTAATGAGGTTTCGGCAGCCCATTCTTTGCGATAGTTTTCTCCCAGAAATGATTTTTTAAATTTGCCCGCCTGTCCATACTTTGCATTTGCGACAACAGTAATACTGTCTTTTATCACGGCTTGTGTCAGAGGCTTGTCTTTGTGTGCTTCAGCTGCCAAGGTCGACTTGTTCTCCTGCTGGGAATAAGCTTGTGCGGTGAAAAAAAGTAAAAGAAATGGTAAGACCCGTTGCATGCTTATTATTTTTCAAATTTATAAATGATTCCTTTGTCCTGATCACCGGCTTCACTGCTGATGTAAAGATTGGATTTTGAATCAAAGTTGATCCCTTCTGGTTGGGGAAATAGCTTTGGATCCAGCGGCGTTAAGGATTTGACCTTGAAGTTTTCGTCCGTTACAACGAGCGCCTTGTCAATGGAGGATAAAATATACCATTCATTGCTATCGGTTTTCTTTGCAAGTGCTGACGGTTTGAAGGTCTTTTTGATCTTGGGATCAAGTTTCTTTAGCTCATCGACTTGGATCGAAAATTCGCCTTTTGGACTGAATTTGCCCTCCGTTCCAATGGAAAAAATATATCCGGTTGTTTGTGATTGTTTTTTGTCTACCCGGCATTCTTTGCAGAGAACATAAGCGAGATTAGCTGCTTTATCGACATAAAGTCCTTCATATTCGCCCTTGGGAAGAATGTCTTTTTGCTCAGCGACCGCCTGTATGTTATCTTTATCTGTCATTGGGAAGGAATAGACACTGCCATTGCTCTTTAAAACAAAGAAGTGTGTTTTGCTAATACCAATGTCTTCGTAATCACCGTCTTTTCCAAATTGGCTGAATGTGAGCTTCTGTGTAGGGAAATGGTATTTAAAAAGTAATCCTTGTTCATCTTGAATGGCATAAATCTCTTCATCCTGACCCTCTAAAAATGCGATCCCTGATATTTCGAGCAGCTCGTTGGGTAAACTTATCTTTTCGCCGGACAGCAATTTATAAGGAATTGCCTGTTGCGGTTTTTTGTCGGTTGTTGTGTCCGTAAAATTAGCTGTGCGTTCTTTGTTTGCATTACTGGGGTTGCAAGCTAGTAATACCGTGGAAATTATTCCCAATGCAAAAGCGGATAGTCGTGTTGAGTTTTTCATCAATTTAGTTGTTTAAGTAATCAACAATTTGTTGCTGCGATTTATTGCCAATCGGATGTGCTATAGGTAAGTTTTGCCCTAGGTCATCAATAAAAGTAGCTTCGATATCGTCAGCGAACTGGATTTCGAAGAGCTGCTGAATCCTTTTGGATAATACTGTTTCCAGTATCGGAAAACAGGTTTCTATCCGACGGTAGATATTGCGATCCATCCAATCTGAGGAACCTAAATATATTTTTGTATCATCGCCGTACCGAAATATAAAGATTCTCCCATGCTCTAAATAGCGACCTACGATCCGTTTAACTTTGATATTTTCACTTAAGCCTTGTACTTGAGGTTTAAGCCGGCAGATTCCTCTGACCAACAATTGTACCTTTACACCGGCTTGGCTAGCCTCATACAATTTATTGATTAACGATTCTTCCTCTAAATTGTTTAACTTAATTTTTATCGAAGTAGTTATTCCTTGCTTGAGCTGAGCAATTGCTTCGTCGATCAGCCCGATGAAAGTTTGCTTTAAATTGAATTGTGCTACCAATAGGTGCTGAAATAAAATATCTGTTGGACTGCTTGGTTTCTTTCTATTGGGTAAAAACTCAAATAGCTGGCCTAGTTCCGCTGTCAGCAAGCGATTGGATGTCATCAAAAAATAGTCGGTATATATGGTTGCGGTCTTCTCGTTTAAGTTGCCAGTCCCAAATAGTGCGCTTTCTTTTCCATCTTTTCGTCTGACAAGTGCAATTTTAGCATGCACTTTGAGATTAGGGATACTATAGCTGATTCTTACCCCCTGTTCCTTCATAATTCTGGACCAATGTATATTATTGGCTTCGTCGAAACGTGCTTTTAATTCAACAAACACATTCACTTTCTTGCCATTCTTTGCTGCAGTGGCCAGTGCTTGGGCGATATGCGAATCACCGGCAATTCGATAGAGTGTCGTGTGGATTTCCACAACCTCAGGATCGATAGCCGCTTCGTTAAAAAACCGAAGAATGGGATCAAACGATTCATAAGGAGTACAGATCAATATATCCTCCTGATCGAGCTGGTCAAAAAGGGAATGTTCGAAATCCTGATGTACCTCTATCTGTCGCTGTTTCGGGAAGGACAATGCTTCCTGTTTTACCGGGAAGGAGAAAAAGTCCTTTAGATTATGATAATATCCTCCGGCGACAATACTACTTTTCCGCAGGTCAAAAAGAACTGCAAGTCTTTCGATGAGCTGTTCTGGAAAACCCGGCTGATGTAAGAATCGGGTTGCGTAACCAAGATCTCTTTTATTGACTTCTGCCTCTATTTTCTGAGCGATATCACCATCAAATTCATCTTGCAAATTAAGCTCAGCATCCCGCGTAATTTTGAAGGAGTAGAAATTTAAACTCTTGTCTTTTATTAAGTTGGGTAAAAATAGTTTAATGATATCGTCGATGAAGACAACATATGTTTTGGAATTGACCTGACAGGTGAAGAACCGATTAATGCGATCTGCGGGTATATTAACAATGAACAGATCAGCCGTATTATTGTCTGTCAATGCAAAGTACAGGCGGTTGTTGATCGGGAAAAAAGAGAATTCTTCGTTAACAGGAATGATTTGCAGATAAGAAGCAATCGTGCTAAAAAAATATTTGGAGGCAAGAGATTTTACTGCTAATGGAATCTCTTGGTTATAGATTAGGATAATGTTTTCCGCAGCTAACTGCTGAATAATATCAGTTAAAAAGAATCCAAATTTTTGCTGTTGTTTATCGATAATTTTGGATGCTTTTTTATACGTTCCAATATCGAGATTCGGGATGACCTGGTCAGTAGTCTTTTTTCTAATTTTCTTCCAAGCCATTAATACAGGCATCCGTACACGGTAGAACTCATCTAAGTTTGATGAAAAAATGGCGAGGAACTGTAATTTCTCCAACAATGGTACTGCCGGGCGCCCAGCTTCGTTAAGTACCCTGTCATTAAAGGAAAGCCAACTGATATCTCTGTTGATATATAGGTCTTTTTTTTTCATTCGAAAAATAATCTAAGGAATAATGCGGTTAAAAGAGCTGTATCTATTTTATAAGAGTGTTGCAATAACAAATGAAATAACAGAGATGACCAGGCCAAACATAAAGATGCCATAAGCATAACGTAATAACTTATATTTTCTGCCCAGAACGACTCCTTGGGAATAGACATCTTTTGTAAGCATACCGTATAAAAACTCGGAGTCGACCATTACTTTCTGCATCCCTTCGTTATAGTCGTTGAGTTTCATTTTGTAGAAGTTCCCGAAAAATAAAAGATTGACGGTTTTATCCTCGATCTCTTGCTTTGAAAATTTTCCAGCCGGTATTTTGGGGATAGTCGATAATATAGCCATAACCATGGTTGCAACAACAATTACAGTGAGGATAATTGTTGGAAAGATCAGGTGCTCATTGCTATCTAATTTTCTAAACAATACTGCAATGACAACGGATAGAATAATGGAATTGACAGTTAATAGTATGTTCGCTTTATTGTCAGCCATGTCGCTCAGACGCTGGTTGTTGGACGACGTTATTCGAAACATCGTCTCTATACCACGTTCGGGTTTGGTGCTTTTGTCTTTCTCTTTTTTTGTTTCTTTTTTGTCTTCTTTTTTCTTGGCGTTAGATTTTTCCTGTTTTCGCTCGAGTTCTTTTAAGTTCTGTTCTTTTTTTGCGTTGAGCTTTTGTTGCGCATAATCCGTATGGTAATGATGGCCTGACAAAAGTTTTATCGTACCTGCACGCCAGACATCTTTGTCAATTTCTTTACCCAATACAGCCTCGGCTTCGGCTTTCATAAGTTTGTTCCTATTTTCAAAGTCGTCATTACCGAAATGGAACAGGTCAGCATCACAGAGAATCTGTTCCAGTAGATTGTTTGGGTCCTGAGGCATTCTCGTCGCCAGGATGCAACCTTTGATTTTTCCTTTAATATCTTCGGATATGCCTTTATCTTTCAGAAAGTCCAAAGCTATTTCTACGCTTCTTTTCTCATGGCCAATCGCGTTGTCAGATTCTACATAACCTAGATCATGAAAATAAGCAGCACTAATCACGATAAAATGATCTTCATCGTTTAACTTATAGAACGACGAAATTTCTTCTGCCGCCTGTACTACTGAATGTGTGTGTAGGCTGTTGTGAAAACAATGACAAGAAGATATGTTTTCTACAATATAAGTATTAGAATAGTGCTCTACTTGTTTTAAAAGCTCGTTATAATCTATCATGACCAATATGATGTTTATTTAGAATAAAAGTATTCAATATCTTTAACATCTTGTATATATGTGATCCCTTTTCGTAATTTTTTGATCTAGATCAAGTTTGATAGACTAGAAAGCAGACAAAATCATTGTTTTTTTGTACAGGGTGTGTCCTTTAAGTTTTTTCCTTAGGTGAGATTGCTGCTTTTGATGCCGTGAGACCGCGAACATTTCTGCTTTTCGGGATGTCGTGTTCGGCTGTAGTTCTTTAATTAAGTCTCCTGGGTTAGTTTGATAAGTGGTAGCTTCTCCTCTACCTTTTTGTTGTTTAACCTTATTCTGACTAGTTGTAGTTGCCCTCGGTGATGAATTGGGGTTTGCTTAGCTTGATCCCAAGCTGGAGTGTTTTTGCGTTAGACAAGAAGTACTATGTTTAAGTTGATAAATATTCTGATCTAGGTCTACGACTCGCGACCATAGTCCTACTATCGTTCATGTCGCATCTCCGCTTTTAGTTATGTTATGATCTGTTGAAGTATTGATTTTATAATAGTTTAGAAGTAAGCTAGACTTAGGTTAGGATTTAGTTAGGTATCGCTTAGGTTTTAGCTAAAGAATACCTAAACTAAACCTAAGTAAAACCTAAACAAACCCTAACTAAACATCGGATCTGTATCGGTATTGTTGTTGCTGCTTCTGCCTTGTTTTTCTATAGCCCCTGCGGACTGCCCGGCTGCGGTTTTTATGCCTGCACATGATTCGGTCTCCCTGACCGAGGTGATCCGCTCATGGGATTTTTTTTCTGTTTTGGCCCGCTGTCTTTCCGGCGGGTTCTCTGTTTTGTTCAGGCCCGCATCCCGTTTTCCGGCCTTCCCACGTATCCCCCTATGGTTTTCTGTTAGCCGCTCCTCTGCTTTCGGACTGAAACCCTTCAGCGCCGCCGGGTCTCCCGCTTCCGTGCCCTTTCCGGATTCCGGGCGTGTGCCGGGGAGGCTGCTGTTATTCTTCGGTCCTACTATGCACCGGACTGCCCCGTAATCCGAGGAGCTGGATTTCACGGCGTTCTGTATCCGTGGCACACGTATACCCTCCCAAAGGGTCATGTCTGCAGCAAAGTATTCCCGCTTTACCCGTTCGGAGGTTTCTCCTTATGGTCCCCGTTAAAACAGGCTGCAAGCTTCCTACCGGAGTTCCGCGCGGGCTTTCCGCTTCGGATCCGCGGACAAACGGCCTTTCGGACGCGGAAAGGCCACCTGCGGAAAAACAATCCGTCAAGTTTCCAGCGAGTTACAGACATATTGAAAAAAATAAAAACAAAAGGCTTGGAAGTTT
>NZ_DLJD01000050.1:0-4761 GCF_002484085.1 Sphingobacterium sp. UBA7625
TTATTTGTTGACTCAAAACTACGACACAATACGCCCCTAGCATACAGGCATTAGACCAACGATCAGGAAAACTCGGTGAATGGTGGGAATGGGGAGGTGAAAAGCAAATAAGAGTATTTTTTACACCTAAACAAAAAACAAGAGTAATTTTTCATTATTTTTACACTCGTAAAACGAACAGAAGTAAAATTTACACTTGTAGAAATGACTAAATTTGACCGAAAATATCCCTATAACAATTTACCATTATTACCACCAACAAAATATCTCAAGATGTATCCAGACAGAAACGAATGGGAGAAATAAAATTGAAATGAAAAAGGAAGGCAACTGATTTTGAGATAGTGCGCGACAATGGAATTTATACAAGAGTAAAACCCGCTTTCCAGCTATCTATATCAACCTCATATGGTGAAATCTCAAAACCTTTAAGCTGATCGCTGAAACCTCTAAATTTTGAGATCCTTACTAAAGCTGCCTCAGCTAATTCTTTGGAGCTGTATACTCGGATCAATTTAACGTCCTCACCCCCAGCCAATGTTTCATCAACATAGGTGTGCCATAATAAATAAACGTGTTTCATACAAAAAATCTTTTATATGATCTAATGATTTCTCTATAGACAAGCTCTTTAATAAATTTATGACTTTTTAAAACAATTTTTCCTTTGTAAGCCTTTCTTGAATTATCAATACTGAACATCCGATACGATAAATGGCTCCCCAAAATCCAATCTATTAAAAAAGTAATAGCATCTCATCAAATTACCTTTAAATTATCCTCTAAAAACACATTTGGTTCTTCCGCTCTACCAAAAAGATAATTAGCGATCGATGCACTATTTTTGACATTATCTTCTGGTCGCACAAAAAGCTTAATAAACCCGAAGAGCGAACCGCAGCCCGCAGTTTCAAACAAATCCCGAAGCCGCTGATCATGCTCAATATCATAATCCAAAAACGCGGTGACCCGGTCTATCATCAGATATTTAGCGTCTTCCTTTTCCAACCCCACAATCTCCTTCAGCTTTGTACCCTCGGGAGTACCTTCATTTGTCAGAAAAAGAAAGGTACGTATGATCCATTTATCACCATGATAGCTCACCAGAAAATAGCCAACCTTGTGTCTGGCACAATAACAGGCGATGAGTACCTACCCACGATATACGATTACCTCGGGTGTACCATAAATAAAAGTCTGGGCAAGGTAAATCTGTATGAAGCCTTTGGGACTATAGGTGCGTTCTTCGAAACGATTGAGCGCATGATGCTGTATATAGAGTGGTTTGGCTTCCGCATCGGAAATATGTGTAATACCGAACCTCGCCGGATCGAATTGTATCCATTGTGTCCAGTCGCCTACGAAAACCGAAGCATCACCGATGGCCACAATTGGTCTTGCGAAGCCATCGATCTCCTGCTTATCCAATTTGTTTTTCAACCTCCGCAAGCGGACCTGATTTCGCCCGCCGGGCTTAGTCAGTGCCAGATCGGATACATCAAACTGCAAGGTGCCTTTGATAGGATCATAAAACTGCTCGTTCGTAAAGCTCAATGTATAAAAAGCTCTAGTCTTCGTTTGAAAAAGCCAGTCTCCGGAGGTCAGATAAGGCGCAAAAGCAGTCCTCATCTTGACATGCTCTTTAATACAGTGGCTAGAAAGGAACTCGACAAAATGAACAATAAGTGCCAAATCCGTAAAAAAAGTCGAAATAAAAATCTGCTCGCCCGATGGTAGGGTGAGCGTGCATTTTTTGATAAGACCAGTAATGCTTGCCCGATAGCTTTCTCGGCTCTGAGTGTCGGCAATAACGTCGTCATCAATAATGATCTTTAGTGCCGGATAACGGTTTTTATAAAACTGAGCCAATAGCTTTGGAGAAAGCATCTCAAAGTAGCCCGGACCGACCATTTTTTCGAAAAGTAGTTTAATCGACTTGATATAGGCGCGATATCTTTCCTGAGTCTCTTTAGCGGTATTGACTGGAGCTTTGGTTTTCTTCTTCCTTTTCATATTTAACTTTCCCCTTCTTCATAAGGAGTTTGAGCGGCAATAATCAATGATTCGGCCAACAGCAAAAACATATGCTTTTCCGTCTGTGATTCCATGGCATAGCCAATATCAAGAAATGCTGGCACCATCTTGTCGTATATCTCCTTGGTTTGTCTGACTTGTTGCTCCACAGCTTCCATATCATTGCCTGACCGCATATAAACATGCACCAAATAGCCAAATAGCTCATCCTGCTTGCTGCTGTAGGACTGATCATACCAGTTTTCGTTGGTTTCTTCCAACACCATCACCCACGCACTTATTTTATTAAACTTTTGGCTCTTGACATAATCCTCCTGATCTGTGAGGTGGTCGATCTCAAACAGCAACAGCATGATGACATCGTTCTGCTGGTAAGCATGATCAAGGATACGGATCAGATCGCTCTTCTTGATATCACCCGTATCAGTAATGGTGAACTCATCGGTCATCTGTTGCATAAGGGTATGATAAAGCTCCACCACTTTTCGGGGTTTGTCCATTTCGCCTTTTTCTGTAAAATGCGATAAGGGTGTAAATCCGAGATGGTCCTGCAGGTATTGATCCATGATGGCCCCGCTCTCTTTACTTTCGTCCAGTTTGTCCAGGGGCAAATCCAAATTGGGGACGACCATATTCAATATCCGGCCAAACTCTTGTAACCCCAGATCACCGGCATAGGGCTGCCCGGTATGGCGGGTATAAAACTCGAGCTGATCTGGGCCTGGGGTAGACAGCTCAAAGGATTGATCGCAGAGAGTAATAATCGCCTCGGCCACGGTTTGCTCCTCATGCTCGGTCAGGCTAAATCTTTCCTTCTGCTCATTCAGCTGCTGTGCCATCCAAAAGTAGGTGTCAGCCAGGACATCTGCCCAATCGCCCATAACCCGGTGATAACAGGCTTTGACCTGCTGCATAAGTGCTTTACTTTTATTTCGATCCGCTTTGAGACGTAGATATTCTTCTTTGAATTCATAAAACTTTTCGATCAGCTGATTTCTATTATAATAGCGTGCTATGCTCCATAAGTTGCTATTTTGCTCCTCAGAAAATACATTATCTTCCAAATGAGCGAAGGCACTGTCAAAAGTTCGTTTGACCGCATCTGCAGGCGGGGGCTCCACGCTAACGGGAATATCTAGACATCTGAGCAAGAGACATTCGCACAGATGGGTAAAGCGCTGGTCGCTTACCTGATAGGTCCTCACTTCAAGTAACAGATCATCAATGGAGTCCAATAGTTGCTGGTCAGCCTTTCCTACAAAAAAATCTAGCGAACCTTGAGCCTTTGTAGCGACATCCATCGCCAGTTCACTCAAAATCGGATAACGGTCTGCCATTTCCAGTAAATGGCCGGGCCGGATATACAGATTCAAATAGTCAGACTCACTCTGTGCCGGTTGATGAGCCATGATTTGATCATTCTGCCAGAATAAACGACACTGTCGCTTAGTAACGCGGTGTTGCTCCTGCCCATGTGCAAACCTTAAAAGGCAGTCCTCAGACAATTGTATATGAAAGGTGACGACTGGCTCCGCTGGAATAGTGTATATTTTTTTTTCATCTTCGGTAAAACTGGCGAAGAAGCAGGCGGTAATATTGTTGCCATAGAGGTAGTGGCATTTGATGGTGGAATCTCCAAAAATATATTCCTGAAAATCTATAATGGTGCCCTGATCTTTTAAACTAAAATTGGAGTATGATGTGGGAGCATCTGGCTTATCACTGAGAAATACCTCTAAGATGGGATGTTGATCTGCTGACTGTTGGTTCATATTGGATATCGGTTAAATAGCTCGTGATTCCCATGGCGCTGCTGTGAGAAATCACAATAAGTTTATAATCGAAAAATATAGCTTAAAGATCAGTCAATGATCTGACTGATCTGTTTATAACTTTAAGATAGTAATATTTAATTAATTAAACAAAAAATCGCAGTAAATTGTGACAGAGCGTATCAATCTGACAGGCAGAATTGGAACAATGGTTTAAAAAGATATTTTTTATAAAACTATTTCAAATCGACTGTTGTTCTTATAATACAAAACGGCTACAAGCTACCTTTCGAAAGAAAGGGCCGACATAAAAATTGGCGTCGTACAGTGAAAATCCAATAGTCCTGAAAAACTTTGGATGACGAAACAAAAAAGAGGAAACGATAGGAAACATAAAGATTACTGTACAAATAAACGCTAAGAGAAAGGGTCTGATGAGAATCAGGCCCTTTTGACGTAAAAAAGCCACATCTCACGAGGTGGCTCTACGACATTTATATATTTGTAAGGGATGGCTCTTATTTATACGAATTAAACGATTGGGATACTTTCCAGGTATTGCCCTCACGTTCCAAAGTAACGAGATCAGTCTTGGTAAAGTCTTCAAATTTCAAGGTTACTTTGGCAACCATGTAATCCGCTGACTCTTCGATAATGTCAGTTTTTACTGTACAGTTCAGCTTCTCTCCTTTTTGTTTTTTCAAGGATTTAACGACTTCGCTACGGTTATGATTTTGTGCATTGGATGCTTGGATTTTTTTATTGAAATCTGTCGCAAATAACTGCTCCACGCCTGCAGATTCACCTTCGGTCGTTACCGCAACATAATGCGCTAAAGCGAAGTCTGCTGTGGAAAGATCTACGTTTGCTTTTTCAGATTTTGATGCTGTTTTGTCAGCCGCCATAGCGAATGTTGATACTGCGATTAAGGCTGCTGCTGCGAATGTTTTTACTA
>NZ_DLJD01000041.1:0-19903 GCF_002484085.1 Sphingobacterium sp. UBA7625
TTAAGCATAAGATTTTCTTATACAAAGAAGATTTTGAAAAATTTGCGGAAGGTTTGACGGATGTTGTAAATTACATTAAGTCTAATCAGGAAGTAATCGAAAAACGATATGAGCCTAACTTTGACGATGCATATGCTGAGGAAGCTGATGGTCGTTCAAAAGATGATTTTTCGTTCTAACGTGTTGTAGAATGAAATCTCAATGAAAAAAGAAATAAAGCCACTCGCGTGGCTTTTTTTATGGCCCAAGGCAGTATGCACTTGGTTTGAATATATTCTATTGGTCCGAATGATGCTAAATGATGGCTAAAAAGTCGTTCAGTACCCTGTTGAATTTTTCGGGCTCTTCGAGATTTGGTAAATGTCCTGATTCTTCAAATTCCACGAATCTAACATCGGGAATATTTTCAATAAGAATATTTGTCTGCTCCTCACTCATCAATTTATCATGTTTACCTTTGATCACCAGGGTCGGGATAATAATCGTTTTTAGAGAATGCGTTGTATCTGTACGGGTAGCAAGTGCAAGTTGTGTTGCACAGATACTGGAAAGTTCATTTCTACGAATACAGCTTTTGATGAGTTCGACAGCCTCTGGGTTTTCCTGAATAGTTTTTTCGTAGAATACATTTTCCGTAAAACCAATCGCAAATGGTCTTCTCCCATATTTGAGTAATGCCTGTATCGAATCGAATCGTTTTTGTTTGGCTTTATTGTCGTCCGCAAGGGAGTTGGTGTCACATAAAATCAATCCTGCTAACTGTTGGCCGATCAGCTCATAGGTGCGCAGGGCGATATAGCCACCCATGGAGATGCCGCAGAGCACAACATGGTTGAGGTCCAGTTTGCGTATAAATTCAACAATATCTTTGGCAAACACATCAACCGAAAAGAAACCATGTCCATTTGTGCTGAGGCCGTGTCCCCTGACATCAATGGCTATCCCGGTGTATTTTTCGTCAAGATCCAGTAATTGCTGTTTCCAGGTATTCTTGTTGAAAGGGAATCCATGGATAAATAGAACGGTTTTAGGGGCGGGGTATGATTTACTGTGGCGGATATAATACGAGATGCTGATGTCTCCAATGCGGATTTTGCTGAGTTTTAATTCTCTTTTGCTCATGAATAATAACATTTGTCAGTGTCTGAAAAAAAAGTTGATATCTTAAATATAATATTATCAACGAGATAAACGAAATGTTGTTTCATAAAGTTGAAAAAAGAGAAAAAATGTTTGTTAAATCCATAAATATGTCGATATTTGCATCACCAAAACGGAAAAGAATAAAGATCTGTTTTGGTTGCCTAGCGCTCCTAGCTCAATTGGATAGAGCATCTGACTACGGATCAGAAGGTTAGGGGTTCGACTCCCTTGGCGCGCACAATATACAGGTTCTGTATACTTAAAAAGAGGCATTCCTAGCTCAATTGGATAGAGCGTCTGACTACGGATCAGAAGGTTAGGGGTTCGACTCCCTTGGAGTGCACAAAAGCCAATCTTAAGGATTGGCTTTTTTACTGAAAGAAGGTGCTGTACATGGTATTAGAGGGAGATATGGAAAGTTCTTTTAAAAAAAAGTTTGTAAAAAAATGAATTCTGACTATATTTGCGTCACCAAAACAAATGGGACAGAGTTCTAAACGTAATGGTTTACTGCGCTCCTAGCTCAATTGGATAGAGCATCTGACTACGGATCAGAAGGTTAGGGGTTCGACTCCCTTGGAGCGCACGACTGAAAAGCCTAGTCATCATCTGTGATTAGGCTTTTATTTTTTAACTCGTTTTAATTTCTTAAATAAAACTATGCTAAACCTTGTAATATTTGGCCCTCCGGGTGCAGGTAAGGGAACTCAATCTGCAAAGCTTATTGAAAAATATCAATTGATACATATTTCAACTGGTGATATTTTTAGAGCACATATTAAAGGTCAAACGCCACTTGGTCAACAAGTAAGCCAGATTATTGCTGAGGGAAATTTAGTGCCAGATTCGATTACGATAGCAATGCTGGAAGAAGAAGTGAAAAAAAATCCTGATGCAAAGGGATTTATCTTTGACGGATTCCCACGTACTGTTGCTCAAGCAGAGGCATTGGATGCTTTTTTGGAAGGTATCAACACCTCAATCTCCGTCGTAATCGCACTGGATGTAAATGAAGACGAATTGAAAGCGCGCATCGCCAAACGCAAAGAGATTTCTGGCCGTTCGGATGACGATGCTGATAAATTGGTGAAACGCATTGATGAGTATTTTACAAAAACTATTCATGTGTTGCCTTATTATGAAGCGCAAGGTAAATTATCCAAAGTGGATGGCATTGGAGAGATTGATACAATCTTCAAAAGCCTAACGGATATTATCGATAATTATTAATTGAAATAAATACTTTTTTAGACAGTAATACATTGTAATGGCGCAAGGATCGAATTTTGTTGATTATGTGAAAGTGTGTTGTCGTTCGGGACATGGGGGGGCAGGTTCGGCTCATTTGCACCGTGACAAGCATACCGCTACAGGTGGTCCGGATGGTGGTGACGGAGGCCGTGGAGGACATATCATCCTAAAGGGAACGACGAATATCTGGACATTGCTCCATTTGAAGTACCGCAAACACATCATTGCCTCTAATGGGGAGTCCGGGGGCAGTTCTTTACGGACTGGTGCTACCGGCAAGGATGAAATATTGGAAGTACCTTTGGGTACCATTGCAAAGGATGCGGAGACCGGAGAGGTGTTGTTTGATATTACCGAAGATGGGGAGACGAAGATCTTGGTTCCGGGAGGAAAGGGTGGTTTAGGTAACTGGCATTTTAAGTCGCCTACACAACAGACACCCCGCTTTGCGCAACCCGGAATGCCTGGCAAAGAGCAATGGATGATTCTCGAACTGAAGGTACTGGCAGATGTCGGTCTGGTAGGTTTTCCAAATGCTGGTAAATCAACCTTATTGTCTGTCGTTTCGGCCGCAAAGCCTGAAATTGCCAATTACCCATTTACCACTTTGGTGCCCAATCTCGGTATGGTGAGCTACCGCGATAACCGCTCGTTTGTGATGGCGGATATTCCGGGGATCATTGAGGGGGCTTCGGAAGGCAGAGGGCTCGGCTATCGTTTCTTAAGACATATCGAGCGGAATTCAGTGTTATTATTTATGGTGCCAGCTGATACCGATCGGACAATAGCCGAGGAGTATGGTATTTTGCTGAATGAGCTGACAGCATATAATCCCGAACTGGCGGATAAACCCAAGTTGTTGGCAATCACAAAATCGGATATGCTTGATGACGAACTTGAAAGGGAAATGGAAAAGGAACTTCCCGAAGGGCTTCCCCATATTTTCATTTCGTCTGTTGCCGGTAAGAATATTTTGCCATTGAAAGATATGATCTGGAAAGCAATCAATTCCTGATCGCAAAGGAACATGTTATAAAAACGCTTCATTTATGAAGCGTTTTTTTTGAAATCACTTTTTATTGTTCCCGTTTTTCGTCCTAGGATCGCTATCTGGTTTAAAAACAATCAGACGGTTCTGAAGGAAATAAAATGCCACGCGGCTATAAGGTCGTTGTACTCACAAAAAGATGGGATCCACGTCCTATTTTTTAGGAAGATGGGCAAAATTGGTTATTCTTGCTCAACGTAGGTTCGTGAAGCTGTGAAATGGTTTTCAGTATGGATGGTGATATCGGGATAAAATGTATAATCTTTCAGAGTTTTTTACTAATTTCATTGACAAATTAATCTAAAATGAAAGCAGAAGATGAAAAATATTGCGTAGAATGTGGTCAGGCAATTCATGTCAAGGCAGAGGTTTGTCCTTTTTGTGGGGTGAGACAACCTATATTCTATGCGAATCAACCCTTTCAGCAACAGAACCGTAGCCTGCAGGATGATCGCTGGCTGCCCGCTTTGTTGTTTTGTTTTTTTCTAGGCCCGTTCGGGGCGCATCGTTTCTATCTGGGGCAGATCGGAACGGCAGTGATCCAATTGGTCACCTTAGGGGGCTGTGGAATTTGGTGGCTGATTGATATGATCATGATCATTGTTGGTAAATACAAGGATGCGGATGGCCAATACATTAAAAGTCCGATAAACAATAATTAATGGTCTATCTCGTACTGAAATACCTTCGGTTGCATTGGATCTATTCCATCGCAATGGGGTATTTTAGTATCGCTATAGGGCTTTATATGGTGTCGGGCATTCATATCCTTATTCCTTGTCTCTGGAAGGCGATCTCAGGACATGAATGCCCGGGCTGCGGACTCACAACGGCTTTTATTGCGCTGTTGCACATGAAATGGGGGGATGCCTGGTCAGCAAATCCAATGATCTTTGTCCTTATCCCGGTATTTATTTTTTTGATTTTGAAAGACTTTCGGCGATTTAAACGTCGATTGTCGCGTGCGGACTAAAATAATTGAAAAATGTTTTTCACTTTTAACTGATATGTCGTAACTTTGTCTCCCGTGAAAATTAAAGTAGAGTCTTTATTGGTAGGTGCCTTAGGAAACGGTTTGTCAATCGTGGTAATGCATTGTTAATTAATATTTTAGCCCATTTGAGGGCTTTTTTTATATCCAATAGGAACGGTTTTAAAATTCAGAACAGAAGAGATACACATTTTATAATATTACATCGATAATGACCAACTACAGCAAATTGCCTGCAATTTTAGTTTTAGAAGATGGTACAGTTTATCACGGTAAAGCCGCTGGTAAAATTGGTACGACTACTGGTGAGATCTGTTTTAATACAGGAACAACCGGTTATCAAGAGATTTTTACAGATCCATCTTATTTTGGACAAATCATGGTAACAACCAATGCACATATTGGTAACTATGGTATTGATGAGGATGATACCGAGTCAAATCAAATTCAGATTGCGGGACTAGTTTGTAAAAACTACAACATCAACTATAGCCGTAAAATGGCCGATGAATCTATTCAAAGCTATTTTGAAGAAGGAAATTTGGTGGGTATTTCCGATGTGGATACACGTTCATTGGTAAGGCATATCCGTGATAAAGGAGCAATGAATGCAATTATTTCTTCCGAAACACTTGATGTGGAAGAATTAAAAAGCCAATTAGCAAAAGTTCCTTCCATGGATGGACTTGAACTGTCTTCTAAAGTAACTACTGCTGAACCTTATTTCTTTGGAAATGAAAATGCATCTTTACGCGTCGCAGTGTTGGATTTGGGGATCAAGAAAAATATCTTGCGCAATTTTGAAGCACGTGATGTTTATACAAAGGTTTTCCCTGCTAAGACTACATTTGAAGAAATGGAAAAATGGAATCCCGATGGTTACTTTATTTCAAATGGTCCCGGTGATCCTGCTCCAATGGATTACGCCATCGAAACGGTAAAATCTATTTTGAATGCACAGAAGCCGATGTTCGGTATCTGTTTGGGGCACCAGATCTTAGCTTTAGCCAATGGTATTCGCACCAGTAAATTGCATAACGGACACCGTGGTATCAATCACCCGGTCAAAAATATTATCGCTAACCGTTGTGAAATTACTTCACAAAACCATGGTTTTGGTGTCGTAGCAGAGGATATCCAAAATTCCGAAAATGTGGAGATTACACACGTTAATTTGAACGACCAGTCTATCGAAGGTATCCGTATTAAAGGACAAAAAGCATTCTCGGTGCAATATCACCCTGAATCATCTCCAGGTCCACACGATTCACGTTACCTGTTTGATGATTTCGTTGCAATGATCAAAAACTAAGCAAACGTAGTATACCATAAAAAACCTCCCTATTGTGGAGGTTTTTTTATGGTATTTGCTGAACCAATTATTCAGATTGGTCATATTTTATTCACAATAAATGACGGATTAAATACATTTTTTGTTATATTTGGTTGTGAAAAATGTCTGTAGATAAGAGTGTGTCTTATTTACACTAAGTAATGAAAATAAATTATAGTCTAATAAAGAGATGAGTTTAATTATCGATGTTCATGCGCGTCAAATTTTGGATTCGCGCGGTAACCCTACAATTGAGGTAGATGTTACTACACAAAATGGTTTTGTTGGTCGTGCAGCTGTTCCTTCAGGTGCTTCAACAGGTGTTCACGAAGCAGTAGAATTGCGCGATGGCGACAAGTCAAAATACTTGGGTAAAGGTGTTTTGAAAGCTGTTGAAAATGTAAATACCAAAATAGCGAAAGCTTTGGAAGGCGTAGATGTTTTCGAGCAAAATGCCATCGATAAAATCATGATTGATTTAGACGGTAGTGAAAATAAAGGTAATTTAGGTGCAAACGCTATCCTTGGTGTTTCTTTGGCTGTAGCAAAAGCAGCTGCACAAGAGTCACGTCAACCTTTGTACCGTTATATTGGTGGGGTTAACGCAAATACATTGCCTATCCCAATGATGAACATCATCAACGGTGGCTCTCACTCTGATGCGCCTATCGCATTCCAGGAATTTATGATCATGCCAGTAGGTGCTCCTTCTTTTTCTGAAGCATTACGTTGGGGAACAGAAGTATTCCATACCTTGAAAAAAATCTTACACGATAGAGGTCTTTCTACTGCTGTAGGTGACGAAGGTGGATTTGCGCCAACGTTTGAAGGAACAGAAGATGCAATCGAGACTGTATTGAAAGCGATTGAAATTGCAGGTTACAAACCGGGTCAAGACATCTGTTTGGCATTGGATTGTGCTTCTTCTGAATTCTACAAAGATGGTAAATATGATTATGCTAAATTTGAAGGCGATAAAGGAGCGGTACGTTCTAGCGAAGAACAAGCAAGCTATTTAGCAGAATTGACAGCGAAATACCCAATTATCTCTATCGAAGATGGTATGGCTGAAGATGACTGGACAGGATGGAAAACATTGACTGACAAAATTGGTGATCACGTTCAATTGGTAGGTGATGATCTTTTCGTAACAAATACAAAACGTCTTCAACAAGGTATAGATACCCATACTGCAAACTCTATTTTGGTAAAAGTAAACCAAATCGGTTCATTGACTGAAACGATCAACGCGGTTACTTTGGCGCAAAATTCTGGTTACACTTCAGTAATGTCTCACCGCTCAGGTGAAACCGAAGATGCAACGATTGCTGACTTGGCAGTTGCGCTAAACTGTGGCCAAATCAAAACAGGTTCGGCTTCCCGTTCTGACCGTATGGCTAAATACAATCAGTTGTTGCGTATCGAAGAAGAATTGGGTGGTAATGCTCGCTTCATCGGCAAAAACTTTAAATATGCAAAAAAATAGGTTTATCCTATCATGCGAATAAAATAAGGCCTAATCTGTAGATTAGGCCTTGTTTTTTAATTTAGTTTTATCCCGGAAAGGAGAATAGGAATTACAATTTAATGGATTGTATCCCTTCTACTTCGATCATGACTATGATTGTATTTATGTATTCTGTTCCATTTCATGAGTACCTCATTTTTGAACCACAGCTGATATTCTTCATTATATGCATTTTCATAGGTTATCAATTCCATTACCGAGTCGTCATTCAGGCGGTCTGCGCCAGCGACTCTATATTGCTTTCCCATGGTATTGATCACTTCTTGTTTGCTCATACCCAGCTTTATTTTTTTTATGTTTGAGTCTGTTTCCATTATAGCTCGTTGGGCACCGCATGATAAGAAGACCAGTAAGATAAATGAGAATGCTGCAAATATTTTTGCCATAGATATAAAATTAAAATAAGGTATTTCCTGTTGCTTTATTCGGGTATTTGAGATTGAGATCAAATGTTTCATTGATTTTTTTGATAAAATGAGTCGCAAGCAACGGCGATTCAATCTCGACATTCTGATGGATAAAAAAGTACAGTTTCTGTAATCCATTATCCCGCCAAAGTTTTAGCACTTCTATCCAATTGTCCAAGCGTTCGTAATCCGAGGGATGATTGGCGCCCACATACCTCACAAAAGCGACCGGGCTGGTGAGGCGCATATGCAGCATGTCTCTTCTTCCGGCCGTATCTACCAATACATTGGTCACGCCGGTCTCCTCCAATAACGTATAGAGTTCTTTTGTTACTTCAGGTTTTGAAAACCAGTCTTTATTTCGGACTTCCAATGCTAATGGGACATCCTTCGGCCAGTCGTGTAAGAATAGTTTTAAACGGGCCATATCTTTTGGATTGTAGTTGTCATGCATCTGCAGAAATACCATGCCTAACTTTTCGTCAAATTGGACAACGGCATCCGTAAATAGTTTGACCTTATCCGTTGCATTCAGCAATCGGCTGAAATGACTGATGGACTGTGGGACTTTTGGGAAGAACTTAAAGTCTGCCGGTGTTTTCTGTTTCCAGGTTTCTACCTGCTCTCGGCTGGGTGTGCTGTAAAATGTCGCATTCAGTTCGATACTGTTAAACTGATTTGCATAGTAGACAAGTTCGTCTTTCGTCCCCTTTGGATAAAAGCCCTTTAAATCTTGCTTGTTCCATTTTGCGCAGCCAACATACACTTCAAATGGTTCGTCGTTTTTGAAATGCTGCAAAAGGGTTAAGGTCTCTTTTGGAGTAGGTGGTAGGGTGAAATCTACCTCTTCGGGATGATCTACTTGGCCAAATTTCATATTGTTTTTTTTCTTGATTTATGATCAAATAATACATGCGCGAGCAATGCCAATAGCGTATACAGGGTTCCAACGGCTATTACACCGGGCCATTGGAAGTGTTGCCATGCCTGTGCTGCAAAAAAGGTGCCTGTTGAACCGCCAATAAAATAGCTGACCATATATACAGTGTTCAGGCGGTTGTTGGCGCCGAGGTTCAGCGCGTAAAAATCACTTTGGTTTAGGATATGCATGGATTGCAGTCCAAGATCAATGAGAATAACTCCAATGATTAACCCCCAATAGTAATTTCCGAATAACGCAAAGAGCAGCCAGCTAAATACCATTAATAAGATAGCATACAGGATAATTTTAGCGGTATCTATGAATACGGTCGCCCGATTGACAAAAGCTGCAGCAAGAGCGCCGCAGGCGCCGACAAGGCCAAATGCTCCGGCGGTAGCCGGTCCGTCAAAAAATGGCGGACCTTCGATGTGGAAAACCAACGTCGTAAAGAAGGCCGAAAATGCACCAAATCCCATGGCTCCGCGAAATGCGGCAAGTTGCAGTACCGGTTGTTTTCTGGCGAAGTTCCATACGGAAAGCATCAATTCTTTATAGGTACCCTTAAAGTTCGGAGCTACCTCAGGAAGCTTAACGGCGATAGTCAATGCCGTAACCACCATGACCCCAGTAGCGATCCAGTACATTTCGCGCCACCCAAAGTAAGAGCCGACAAAACCACTGACCACACGCGATAATAATATGCCGATCAATAATCCGGACATCACCATGCCTATCGCAGCGGCTTGTTTCTCCTTTGAGGCAAGCTCTGCCGCCATTGGTACAAAAACTTGTGGTATCACCGATGTAAAACCGATCAAAAAGCTGAAGATTAGGATAGAAACAATGGAATGGGAGAGGGCCATTCCGGCCAAAGAAAGAATAATAAAGATAAAATCAATCAAGATCATTTTCTTTCTTTTGAACATATCCCCCAATGGGACTATCAACAATAGGCCGCAGGCATAGCCGATTTGTGTCAGCATGGCCGAATTACTTACGGTAGCTTCACCAACATCCAGATCCTTTGCAATCAGTCCCAATAATGGCTGATTGTAATAGTTGTTGGCAACAACCAAGCCAGTGGCGATGGTCATCAGCCATAAGGTTGCCTGAGATAATTCTGTTTTGGAATCAGTACTAGGAATCATCAGTTAATGTAATTCGTCCCACAAATCCTGAAATTTTTGCTTTAAGGCAGCGACCTCCTGTTCGAGTTGTCCAACACGTTCCAAGAGCGCCTGATCTGCGACAGTGGAATGTGAACTGCCGGCATGTTCAAAAGCTTCCAGATTTACCTCGCCAAGCAGGTGAATATACCGCACCTCTTTATGACCGGCTTGTTTTGGAAGGGATTTCAGGTAGCCTCCTTGCGACAGCCTTTCCAATTGTTCAGTAATTTCACTCAATGATTCGAATTCGTAGAGCCTACCGGCGCTTGAATTAATTTCACCCGCCGTTAGCGGTCCGCGCAGCAGCAATAGGCAAATGATAGCCAGTTCGGATGGTACTAGCGCAAATTGTATGGCAAAATTGTGTTTATACTTGGTTACCCTGGATCCACCACCGATAACGGTTGAAATCAATCCTCTCTTTTTCAGGATGTCCAGTGTATTGACGATGTCTTCTTCGCTATATTGAACTACAGGCTTGCGGGAAGTTTTTTGATTGCATGCAGCCTGTAAGCTGTTGATCGTCATGGGATAATATTCAGGGGTCACCTTTGATTTTTCAATCAGAGAGCCTAGGACACGCTGTTCCATTGCAGACAATTGAGGCAGATTAGTCGTTTCCATGTTATTTTTGATGTATCTATTTATGATCGAATATAAGTTTAATGCCAAACGGTGCCCGACATCAACTTAAGGTTTTGTTCTTATCCAAAGATGCCCTTTTTCCCATACAACTCCAAAATATCTGATTGATATTGTTGGATAAAATGGGATTGCTTTAGTTTTTCTTATCTTCGCATGAATAAAATAAGATTTAAAGTGCTCAAGATAGCTTTTCATCCCGAATTTATCCATCCGGTCAAAGAAGGACATCGTTTTCCGATGTTAAAGTATGAGTTGATCCCGCTGCAGTTAAAGCATGAAGGATTGGCCAATGAAACTAATTTTTTCAGACCTGAACTGGCAAGTTTTGAGACCTGTTGTCTGGTACATGATCCGGCCTATGTGGCAAAACTGTTCGATTTGACCCTGGATCCAAAAATGGTGCGCCGGATCGGATTCCCCTTAAGTAAGCGCTTGGTAGACCGTGAACGCTACATTTTGGATGGGACAATTCAGGCTGCCTGTTATGCCTTAAAATATGGAGTGGCTTTTACGGTTGCAGGTGGAACGCACCACGCGGGTTATGATTTTGGTGAAGGTTTTTGCCTGCTGAACGACCAAGCTACTGCTGCAGGTTATTTATTGCAACATAACCGGGCAGATCGAATCCTTATTATTGATCTGGATGTCCATCAGGGAAACGGAACGGCACATATCTTTGAAGGGCACCAACAGGTGTTTACCTTCTCGATGCACGGCGAGAAAAATTATCCCTTTATCAAGCAACGTTCACACTTGGATATTGGACTCGCTGAAAATATAACTGATAAAGAATATTTGGAGATCCT
This sequence comes from Sphingobacterium sp. UBA7625, assembly GCF_002484085.1. NCBI lineage: Bacteria > Pseudomonadati > Bacteroidota > Sphingobacteriia > Sphingobacteriales > Sphingobacteriaceae > Sphingobacterium > Sphingobacterium sp. UBA7625. Next base: position 11,244 of record NZ_DLJD01000041.1, read on the forward strand.
GAATAAAAATCTGCTGGAATTATTTGATCGTATCCGGCCTGATTTTGTTTTTTATCAGGCAGGTGTGGATATCTTAGCAACAGATAAACTAGGCAGATTGAATTTAAGTCCAGCGACCTGTGCACGAAGGGATGAACTCGTACTGGGCTTATGTCATCAATTGCATATTCCTGTTCAGGTAAGTATGGGCGGGGGGTATTCGCCCCGGATCAAAGATATTGTCAATGCACATTGCCAAACATTTAAAATAGCAATAGATTTATATCATTTATAAAATAAGAATATGTTTTTTCACCAAGACGCAACTTTTGAAGCATTATCCATACACCGTGTAGGAAACAAAGCACAGGACGAGTTTTATATCCTGTCAGACGCCCCTGTATCCCTCGAGGGCGATGAAGTATTACCTGGACTTTTGATGCAGTACTTTATGAGTCCCTTTGCTAAAGTGAACGAAGTATATCGTCTATATCATCCCAATGATGAGCTGGACCTGAACGAGGTATTCTATTTTGTTCGCCAGTACTTTAAAGAACAGTTACCCTTTCATGATTTTTCCCAGCAAATTTCGAAGCACCTTTATGAGGTATCCAGCCACCCCAAGATTAAAGCAGGGGAGGTGTATGTGGTTGCGCTAAAAAATGTACAGATTGAAGGCGAGGAACACGACGCGATCGGCATATTTAAATCGGAAAACAAAGAGACTTACCTAAAAGTATATCCTGAACAAGGTGCGTTCACCTTAGAATATGAACAGGAAGCGATTAATATCAATAAGTTGGACAAAGGCTGTATCATTATCAATGTGGAGGAAGAAGAAGGTTATAAGGTTCTTGTGCTGGATCAAACCAATAGACAGCAGGAAGCCGTTTATTGGAAAGATGAGTTTCTGAAACTGCGCGTGCGCAATGACAATTTTAATCAGACCGGAAATTACCTGAAGGTCTATAAGAATTTTGTTCAGGAGAAACTCGATGAAACATTTGAACTTGAGAAAGCCGATAAGATCGATCTGATGAACAAGTCAATGAACTACTTTAAGGAAAAGGAAACTTTTGTTCAGGAGGAATTTGAGGAGGAGGTATTGGGTAATCCCCAGGCTATCGCCCTGTTCCAGGATTATAAAGCAGGGTTTGAAGATGAGTTTGATTCACCCTTCCAGTCGAGTTTTGAAATAGCAGACAAGGCGGTCAAAAAGATGGAATCTTCTTACAAATCCGTGCTGAAATTGGATAAGAACTTTCATATCTACGTGCATGGAAAACGGGAATATCTTGAAAAAGGATTTGATGAAGATAAAGGGATGAACTATTATAAGGTCTATTTCGAAAACGAAAGTTGATGATTTATGGTAAAGCGCAACAAAATTGCTATTCTTACTTTGGTATTATTCATTGGGCTGCTATTCTTCTTATCGCTGATTGAAAGCAATAGTTCATGGATCGAAGCTTTTTATGCGCAGGGATTTTACAGGTTTTACGGCTATATTCCGAAGTATATTTTTGGCTATATTCCTTTTAGTGTGGGGGATATTTTTTATGCTTTCGCGCTTATTTTTTTATTTTATCGGCTGGCCAATCTCATCCGAAAAGTATGGCATAGAAAATGGACCGATGCAGGCCGAGCTTTTTTATTTTTGCTAAACCTGTTGTTTGGACTCTATATTTTCTTTTATATCTCCTGGGGATTAAATTATTACAGGAAGCCGATCAGCATAAATACCCAGCTGAAGGTCGATAGCTTGCGGCTGGCGGATTACCTCATGGTGCTTGACGAATACCTGGATAGTACAAACGCTTTACGGGGACAGGTGGACCCTGCTGAGTGGGGCCAAAGGAAGGACCATATGCGGGAAGATCTGGCGACCTGGGTGAAAAAAGATACTACATTTTCTTCTTTTTTGTCTGGCAGTCAGATCAACGCCAAATCTCCATTAAATAGCAGGATCGTTTCTTATTTTGGTGTTTCGGGCTATTTTAATCCGTTCACGCATGAAGCGCAGGTCAATTATGCTATGCCAGCCCTATCTTTTCCGTTTACGTATGTGCATGAGCTTGCCCATCAACAGGGGGTAGGTTTTGAGGATGAAGCCAATTTTATCGCTTTTGTTCGCTTGCAGCATCATCCACAGGCTTTTTATCGTTACTCAGCGTATTTGCAAACAACGCTTTATATGCTGGGCGAACTTCGTGGCATGTACCCGGAGCTTTCTAAAGTGTATCAAATCAAATTGAGTAAACCAGTACTGGAAGATGTGGCAGCGGAGCGCTTATTTTGGAGCAATTATACGGGCTGGATTAACGACCTGATGGGGCTGTTTTACAACCAATACTTAACACATAACAATCAAAAAGAGGGAATTGCAAGATATGATCGCATGACGAGATTGGTGCTCGCTTATGAACTCAAAAAGAGAGGTTGTCATTGAAGTTTATCTAAAAATGAATAACTAAAAAAACAGCATCAACCTTAAAGATGCTGTTTTTTATATACATTTCGCTTGTTCTATTGAGTCGAAATCAGTTCAAAGGAACCTTCCGTGCCTGCACTACCAGAGTAAATCTGTCCCTGTGGCAATCCCCGGAGACCTGTAGGCGCAGTTTTAATGCGGTCATAAATGTTTCTTAGGTCTGTGTTTGCATTGACAGCCCTACCACCCGCTACGACATCTGCATAGATGTAATTTGGTGACTTCTTGTCTGTTGTCTGTGGTTTTATACTTCCCGTAGCCAAGGTAACCTTGACTTTACCACCATTTCCATTGGGAAATGTTTTTGTGCCATTAAAAGCATCATCACCTTTAGCAATAATATACAATGATCCTAGTTTTTGAAAATTGGCATTGATATCAAAGTTGGCGCCATTATTCTTCCCGTCTGTACCATAGAAAGTCGCCTTGTTACCTATTTCCGCATAACCTACGGTGATTTTAACATTTTTCTTTCCATAAAAGGAAAGTGTAGCGTTATCCTTCATAATCAATGTGTCGATATGAATAACGGCTGTGGAATCTTTGCTGTCAATATTTTTCTTGGCTTTTTTTCCAATTTCAAGTTTAGAAAAATGCTGTGTCTCCTGCGCTTTACCGACAAAGGTAAATGCGAAGCAAAAAAGAAAGCCTAAAATAAGTTTCGATTTCATAAAGCTTTAATTATATGTAACTAATTAATAGTTTGACAATTGAAAGCCCAAAGAGTTTAATTTTTACCCAGATATTTTACAATTAACTTAGCTGTTTTTTCTGAGGCGCCAGGTGAGCCAAGTTTCTCTGCCAGGATATCGTAATTTTCCATCACACTCGCCCGATGCGCTTTGTTGTTTATGAGTTCGCCCACTTCATAGGAAATATCATATGCTGTACAATCATCCTGAATAAGCTCGCGTACGGACAGAAAATTATTAATCAGATTGACCAGGGATATAAACTTTACTTTTACCACAAGCTTTGCTATCCAGACAGATATCGGATTAGCTTTGTAAACCACAACCTGTGGAACTTTCAATATCCCTGTTTCAAGGGTTGCCGTGCCGCTAGTGACTACGGCAGCTTCCGCATTATTGAGGATATCATAAGTTTGATTGAAAAGAACGGGAATATCAATACCCTTCAAAAATTGCTTGTAATAAGATTCGTCAAAATTTGGAGCACCGGCAATGACAAACTGGTGGACAGGAAAAAAATAGGGTAGTTCGGCCATGATCGGCAGAAGTTTAATGATCTCCATCTCCCGACTGCCCGGTAATAAGGCAATAAGCGGTTTGTCTGTAAAACCGTTTTCTTCCCTGAATTTCGGATTAAAAGGATACGTTGAAATCGCATCTAATAGGGGATTGCCTACGTAATCGACCGGCATACGCCATTTTTTATAGAAATCCACTTCAAAAGGTAGGATACAGAACATGTGATCAACAATTTTTTTGATCTTTTTGACGCGGCCCTGATTCCATGCCCATACTTTTGGTGAAATATAGTAACATGTTTTGATCCCATGTTTTTTTGCAAATTCAGCAATTTTCAGATTGAAACCCGGAAAATCGATGAGTATGACTGTATCGGGCATTTCTTTTAGAAGATCACTTTTAACCGCTTTCAAATTTTTGGATATCTTACCCAGATTTTTCAAAACTTCCACAAAACCCATAAAAGCCATTGCTGAGGTATGTATCAATGCTTTTTCTCCTGCCGCTTCCTGCATTAAATCTCCACCTACAATGTTGAAGGTCGCGTCGGGATCTTCATTTTTAAGCGCTTTGATCAGATTGGCACCATGTAGGTCGCCTGATGTTTCACCTGCAATAAGATAGTATTTCATAGAAAAGTGATTATGTATTGGCGCAGTTTTTCATCGGTAAAAATGAATCCATTGCACCCGGTTTGTTATTTAATGCCCATATGGAAGAAACAGTATTTTTTTACCAGTATTTATGCCTTCCATTCGGGCTATTTAATAGCATGTTGTTTTGACTTGTTAAAGATAATATTATTCTAAAGATATGATGAATTTGAGGGCATTATTCCATATCTTTAATTAACGATGTTTAACTTCGGAAGAAAATATCGGTAGTCTGAAAGCTAAATAGTATTTTTGTCCTATGCAACGATTATGGTCTTTAATAAGAAATAAGTATTTATTAGCCACTTTGGCTTTTTTGGTGTGGATGTTATTTTTTGATAGAAATGATTTTGCTACGCAATACAGCTACCAAAAGCAAAAGGCTAATTTGGAAACCGAACGCTCCTTTTACCTGAAAGAGAATGCAGCCATTATAAAGACGATTAACGATATCCGGTCCAACCCACAGGAAGTGCAGCGTATTGCCAGGGAGAAATATAAAATGAAAAAGGAGAATGAAGATATCTACGTCGTATCTAAAGTCGCTCCCCAAGAAAAGCCTTAAATAAGAAAGACCATCATAGAAATACGATGGTCTTTTTTTGTATATAGAAATGGGGTATTTTTAATTTGCAGCTTGAGCTACCAAGCCTAGGTACAAAGGCTTTTTCTCGTCATTTGCCTTACCGATCAATATCAATGAATAATAGTAATTTTCTACCAGTTTGATATCTTTGCGTGTTGCAATTGTTTTTCCGGCTTTATCTTTGGCAATGACATCAAAAGTGCCACTTTTTTGCGCGATGAATCCTTGGTGGGCAGTAGCTGAATTTTGTGTTTCTTTCGCCCGTTTCGTCCATTCTGTTGGAGAAGTCTGACTGCCAATCTGAAGGGTTACCTGATCTGTTCCCTCCGCAAGATTAAAGAAACGTAAACCGGATTCCGTGTTTTTGATTTCCTTGTTAATTTTATCTGTTGTAATTACCTGAACAGGCTTCTCTTTGGTACCGTAAACAAATGAGGTGTATATCGTGCTGTCTTTGATCGTAACTGTTGTGTCAACAAGGATATTGTTATACTCCGCAGAAACGGCTATTTTTCTTGCTCCGGTGAATAGGCCAACTATAGGTCTATAGCTTTTAAATTCCATGGGATAATTGGGATTTTGTAAAGGCCCCCCATCGGCGTAATAGATGACTGCATTAGCGTCACTGTAGCCATTGACCATTGTAAAGAGAGCCGCTGGAATTCGTTGGTCATCGTCATCTTTCAAACAGCTGGATAGTAAGAATGTTGCTAAAGCGATGGCAATAAAATTAAATAATCTATAGTTTTTCATAACCGTGTAATATTAAAATCTATTTTTTGTGTAAACACATTGCGCTTGTGTTGTCTATTATACGGTGGTGACATACACTTTGCTACAGTTAGCTGTAAAAATAATAAAATTGGGGTTTATTTTAATATAATGGCTATCTCCGAAGATATTTTTCTCAGCAACCATTCCCAAAGCGCTGTCGAATATAGTTGGTACTTGAGTGGACTTTGGTCCGCGTTTGTGCATTCTTTTAAAAAAGGCACAGGCTTTGTTAATTAAAAAATATTGATAATTTTGAGTTATGAACAGTAGAATCAAAAAGATTGCAACAGGTATGTTTGAGCGCTTTAGACATCGTAAAATTACGGAAACGGAGTTGTCACAAGCGGAATCTAAGGCAAAAAATCTAGGAAGCTATGTTGGCGATTTTAAATTACTGATCGCCATGTGCAAGGATGCAATTACTGGTAAGTTTAAAATGAACAGCTGGAATCTATCCATTATTATCGGGACTATTATTTATGTGGTTTCTCCGGTAGATGCAATTCCGGATTTTATTGCCGTAGGTGGTTGGTTAGATGATGTTGCTATTGTTGCCTATGCAATCCGGAAGCTTTCAGAAGAAATAGAACGATATAAATTAGAACGACTGGGCTGGCAGGCCAACAAATAAAAAAAGCTACTTTTTAAAAGTAGCTTTTTTTATGAAGTAGTAAGACTATTCTTAATGTTTGAAATGTCTTACACCAGTAGTTACCATTGCAATGCCTTTTTCATTGGCCATATCAATGGATAATTGATCTTTGATGGAACCGCCTGGCTGCAAAACGGCTGCAATACCTGCATTTGAAGCGATCTCTACACAATCTGGGAAAGGAAAGAAAGCATCTGATGCCATTGCACAGCCTTTTAAGTCAAAACCAAATGAAACTGCTTTTTCAATTGCCTGTTTTAAGGCATCAACCCGTGATGTCTGCCCAACACCTGATGCTAACAAGGTGCCATTTTTGGCAAAAACAATGGTATTTGATTTCGTATGTTTTACAATTTTATTGGCAAAATATAAATCTTCCAGTTGTTCAGCTGTAGGTTTTACTGTGGTTACGGCGACCATTTGCTCAGGCGCTTCAATTGTGTTATCCTTATCTTGAAGAATGACACCATTCAATAAAGTTTTGAATTGTTGAGCAGGTAATTTTACATCTTTACGCACTAGGATAATTCTATTTTTCTTGGCCGTAAGGATAGCAATTGCTTCTTCAGAATAAGCAGGTGCGATTAAGACCTCGAAGAACAAATTATTGATCTCCGTTGCTGTTGCGCCATCCACTTCACCGTTAGTAATCAAAACCCCGCCAAATGCTGAAACAGGATCACATGCCAAAGCATCGATCCATGCTTGTTTGATTGTTGGGCGAGAGGCCACACCACAAGCATTTGTGTGTTTTAGGATGGCAAATGTAGGTTCCTGAAATTCGTCAATTAAAGCAACGGCAGCATCTACGTCAACCAGATTGTTGTAAGAAAGCTCTTTTCCATTTAATTTGTCGAACATGTTGTCCAAGTCACCAAAGAAGATACCTTTTTGATGCGGGTTTTCACCATATCTCAATACTTGAGCTTTTTGCTCGGATTGTTTAAATACTTCAATTGGATTTTCTTGATTGAAATAATTGAAAATTGCCGTATCATAATGTGATGACGTATTGAATGCCCGTTTTGCAAATTCTTTACGTTGTTCAAGTGATGTATTACCTTCTTGATTCGCTAGCATCTCTTCAAGTTCTTTGTAGTCATTTTTAGAAGAGATAATCACAACGTCATTAAAGTTTTTCGCTGCAGCACGAATTAATGAGATTCCACCAATGTCAATTTTTTCGATGATATCTTGTTCAGCAGCTCCGGATGCAACAGTTTCTTCAAATGGATACAAATCCACGATAACTAAATCGATCTCTGGTATTTCATACTGAGCAAGTTGCTGTTGGTCCGATTCAAGCGGACGGCGTGCCAAAATTCCTCCGAAAACTTTTGGGTGCAAGGTCTTAACACGGCCTCCTAAAATCGAAGGATAGCTTGTCAAGTCTTCAACAGGAACGACAGGTATACCTAAATCTTTGATAAATGTTTCTGTCCCTCCAGTGGAATAGAATGTAACACCGTATTTGTTTAATAATTCAACTAAAGGAGCTAGGCCGTCTTTATAATAGACTGAAACCAAAGCATTTTTAATCTTTACAGGATGGTTCATTATGATGGATTTGTTTCGTGGCGCAAAGATAAGAATTTAAAGTCTTGATGTCAATAAATCAAGCACTTTTAAATAAAGACGGGCGTATGTCCTCATACGCCCGTCTTTAGTGTATTATACTAAATTGAGTTTCGCTTTCAATTCTTCAGAAATCTGATTGGTAATGTCCCAAATCGGTTCAGGTTCGTCAGTATTGTTAAATATAACTTGATCACAAGAATCCTGAAATGGCAATAAATACTCGTTATATGAAGGAAGCACATGGTTAACCCATTTGTACATGACATCATCTTCAAAATAACCACGTTCGACCAAATCACGATGTAGCCTTCTGCGGAGTGCGATATCCTGATCTGCACTCAGGAAGATCTTGTGGTTAATAAGCGCGTTGATTTCTGTATAGTAGAAAATGAATAACCCTTCGATAATCAGTATGGGGGCTGGCTTGATCTCTAATATTTTTGGAGTTAGCGAAGGATTATTAAAGGTATATTCTTCTTTATAAATCGTCTCTCCATTAAAAAGTGCTTTGATATCGGTATAGAAAGCTTCTCTGTCTATGGATGTTGGGATATCAAAATTATAGAGTCTATTTTCCTCTTGTGTCTTTGTATTGGCAGGGATATAATAGTCATCTTGAGAAATCAAGGTGGCTTCATCGGTTTTAAAATGTTTCAAAAAACTATTCAAAAAAAATGTTTTTCCAGAACCACTACTTCCGGCAATCCCTATGACATACGGTTTGTTATTCATTCTT
>NZ_DLJD01000041.1:19926-88417 GCF_002484085.1 Sphingobacterium sp. UBA7625
GCATTTTGGTTTTCGGCATTATCATTAAATTTTCCAACGACTTTCGCATAGGTTACGCTTTTTGTCATCGGGTTGGTGATTTTTAAGATCGTTCCGACGGGTGCACTTTTGTGAAGTGCGAGGTTGCTTGTGCCTTGAGTAGACAAACCATCAATCCATACGCCAATCCCCCGCTCGGATTTTTCGCGTATCCCGTAACGGTTTGTTGAAATTTGATTTTCTTCTTTATCGTCATCGTTTGTGGAATCGGGCGCAATAATTTCGATTCCTTTAGGTTCAACCAATTTTGGTCTTTCCGGTGGCAGTGGCTGATTCGGAATCATTAATTTCATTCCACCGCTTATGATGTTGTTTTTGAGGTTATTGGCTTTTTTGATGTCCTCAACAGTAATACTAAACCTCTTGGATATGGCATATAACGTTTCTTTTTCACCAACAATATATTCTGTGAACCCCTGTTGTGGGTTACGCGGATTCTGCTGTGCAGTGTTACCTGTGTTTTTATTTACCGGAGGAGCAGGTTTTCGTCCAGTGGGGACTTTAACAATCTGTCCGAGGCTTAATGTGCCATTACCATTTATCTGAGTGAGCTGACCTACCGTTGTTTTGTACTTCTTGCTGAGCTGATAATAATTATCGCCTTTTTCGATCTTGAAAAGGACAAATTCTTCGCCGTTGATTACCTCAGTACCGACGGAGTCGGGAACAGCATTTACACGTAATGAAGTGCGATTTTTCGCTTCGACTTGTTGAATTGATAGCATTGAAATCGATAAAATGACTACCTTTTTATATGTATTTAATTCGAATAATAGTTTCATATATTTTGCAATTATACTAAATACGAAACAAACTCCCGTTTATTGTCTGTCAAAAGGAATATTTGTTTGTTAACAAGAAAATAGATGTTGAAAAATTTTAATGGTAACTGATCGACTGCAATTACAGCGTCAATTAACCGCTCTTTTGTTGATTGCACTATCCGGATTTGATAGTGATTAGCTGTGTTTTTTTCATAGAAAGCCCAAATAAAATAGTCATCCAATGCACTTATCCAAATTTCGCCATCGGCGGTGAAATCTGTCAAAAATTGGGGAATTTGACCATTGTAAATTACAGGGTAGACTATTTGGCTGTCAAAAGGTTTAAATGATTCCTCTTTTTTGTTTTCAATGGACATTGTTTTTAAATCTAAAAACAACTGCATTCCTTGCGCGATCATTTTGGGACGAAGCAGTATTCCTCCATTGACCATTTCAACAAAAAGATAATTAAACCAGGTTTCTTGCTGATTTGGCTGATAACAGTCAATGATCTGTACACCTGCATCAATGGGTGAATTACTGGAGATCTTTTTTAAAATAAGCTTCTGACATTGAATTCCTGCAAGCACCCACTCTTTGCTTATTGCCTGGAAGTCTTGAAGTACATCGTTTCCTTCGAAAGTAATGACATTGAAATAGGGGCGTGTGTCTGCTGGATTCCTGGTCTCCACAGCAATCAACCTACTTTCAGCATCGATTTCGATCCGCCAGATGGGATAGGTAAATACGGCATTGAATGCTTTTGAGATTGTCTGATTCGTCATGTGATTTTCAACCAAGAGGACAAATTTACTAAAAGCTTTTAAATTATGGTTGTCGGGATTGTAATAAATAAAAAACGTCCAGGTTAGCTGGACGTTTTTTTCTGAGATGAATCTCTTAAAATTTAGAACCGATTGTCAACACGACATTCGTCCGTTGATTTTTTATATTGGCTACTGGACTCGTGTTGTTCCAGTACTGTTCCTCTATAAGATAAGGTCTTTCTTCATACTTGATGGAATTGTAGGCTCCGGTCAGATCAATATACATACCGCGGCCAAGTTTTGCGCCAATACCCAAAGATGCCGTATAGTTGGTGTACTCCACATCTTTATAAGGATTGCCACTGTAATTAAAACCAGCTCTGCCACTAAACACGTTATCAAATAAAACTTCACCACCAATGCGCGCATTGAACGCACCTTGATAAGAGTCTTTTATCTTTTGGTTCATTTCCTGTTCCAAAGCTTTATTATATGCGCCGGGATCTTTAAATCGCATCGCCGCATAATCTACCCATTCTACATCTGCGGTAATTAATCCTCTGGAGAATACCTGACTGGCACCTAAGGAGAGCTTGTATGGGGTATTCATATTGTACTCGAGGTAGCTATGCCCTGCATCATCGCTGGTACGGTATTCTTTAAAGGACTTATCTTCATTCGGTTTAAAATAACGGAATTCGGAATTGCTATAAGATTCGTCTCGGATGCTCATGAATGTCGGAGACTTCGCTGTAAAGCCCATACTAAAGGTCGGTGTAAATTTATAGATTACACCTAACTTGAAATCCACCCCTGTACCATCCGTCACTTGTGCATAGTCATCATATAGCTCATAATCCTTGTCCAGCATCTCGCGTTTTTTAGCATATGCTGCCTCCGGTTTTAAATATTCAGAGTCTTTATTGATTTTTGTCAGTTGGTCAGCGGTCATCGTTTGACCGTATTCCGTAAACCAACTTGAGTTGTCGTAACTAAAAGCAGTAAAACCTAATGCAGCTCCCAAGTATAATTTGTTGCTATAGTTGGCACCAAAAGATAATACAGATTCTGATTTACTTCCCTTTTCTAAGATGGAATTGACTTGATTAAAACCATCTTTTCCATCATAATTACCGAAGCTCGTAATAGGGAAATAGTTTCCTTTGTTGTCGGGATCCAAATCATCAAACAGCAGCGAATTATTATAAACTTCCTGTCCCCAGCCTTTCATCCCGCCGGGTGAAGATAGGCGGTCAGAATAGGCATCAGTAATTGAACTCGTATTATTGACACCTCTATACTCTAAGAGGTTGTTATAGACATAATTTCGGTTGTAGGCTATACCAACATTGAAATTCAGCCAGCCTCGCTCCAGGTTTCCGCCATTTCGGTAAGTAGGTAAATGAAAGACGATGCCGGCATTATCCAGGTTGAAATTATTTTTGCTGCTATTCGAATTTTGGCCGAAATAATCTGTTTTATTTTTATTGTTAAGGTATCTGCCTGTTACGGAGACATCGGATTGATTGAAGTAACCTAAGCCCGCCGGGTTTCCGGTAATTGAGCTAATATCACCACCTAATGCGGTAGATGCGTTTCCCATTGCTTTGAAGCGAGCAGTACCGCCATTGTCCCCTTGGGAAAACAAAAGTACATCTTTCGTATATTGTGCTTGGGCAGTTCCCGCTGCACCTAGTAAAAATGCAGTTCCAAAAAGTATTTTTTTGATCGTCATAAGCTAAAATATCGTCTGTAATGAGCAGTAGCACACAGGATTATGTATGCTACTGTAATTTGTTTTTTTATCACTAGCGTGTACGTCCACCGCTAGATCTTGAGCTTCCGCCGCCACCGGAGAAGCCGCCGCTGGATCTTGAACTTCCACCTCCGGAGAAGCCACCACTTGAGCGTGATGAACCGCTATCATAACTTCTTGTTGGCGGAGTATAGGATGGTCTAGAAGTTGATCCCGGATTGCTTGAGCGCGTTTCCATCGAACGGCTCATTGGACGGGAAACTTCACCTGAGTTAGTCCGTGTTCTGGAAGTACCACTGGAACTCCGCATGCTTGGGTATGTTCCATTTGTTCTGTCTGAGCTCCGTGTTCTGCCACCATCGGGATATCCGCTTCTTGTAGAGATACCATTTGAAGTTCTCGTTCTGCCGCCTGTTCTATCATAAGAGGAACCACGTGAGATAGAACCGTCAGAATTCCTTGTCCTACCGCCGCTAGTCCGGCCATTGGAAACGGCCGTAATACGTCCCCTGGAATCCCGGGCAACACCGGTACGATCATAAGTTCCTGAAGTTCTGGTACGGGAAGATGAAGTACGGACATTGTAATTGTCTCTATAGGATGATCGCGAAGAAGCATAACGTGGTCTTGAGTTACCCCAATAGCCACCGCCCCAATAACCATTGCCATACCAGCCAGAACCCCAGTATCCGCCGCCATACCAGCCACCCCAAGGGTAATAACCACCATACCAAGGAGATCCCCAGCCCCAGCCAGAACCCCAGCCCCAGCCTAAACCGATAGACCATGAAGAACCCCAGCCGGATCCCCAGCCCCAACCTAAACCGAAGGAAGGGCCATATCCATACATCCCACCGAATCCATAACCATACCATGGATCGAAGAATGGATCAAAGTAGGTCATTCCCGGAGAGGCATAATAGAATCTGTTTATCCGATTTGCATATTCAAGATCTTCATAAGAATCGTTGTTGTAATCCTGATCTGAATATTCGTCGTCGTAGTAACCGTCTTGAGTCTGTCCTCCTTGTTGAACCTGATCCGCATCTGTGTAATAGTAATCTGGACTTTGATAGACTTTTTGTCTAGCCTGTCCATTATTGCCATAGACATCGTCGCCATAGATTTGCCTACTTGTACCGCAGGAACCTAACATAAATGCTCCTGTCATGGCAAGTGCTCCGATAAATAATCTATTTTTTTTCATAATATCCTAAATCGTTATTTTCGATTATACAGCCTTATTTACTATCTTAGACGCAAATTTCTCGACGGGGTTTAATCGAAGTAATCAAAAATACAAATATTTTTTATTGAACGCTTTTTGTATTGGAAATACAGACGAGATTTAACGTAATAATGTTACAATAATTTATCAATTTCATATGAGTAAAGGAATAACAAGTCGTGCAGAAGATTATTCGCAATGGTACAATGAACTTGTGATCAAAGCTGATCTGGCTGAAAATTCAGCTGTACGAGGCTGTATGGTGATCAAACCATACGGATATGCTATCTGGGAAAGAATGCAAGCAATCTTAGACAAAAGATTTAAAGAAACAGGCCATAGCAACGCTTACTTCCCTTTATTCATTCCCAAGTCTTTTTTTTCTAAAGAAGCTGCCCATGTGGAAGGTTTTGCCACTGAATGTGCGGTGGTCACTCACTATAGATTAAAAAACGATGGTACAGGTAAGATTGTGGTCGATGAGGATGCAAAGCTGGAAGAAGAGCTGATTGTACGCCCGACCTCTGAAACGATTATATGGAATACCTACCGCGGCTGGATCGAATCGTATCGGGATCTGCCAATTTTGGTTAACCAATGGGCAAACGTGGTTCGTTGGGAAATGCGTACGCGTCTTTTCTTGCGTACAGCTGAGTTTTTATGGCAAGAAGGGCATACTGCACACGCAACCAGCGAAGAGGCTATTGCCGAAACAGAACGTATGCTCGATGTCTATGCAGAATTTGCGGAAAATATTCTGGCTGTACCTGTTGTACGTGGCCGCAAAACCGAAAACGAACGTTTTGCCGGTGCCTTGGATACCTATTGTATCGAAGCGCTTATGCAAGATGGCAAGGCGTTGCAAGCCGGTACATCACATTTTCTTGGACAAAACTTTGCGAAAGCTTTTGACGTGAAGTTTACGTCTAAAGAAGGAAAACTGGAGCATGTATGGGCGACCTCTTGGGGGGTTTCTACCCGTTTGATGGGCGCTTTGATTATGGCGCACTCGGATGACCAAGGATTGGTATTGCCTCCAAAATTAGCACCAATTCAGGTTGTTATTGTTCCGATTTTTAAAACTGATGAAGAAAAGGCACAGATTGACGCATTCGTGAACCGGTTAACAGATGAGTTGAAGGTAAAAGATATCTCGGTGAAATACGATGATCGCGATACGCAGCGTCCGGGCTTTAAATTTGCGGAATGGGAATTGAAAGGTGTGCCTGTGCGTGTTGCTGTTGGTGCAAGAGATATGCAAAATGGAACCGTGGAACTGGCACGTCGTGATACCCAAACAAAAGAAACGGTGGCGCAGGAAGGATTGGCTGGAAATATTGAACAGCTCTTGCATGCAATACAGGAAAATATTTACCAAAAAGCGTTGGATTTTAGAACTTCCCATTTTACTGAAGTAAATTCTTACGATGAGTTTAAAGAAGTGCTGGAAGGTAAAGGTGGATTTATTTCTTGTCATTGGGATGGAACCACAGAAACAGAAAAACGTGTGAAAGAGGAAACAAAGGCAACAATCCGTTGTATTCCTTTGGACGCCAAAGAGGAGGAAGGTGTTTGTATCTTTACGGGCAAACCTTCCAGCAGACGCGTTTTATTTGCAAAAGCTTATTAATCTTTTGATCTTATGCGGATACTCATTTTAGGATGCGGATGGCTGGCAGAATCGTTTGCCATGGATATGAAACATCAGGGACATGAGGTCTGGGCAAGTACCACACAATATGAAAAATACCATCGGCTTAAAACTGATGGTATTTTTTCGTTTATTGCTGACTTTGACAACGTTAGTACATTGCCCGACACGCTTTTTCCGAACAAATTCGACTTTGTATTAAATAGTATTCCTGCTAGCCAAAAAAATAGTCTTTCTGGTCTAGAAAAGCGTTTTTCGAATGTTTCAAGATTTCTTGAAAATATTCAATGGACCAAACAGCTGTTTCTGAGTTCTATCGGAATTTATCCGGATAAAGATGCAGTTTACCATGAATTGAATGCTGATGGAATCGAGTTTTCCGAAAAACTCCTTTTAGCGGAGCAATTGATGTTGCAGCTACCGCAGACCTATATATATCGCCTTGGTGGGTTATTTGGTAAAAATCGCATTTTCGCCAAGTATTTTGCGAATCGTGTCTGTACCACAGGCGAACAGTTTGCGAATTTTGTTCATAGCGATGATGCCGTGCGTTTAATTACTTTAGCTACCGTAAAAGATTTCAGTCACCGCATTTACAATGTAGTTGCACCAATACACCCTAAAAAAAAGGAGGTTATATTGGCTTCTGCACAAAAATATGGCTTCGATTTGCCCATAAAATTTGAAAAAGGGGATTCTTTTCAGAAAGTAGTCAGTGGAAGCCTGCTGCAAAAGGAATTGGATTATCATTACATCCGGCCCGATCCGCTAGATTTTTAAGTGTATAGAAAACGGCAAACACTTATCTTTTTCGAATAAACTTAAATTTGCACAATGGGTGTAAATAATTAAATAATTTCATTATTTTAACGTCAGTTCTGCTAGAGAAATTCGTATAGAATAGTTGTCCATTAAAATTTGGATAGTGATGTGGAGTATATTTTAGGTATACAGCACTATTCGTATGAGTAAATCACTAGTGAATTTAATATTTTAGCGCATATAAAGAGCCATGACAAACGTAGAACGACATCAATATATTTTAAAGCAATTAAAAGAAGTGGGTATAGTCCAGGTAATTGATCTCTGTGAGGAACTGGGGGTATCTTCTGTTACCATACGAAAGGATCTGACACTATTGGAGGAGAGCGGTCTACTTTTTCGCACCCATGGTGGAGCGACACAATATAATCCGTATACAACGGACCGAACGGTATTTGAAAAAGAGAAACTTCGCTCCGATGATAAAAGCAGAATAGGGAAGAAGGCTGCTGAGATGATCGAAGAGAATGATTCGATTATTATTGCCTCCGGTACAACCATGCAATCGTTGGCCAGACAGATTGTACCTAAGGGGAATATCACCGTGGTAACTTCAGCGTTGAATGTAGCCATGGAATTGATTAAATACCCGTCGGTTGAAATTATGCAGATGGGGGGGACTTTGCGAAAAACGTCTACTTCCGTCACTGGAAAATATGCTGAGAATCTATTGCATGATTTTTACTGTAGTAAATTGTTTTTAGGGGTGGATGGGATAGATCTGGAATATGGTGTGTCGACTTCCAGCGCACAGGAAGCCCAATTGAATCGTATCATGATAGATACTGCCCAGAAGGTTGTTGTCCTTGCTGATTCCTCTAAATTTGGAAGACGTAGTTTTGGGCGGATCTGTGGATTTGATAAAATTGATGTATTGATTACGGATGATAAAGTGAGCGCCGGATTTGTTGAGTCGCTGGAAAAATCTGGTGTTCACGTTGTTGTTGTATAGCTTGCTTTCCGGTGGCGGTGGATTGGAGCAATAGAGCCCATAAACAGAAAGGCTCACTGATATTGTCAGTAAGCCTTTCTGTTTATACGTAATTTATCGTTAACCGAGTGCGGGTTCTTGCTGACTCAGGCAGTGAAAACTTCCCAGTCCCCAGATAATGTCCACTGAATTGATCCCAATAACTTTTCGTGATGGAAAACAACCCTGGATGATATCCAATGCTTTCTGATCATTAGCATCATCAAAAATAGGCACGATGACGACATCATTTGCGATATAGAAATTAGCGTATGATGCCGGGAGCCTGGTGTCCTCATAGATTACCGGTGCAGGCATTGGAAGTTCGACAATATGAAGTGACTCTCCATTTAATAATTTGAAAGAACGGAGCGTTTCCAGATTCTCCTGTAGGATCGCATAGTTTTCATCTTCGGGATTTTCTTCGACAACGGTTAAAACTGTATTTTCATTTACAAAACGGGTAATGTCGTCAATATGGCCATCTGTGTCGTCACCAATGATTCCGTCACCCAACCATAGCACCTGCTCTTGCCCATAGAATTCTTTGAGATATGTCTCAATTTGCTCTTTTGTAAAATTAGGGTTTCGGTTTTCATTGAGTAAACATGCTGTTGTTGTCATAATAGTTCCGGCGCCATTGAATTCGACAGAACCACCCTCCATGACGATATTAGGTGTAAATAGAGGAAGGTCAAACTCTTTGGCTATACGCGTAGGGACAACATCATCGAGATCGAAGGGCGGATATTTGCCTCCCCAGGCATTGTATCCCCAGTCAACAACCGCTTTTGCGCCCGAATTTTGATTGATAAGGAAAGCAGGACCATGATCTCTACACCAAGCGTCGTTGGTTGGATTGAAATAGAATTCAATATTGCTAAAATCTGCTGTTATTTTTTTTAGTTCTGCGATCGCAAAAGCCTTCATTTCTTCGTTCGCGACATTGATTCTGACTTTCTGTCCAGACGCAACAGCTTTAATGAATTCGCAATAAGGTTTGTATATGGTTTCAATTTTCCCGGGCCAAGATTCCTCTTTATGCGGCCAGCTCAACCACAACGCTTCTTGTTTTGCCCATTCCGGGGGAAATGAAAAACCTTGTTTTTTTGGAGAATTATTAAAATACGCCCGTGTGAAAGTGCTTTCTTGTTCCATGCTTTAAAATGTAAAAAGCCATTTTAATTCGTTCTTCCGTATGAATCACAAAATTAAAATGGCCAATATGATTTGCTATTAGTCTTCGTCAATAAAACGTTTGGTGATCGGAGAATAGGTTTCTATTCTGCGGTCACGTAGAAAAGGCCAATGTTTTCTAAAATAATCAGATTCACTTAGATCCAGTTCGACGACTTCAATTTCTTCTTTGTCATGGGAGGCGAGGTATAATATCTTACCCTGTCCATTTGTCACAAAGCTACCGCCCCAGAATTTCATGGCGCCATCCTGTTCAAATCCAACCCTGTTGACGGATACCACAGGTACGCCATTTGCTACAGCATGGGAACGTTGGATGGTTTGCCATGCGTTGTATTGATCCTTGTTGGTTTCTTCATCCTGATCTGTCGCCCAGCCGATTGCCGTTGGGTAGAAAAGAATTTCTGCACCCATTAATGCGGTGATCCTGGATGCTTCGGGATACCATTGGTCCCAACAGATCAATATGCCGATTTTGCCAAATCTTGTTTTGAAAACTTTATAACCCAGGTCGCCCGGCGTAAAATAGAATTTCTCGTAAAATGCCGGATCATCAGGGATATGCATTTTACGGTATTTGCCTAAATAGGATCCGTCAGCGTCCAACACGGCCGTCGTATTATGATAAAGGCCTTCAGCTCTTTTTTCAAATAATGAGGCGATAATAACGACTCCTGCTTCTTTCGCAACAGCGGATAGGGCGTCTGTAGACGGGCCCGGGATAGATTCAGCTAGGGCGAAATTGTCATAATCTTCGACATCGCAGAAATATAAAGAAGTAAAGAGTTCTTGCAGACACACAATTTGCGCACCTTTTGCAGCGGCTTCTTTTACTTTAGCGATTGCTTTTTCGAGATTCTCTTGTTTGTTTGCGGTACAGCTCATCTGTACAACTCCAACTTTTACTTTGCTCATTCCTTAATGCTTATTTAATTCAGGCACAAAGATACTATTCTTAATTTAGATTTGATTGTTGGGAAAAACAAAAAAGAGCTCTTAAAGCTCTTTTCGTAATCTTGCGACGGGTATGTTTAATGCTTCCCGATATTTTGCCACGGTCCGGCGTGCGATATTGTAACCTTTCTCTTTAAGAATTTCGGTTAATTTCTCATCGGCCAATGGTTTGCGCTTGTTCTCTTTAGCAATGCACTCCTCCAGTATTTTTTTGACCTCTTTATTCGAAACTTCCTCACCGGAATCAGTTTGGATTGCCTCGGAGAAAAATGATTTTAACAGGAATGTCCCAAATTCAGTTTGTACATATTTTGAATTTGCTACACGGGAAACGGTCGAGATATCCATGTCGATTTTATCGGCGATATCCTTTAATATCATCGGTTTCAATTTGCGGTCATCACCGCTAAGAAAATAATCGTATTGATATTCCATGATGGCATTCATGGTTTTGAGCAAGGTTTGTTGACGCTGTTTGATTGCATCAATGAACCATTTAGCCGAATCAAGTTTTTGTTTGACAAACTGTACCGCTTCCTTCATTTTTTTGTCCTTTTGATCGGATTTTTCATAATGCTCAAACATGTGCTGATAGTCACGGCTTATGCGGAGTTCGGGCGCATTACGTCCATTCAGGGTCAGATGAAGGATGCCATCGTTGTTGCTGATATGAAAATCGGGAATGATATGAAGCTGTTTGCCTGCGACTGCTCCTGAGTCACCCGGTTTTGGGTTAAGCTTTAGGATTTCATTCACCACATTTTTCAAGTCTTCAGACGAAACTCCCAGAGATTTTTCGAGCTTATCATAATGTTTTTTTGTGAATTCATCCAAATAATTGGCAACGACTTTAATTGCCAGTTTTATTGTAGGGTTGTTAATGTCTTTTTTTTGCAGTTGAATCAAAAGACATTCCTGGAGATCTCTGGCACCAATCCCTGCAGGTTCAAAATCCTGGATTACTTTTAGCATATCCAATACCTCATGCTCTTCGGTCATGACATTTTGACCAAAAGCCAGGTCATCTACTAAATTTATGATCGGACGTCGCAGGTAACCATCGTCGTCCAGACTTCCGATAATTTGTTGGCCGATTAAAAAATGCTTATCGTCCAAAGCCAGAAGGTCTAGCTGTTGTTGCAGTTGTTCGTAGAAAGAGTGCTGGATGGCAACTGGCATTTCTTTTCTGTCTTCGTCATCATCACCGTAATCATACCCATTTCCATAATCTTTGTAATCGTCCTCTTGTATATAGTCCTCCAAACTGAAATCATCTGAATCGAAACCTTCTTCGTTATCAAAATTGTCATCCGGATCTTTATCCGGATATTCTTCGATTGGATCGGTCATATTAGTCAAGCTACCATCTTCTAATGCAGGATTTTCTTCTAATTCTTCTTTTATTCTGGCATCTAATGAAACTGTTGGTACCTGCAACAATTTAATAAATTGAATTTGTTGTGGCGACAGTTTTTGTAATAGCTTTTGTTGTAATGTCTGTTTTAACATGCTAATAGTTGACTAGTTTACATCTAAATTTAAGCAAATATCATTATTATTTTAAAATAAAATAGATAATATATTAAAAGTAGGTATAATATTTGCGGAACGCGTTAGCTAACTTATTGATCTCAACAAAGTCCTTCTTCAATTTTTTTTACATTTTAATTCGCGATAGTGAGCAAAACAAGGTCAGGGAAATGTGTTTTTACCCATTGACCGTGTTCGAATAAATGCTTATTTTTTATTGTTAAAAAATGTAAATAGTTAATTAGGGAGATGTATTTAGTTGTATATTTAGCCCCTGAAACACGTATAGGCGCATATTGAGCAGGGGTAAAACCTTTTGCTGATTCAATATGTTGAATATAAGATAAATTTCCATTTATGTTTAGACGTATAAAGAATCGGATTCTTCGTTATCTCGTTATTGCAATATATTTCGTTATTGTGTTGGTTTGTGCCATACAACTTAATTTTTTGTGGCTGTTTGGCTATTCCCCCACAAAAAAAGATATCATTATGCCCAGCCTAAATATTTCGACTGAATTGTATACCGCTGATAGCGTATTGATCGGTCGGTATTTTGATGAAGATAGGAACCCGGTTCCTTTTGATAGCATTCCTAAAACGGTGATTAATGCGCTTATCGCGACTGAGGATGTGCGTTTTTATCAGCATAATGGCGTTGATTTTTTAGGTTTGGGGTCGGGTATTATCTCTACGTTAAAAGGAGATAAGCGCGGTGCAAGTACGATTACACAGCAGTTAGCCAAGAATCTTTACCGTACACGTTACAACAAAGCCGGAGGGCTGTTGACCCGTTTGCCTGTTGCCGGACTGGTCATTACCAAATTTAAGGAGTGGATGACGGCTTATAAGTTAGAGCAACGGTATAGTAAAAACCAGATATTGGAAATGTATCTGAATACTGTTTCTTTTAGTAATAATGCCTATGGTATAGAAACCGCTGCAAAACGTTATTTTTCAAAAGGAGCCAATCAGCTGAATCAAAATGAAGCAGCGGTGTTGATCGGTATGCTGAAGGGAACAACTTTGTATAATCCGATCAGAAATCCTGAGAAGGCATTTGATCGAAAAAATACCGTGTTGAGTCAAATGCATAAGAGTGGCTTTCTGACGAAAGCAGCTTATGATGCTTTAGTTAAAGAGAAGATTGTCTTGAATGCCAATAATAAGGATGTGAATGCTGGTGGGGATTCTTATCTGCGTACCGCTGTGGCTAAATGGTTGGAAAAATGGTCAGAGGAAAATAATTACGATATCTATACGGATGGTTTAAAAATATATACAACGATCAATTCAAAACTTCAGAAACATGCTGAGGAAGCTGTGGCGAAACAGATGGCTGAGTTGCAGCAGCGCTTAAATAATACCTGGGATGGTCAGGAGCCTTGGCGTGATCTTTCCGGAAAAGTAATTCCGAACTTTTTGGAGAATTTGGCAAAGAAGACCCCTTATTATGCATTCCTCAGTAAGAAATATGCAAATAGTCCGGACAGTATTAATTACTTTCTGAATAAAAAGAAAAAAATGGAAGTCTATAACTGGAAGGATAATGGTAAGATTGAAAAAGAGATGTCCACGATGGATTCCTTAAAATATTATGCCATGATGTTGAATGCCGGGATGATGTCAATGGATCCATATTCGGGTGAAATTAAGGCCTGGGTAGGCGGTATAGATCATCAATATTTTAAATATGATCACGTGATGCAGGCGAAACGACAAGCCGGTTCGACGTTTAAACCTTTTGTTTATCTGGCTGCCCTGGAGTCCGGGATGTCACCTTGTGACAAGATTACCGATAAGCCTGTTACCATAAAGATTGACAAGGGGGATTCTATAGAAGTGTGGGAGCCGAAAAATGCAGATTGGAATTTTTCATATCGTGAAATGTCGTTGCGTCATGCGATGGCCCGATCTATTAACTCGGTTACTGTTCAGCTGACCGATATGGTTACTCCGGCGAAAGTTGTTGATGCGGCGCAGCGTTGCGGCATTACGAGTAGGCTCAATCCGGTAGCATCTGTTGGGTTAGGGCCGAATGATGTGTCGGTCTTTGAAATGGTTAACGGTTACTCGACGATGATGAATCATGGGGAGCGTGTCACACCAGTACTGGTTTCTAAAATTGAAGACCATGACGGAAATGTTATCGCTACCTTTCAGGCAGAACGTAAACAAGTTGTCGATAAGCAAGATGCCTGGTTGATGACTTACATGTTGCGTGGCGGGATGGAAGAGCCCAGAGGTACATCACAGGGATTGTGGGAGTGGGACCTTTTTGATAAAGAGAATCAAATTGGCGGTAAGACCGGGACATCTTCCGAATATGTTGACGGCTGGTATATGGGCGTGACGAAGGATCTGGTTACCGGAATCTGGGTTGGATGTGATGAAAGAAGCATACACTTCAAGAATTCGCATACCGGAGAAGGTTCCCGAACAGCTTTACCTATATTTGGTGTATTTTTGGAATCCGTCTATAAAGATAAGCGATTGGGGTATACACAGGGGAAATTCCCTGAACCTACAGTCGAAATCACAAAGCCATATAAATGTGAGACTCCGCGTTATAGTGATCCGGAGCCTGAACAAAGTGATTCAACAAGTGTTGATGAGCAGACGGATGAAGGGTTTATTGGGCCGGAAGAGGAGTCGACAGAAGGATCCGCTGAGCGCAATCACAACGAAGAGGGTGTTAGCGAAAATACGGGTACATCGGAGAATCCGTAATTCATGTAAAATTAGTTAATGGTTATCCTGTTGGATCTATGATAAATAGCTACCTACTAAAAAATTAGGTGGCTTTTTTTATTGTATTTTATCAGGCGGCGTAATTACTGTTTCTCTTGGCGTAAGACTGCTGTTGCTGTGGGAAGAGGTTGTTCCAGTTCGGGTTATTCTTGCGAATAATTCGTTCGATTTGTAGGTGTGTGAAATTTTGCAACTCGTTCATTCTCTTTTTAGCGCATGCCAGTTTTGAAAAAGCTTCGGAATAGATGATTCTGTTTAAATTGGCCCCCTGCTGAAAGGTGAAACTATTCGCTTGCTGAAGCTCTATTACAGTGCTGAGTATATTGGAAGTAAAGTCGATTTCAAAGTATCTTCTGTTGTTGTCAGTTAATATATATACAATAAAATTGCTCATAATGCTAAATTATTTGGATGTTTAAATTTTATTTACTAATTTTATTGGCACAATATTACTAATAAATTTAGTTTTTGCAAAATATTTTTTGAAAAAATAATATGTCAAATATTTCATCCAACTTGAAATTCCTTCGAAAAGGAAAGAAAATTACGCAGCAGCAATTTGCTGATATCATGGAGATTAAAAGAGCTTCTGTCGGCGCTTATGAAGAAGATAGGGCAGAGCCTAAATATGAATTGCTAAAAAAAATTGCCGAGTTTTATGGGCTAACCATGGATGAATTGGCAAATGATGTGATTGATGATAAATGGAAGCCGGTGCCTAAAAGCAATGCTTCTAATCTCAGGGTATTGAGTGTAACTGTTGATGGCAGTGATCGTGAAAACATTGAGCTTGTGCCGGTTAAGGCGAGCGCGGGCTATTTAAATGGCTATGGCGATCCTGAGTATGTGGCTGAGCTTCCGAAGTTTTCGCTTCCGATGTTCGGGCAGGGGACTTTTCGGGCATTTGAGATTAAAGGAGATTCGATGTTGCCTTTGCCATCGGGATCCATTATTGTCGCTGAATATGTCGAAAATTGGCATGATATAAAGCCCGGTCATACCTATGTGGTCGTATCGCGCGAGGAGGGGGTAGTTTACAAGCGTATCGCTTTTAAATTTAAGGAGGACAAAGGTTTAAAGCTTGTTTCTGATAATAAAACATATGAACCGTACTGGGTGGAAACTTCTGATATTCTTGAAGTTTGGAAAGCGAAGGCTTTTATTAGCACACAACTGCCGGAGCCAACACCTGAACCGACGATGGAAACATTGACCAGTATGATGGCGCAGATGCAAAAAACAATTAATGCAGTTGTTGACAATTCGAAATAATAGAAAAAATAATTTCGCAGTTGTTTGGGGATTTGTTTTTTATTTTATAAAATACTATATTTGCATATCTGAAAGGAAGGGGGCTCGTATTGCCCCCTTTTTTTAATACAATTAATTTAGCATTCTAGGCAGTAGAACAATGCAAGATGTAGAAAAAAGAGTCATTGAACTCATAGAAGAAAAAATAGCAGATCGCGAGGATTTGTTTATTGTTAGTGTAAAGATGCGCCCAAATAAGATTTTGGAAATTCTCCTGGATGGGGACAACGGGGTTAATATTGATGACTGTGCACAGGTGAGCCGTCATGTTGGTTTTCATTTAGAGGAAGAAAATGTCATCGATAATGCTTATCGTCTGGAGGTTTCGTCTCCGGGCATAGATTCTAATTTTGTCAATAACCGGCAGTACCAAAAAAATATAGGCCGTACCGTGCAGATTAAACTGGACGATAACACTAAAATTGAAGGAACTTTATTGGCTGTTGACGAGACAAAGGTCAGCATTCTTCAAAAAGTAAAAGAAAAAGGTAAAAAAGCGCAAGAGGTGGAAAAAGAACTTCCTTTTGATCAAATAAAAGCAACAAAAGTGGTAATTTCATTTTAAAAATAATGAGTAACAGCAACATCAATCTGATAGACTCTTTTCAGGAGTTTAAAGAGTTTAAGAATATCGACAGACCTACGGTCATTACAGTATTGGAAGAGGTTTTTCGTAGTATGATCCGTCGTCGTTTCGGTACGGATGAAAATGTGGATGTTATCGTAAATCCAGATAACGGAGATTTGGAGATTTGGAGAACGCGTGTCGTTGTTGAAGATGAATTTTCTGAGGATGATGATCTTGAAATCGAGTTGGCAGAAGCGAGAAAACACGATGAGGATCTGGAAGTAGGCGATGATTTTATCGAGCAGATCACTTTGGAAAGCTTTGGACGCCGTGCTATTTTGGCGGCCCGTCAAACGCTTGTTTCTAAAGTATTGGAACTTGAGAAAGATGAAGTCTTCAAGAAATATAAAGATAGAGAAGGGGAGTTGGTTATTGGTGAGGTTTATCAGATCTGGAAAAAAGAGATCCTGGTATTGGATGAGGATGGTAATGAATTGATCTTACCTAAGTCGGAACAGATCCCTGCTGATTATTTCAAAAAAGGGGATGGTATCCGTGCAGTAGTCCATAAAGTGGATATGATGAACAACAATCCGAAAATCATTATTTCCCGTACGGCACCTGCGTTTCTACAACGTTTATTTGAACTTGAGGTTCCTGAGATCTTTGATGGTCTGATTACCATCAAGAAAATTGTCCGTGAACCAGGGGAACGTGCTAAAGTGGCTGTAGAGTCTTACGACGATCGTATTGATCCAGTTGGAGCATGTGTGGGTATGAAAGGATCACGTATTCATGGTATCGTTCGCGAATTGCGTAATGAGAACATTGATGTGATTAATTTCACGACAAACCATTCCTTATACATTGCCCGTGCACTGAGCCCTGCCCGGATCAGCTCAATTAAGATCGATGAAGAAAATAAAACTGCTGCTGTATACTTAAAATCGGATCAGGTATCCCTGGCAATCGGACGTGGTGGACACAACATTAAACTGGCTGGTAAGCTGACCGGTTACGAGATCGATGTTTACCGTGAGAATGATGAATTTGATGAGGATGTGGATATCGAGGAATTCAGCGACGAAATTGAGAGCTGGGTTATCGACGAGTTGAAACGCGTTGGTTTAGACTCTGCAAAATCTGTTTTATCACTCAGTGAGGAAGAGCTCGTTAGACGTACCGATTTGGAAGAAGATACCATTCGTGATATCGTACGTATATTGCAGGCTGAATTTGAATAAAATTCAGCTTGTTAATTTTTTTCCATCTAACATTCGGAATAAATTGTTTATGGATGGAAAAAAACATATTTTTGTAATTATATTAAAATAGTTTATATTATAGATGACTGAAGGAAAAGGAACAAACTTGCTTAAAGCAGCAAAGGAACTCAACATCGGGATACATACCGCCGTGGAATGTTTAGTGAAAAAAGGATATGATGTAGAAGCAAAGCCTAACACTAAATTGAGCGGAGAGATGTATGGTGTGCTGTTAAAAGAGTTTCAGGGAGACAAATCACTGAAAGATGAAGCTAAACAAATTGTTATTGGCAAAATTCGTCGTGAGGAGTCGCCGTCCACTTCTCCTAAAGAATCGTCTAGAAATGAGGATTTTGAAGAACATGAGGAACCAAAAGAAATCTTGGTTAAGAATACCGTAGAAATCCCATCTGTCAAAGAAGTCACTCCTGCCAAGCCTGAGGAACCTGTTCATCAAGGTGGTATGAAAGTGGTTGGCAAAATTGATCTTGATGCCCTGAATAGAGGTGGTAACAAGCCTAAAAAAGAGGAGCCTTCAAAGGAGGAACCTAAAGTTACGCATGACACACCTGTAGAGACTAAGGTCGTAGAGAAAGTAGTAGAGCAGAAAGAAGCTGAAGTCAAAGAGCCTGTTATCGAAGCAAAAAAAGAAGAACCAAAGGTTGTTGAGCAAAAAACCGAAGTCGTTGCACCTAAGGTAGAAGCTCCCAAACCTGAAGTAGATAAAACTGAAGTAAAAGCAACTCCGGTTGTAGAGACAAAAACCGAACCTGTGAAGGTAGAAGAAAAGAAAAAAGACGAAACAGCACCTAAAGCTGCTGTACCAGTAACTCCAAAAGTGGAGCCTGTGAAAAAAGAAGGCGATGATATTATTTCTGCACGTGCAGAAAGATTGACTGGTCCAAAAGTAATTGGTAAGATTGAATTACCATCTGCTAGACCTTCCCACAAACCTGTGGCATCCTCTTCAAATGCTGGAAACAACAATGAGAAACGTAAGCGTAAGCGCACGAATCCAAATGGTCCAGTAAATCCGAATGCGGGACAAGGTCAGGGGCACAACAATCAGAACCGTGGTCCTCGTGATGGAAATAACAACCACA
This sequence comes from Sphingobacterium sp. UBA7625, assembly GCF_002484085.1. Taxonomy (NCBI): domain Bacteria; kingdom Pseudomonadati; phylum Bacteroidota; class Sphingobacteriia; order Sphingobacteriales; family Sphingobacteriaceae; genus Sphingobacterium; species Sphingobacterium sp. UBA7625. Next base: position 38,603 of record NZ_DLJD01000041.1, read on the forward strand.
ATCGTGACCAACAAGGTAACCGAGCTGGTAATCCAGGGAACAACAATAATCCGAACAATCGTCCGGGACAAAACAATCAGCATCCAGGTAGACCAGGGCAGGGTGGGAACAACCAGCACCAAGGTAGACCGGGACAAGGTGGTGCAAGACCACAACATGGTCGTTTTGACAATAGAGGAAAAGGAAGACCTGTTGAAAATAAGGAGGAACCTTCCGAAAAGGAAATCCAAGATCAAATCAAAGCGACACTTGCCCGTTTAAGCGGTGCGGGTAAATCTGGTAAATTTGCTCAACGTGCGAAATTAAGACGCCAGAAACGTGATGATGTTGCACAACATGCAGAAGAAGCTGCAATGGAGCAAGAATTGATGGCGAAGGTATTGCGCGTCACTGAATTTGTTACGGCGAATGAGCTGGCAAATTTGATGGACGTTCAGGTCACGCAGATCATTGCTACTTGTATGAGTTTAGGAATGTTTGTGTCAATCAACCAACGTCTGGATGCAGAGACTTTGACTATTGTGGCAGACGAATTTGGCTATCAGGTTGAATTTATTAAACCTGAAGATGAGGAAACTGCGGAACTGGAAGAACCGGATACTGAGGCGAATCTAGTGCCTAGAGCTCCGATCGTAACGGTAATGGGACACGTTGACCACGGTAAGACATCTTTGTTGGATTATATCCGTAAAGCAAATGTGACTTCAGGTGAGGCTGGTGGTATCACACAACATATCGGTGCTTATGCGGTGAAGTTAGATGACAATCGTAAGATCACATTTTTAGATACACCGGGTCACGAAGCCTTTACGGCAATGCGTGCACGTGGTGCAAAAGTAACAGATATCGTTATTATCGTTATTGCGGCGGACGACGCAGTCATGCCACAAACGAAAGAAGCAATCAATCACGCTCAAGCCGCAGGTGTACCGATTGTTTTTGCCTTTACGAAGGTGGACAAACCGGGAGCGAATCCGGACCGTATCCGTGAGCAGCTTTCTGCAATGAATATCCTGGTTGAAGATTGGGGTGGTAAATTCCAAGCGCAAGAGATCTCCGCAAAAACCGGAGAAAATGTTGATCTTCTTTTAGAAAAAGTTCTTTTGGAAGCTGAAATGTTGGATTTGAAAGCTGATCCGAAAAAACGTGCAGTCGGTTCGGTGATCGAAGCAGCCTTGGACAAAGGCCGTGGTATCGTGACTACAGTATTGATCCAAGGTGGTACACTTCGTGTCGGAGATCCGATTTTGGCGGGCTCACACTCTGGTAAGGTAAAAGCCTTAACCAATGAAAGAGGTGAACGTGTTAAAGAAGCAGGCCCTTCAGTGCCGGTACAGATATTAGGTATGGCCGGAGCGCCTACAGCAGGGGATAAGCTTTATGTTCTTGAAAGTGAATCTGAGGCTAGAACGGTAGCAAACAAACGTCTTCAGTTACAACGTGAACAAGGCATGCGTGCAACGAAACATATTACTTTGGATGAGATCGGTCGTCGTTTGGCTATCGGTAACTTTAAGGAACTTAATATTATCGTAAAAGGTGACGTGGACGGTTCGATTGAGGCATTATCGGATTCATTATTGAAATTGTCAACGGATGAGATCCAGGTAAATATTATCCATAAATCGGTGGGTGCGATCTCCGAATCAGATGTATTATTGGCATCTGCTTCTGATGCGATCATTATCGGTTTCCAAGTACGTCCAACACAAAATGCACGTAAATTGGCGGAGAATGAGCAAATCGACGTTCGTTTATATTCTATCATCTATGATGCAATCGAAGAGATCAAATCTGCGATGGAAGGTATGTTGGCTCCGAAATTTGAAGAGAAAATTGTTGCTGAGGTTGAAATCAGAGAAACATTTAAAATCTCTAAAGTGGGTACCATTGCCGGATGTATGGTTAGAGAAGGTAAAATCAATAGAAATAATGATATCCGCATAATCAGAGACGGTGTCGTTATCCATACAGGTCGATTGGCATCTCTGAAACGTTTTAAAGACGACGTGAAAGAGGTTGCACAAGGTTATGAGTGCGGTTTGAATATTGACCGTTTCAACGACATTCAGGTCGGGGATATTGTGGAAGCCTACGAACAAGTAGAAGTAAAACGTAAATTGTAATACTCCGATTTACGACAGCATAAAAAAAGCGTTGATTTTTGTCAACGCTTTTTTTGTTTCTAACGCTCGTACAGTTCTATCGGAAGCTGATCGGGATCGGTAAAGAAAGTGAACCTTTTTTGTGTTAGTTCGTCAATTCTTATTCCTTCATGCGTAATGCCTGCCTGCTCTAATTTAAGTATTTCTGCGTTCAGGTTATCGACCTCAAAAGCGAGATGCCTTAAACCAGCCGCTTCGGGAAAACTAGGCCTGGCCGGAGGATTGGGGAAGGAAAAGAGTTCGATGATGTAGGTATCGTTAAGTTTTAAATCCAGTTTATAGGAATCGCGTTCTACCCGATAATGCTCCTGCCAAATTTCCAGTCCCAGGACTTCGGTATAAAATTTTTTTGACCGCTGATAATCCCTGCATATAATGGCAATATGGTGTATTTTGTTTAAGCTTAATTTCATCTTATTTTGCTCTTTCGTACTGTTTTGGCCAAGGGATATCTACGGATAATTCTTTGGCAAAGTGCAATGGAAGATGCGGGTCATCCAAAAAGCCCCTTGCGATCATAATGAGATCGGCTTGGCCATGAGCGACAATATCGGCGGCTTGAGCCGCTGTTTTAATGAGTCCAACAGTAGCAGTTTTACTTCCGGTTTTTTCTTTGATCGCCTGTGCAAATGGAAGCTGATAGGCAGGGCCAAGATCAATTTTTTGATGGGAAACCGCTCCGCCACTCGATACATCGATGATATCGACTCCTTGCTCGGTCAGAACCTGAGACAAGGCTATGGATTGATCCAGATCCCAGCCATCCGGCGCCCAATCTGTGGCAGAAATACGTACCCATAAGCTTTGCGTCGATATTTCCTGTTTTACCCGTTTGATGATTTCCAGCAGGAAGCGTATTCTATTTTCAAAAGTACCACCAAATCTGTCGGTTCGTATATTGCTCAGGGGGGAGAGAAACTGGTGAATAAGATAGCCATGGGCAGCGTGAAGCTCGATGATTTCGTAACCAGCTTGAATGGCTCTTTTGGTTGCCTGACCAAACTGTTCGATCAGCTGCTCGATTTCAGTTGTTTTAAGCTCCTGAGGGACGTAATCTCCAGAATGGAAAGTCAGTGCAGACGGAGCGACTGTTTGCCATCCTAGCGGATCTGATGGGGCAAATTGACCACGGCCAAGCCAGGGCTTGTTGCTGCTGGCTTTACGGCCTGCATGCGCGATTTGAATACCGGGTACAGCGCCATTTGCTTTGATAAAAGCTGTTATCTCTTTTAATTTGTCAATATGCCTGTCATCCCATATCCCGAGGTCTCCGTAACTGATTCGACCTTCGGGTGTCACGGCGGTTGCTTCCTGGATGACTGCCGCAGCACCGCCGATTGCAAATTGGCCAAGATGAACAAGATGCCAGTTGTTTGCAAAGCCTTCTTCAGCTGAATATTGGCACATCGGGGAAACGACTAAACGATTTTTCAGGTTTAAAGAACCGATGTCTATGGCAGAGAATAGTTGACTCATCATGTTTTGTTTATTCGTCTTTTTGTTTCTTATGGATTTGTGGACCATAAAGAGGCTGATTTTAACATTGCTCTTCGTGGTAATTTTAAATTTGCGATAATTAACTCCGCAAAATCTTCCGGTTGCAATACCTTTTCAGGGTCTCCATCCGTGAGGCCAAGATCCTTCGACATATCTGAAGCGATGGTACTCGGCATCAGGGTGCATACCCGGATGTTGTTTTTACGTACTTCACGCATCAAGGAATCAGCAAATCCAATAACGCCAAATTTTGAAGCGCTATAGGCCGATGTGGTAGCCGCGCCATTCAGTCCAGCGGTAGAAGACACCATCACTATGTCGCCTTGATTTTTTTCAATAAGTTGTGGCAGGATAGCTTTTGTAACAAAATAGGTCCCCAGCAGATTAACATTGATAATTGCCGTCCAGTCATTAACGTCCATATCCATCACCGAAGAAAAGGAAGATATACCCGCATTGTTGATTAAAATATCAAAATAGCCAAAGGTATCATTGAGATTTTTAACTTCCTGTTGCACGGCAGTGTTGTCAGCCACGTCAAATACTGCGTAGGTAACCTCGGTCCCTAATTCCGCCAGTTCGGCAACGGTCTGTTTCAATGCAGTTTCGTTTCTGCCTGTAATCGCTACGTGGACCCCTTCCTTAGCCAATGCTATGGCAATGGCCTTGCCCAATCCTTTGGCCCCACCTGTAACTAAAGCCCTTTTTCCTGTTATATTTTCCATACGATAAAAATAAGAATGATCTGCCGGATTACTGTCAGATGAACCTCAAAAGACAGCCTATTTAAGCTTTTTGATGAGGTTTTCGATAATGGGGTAGGTATTGGCCCGCACTTCATCAAATTGGTCCACGTGACGCCATTCTGCTTTTGTAATATCTTCGGCTGTTTGAGGGATCAATTTCGGAACTTTATTAACGCCCATTTCATACCAGTTTGTTGCCTTTAATACAAACTCGCCATTGCGTAAATAGTAGGTATGGTATGATGTGGTAATCTTCTTGCCTAAATAATTTATTTTAATACCACATTCTTCTTCTACTTCACGTACGGCGGCTTCTTTCATCTTTTCATTATCTTCAACCTTGCCTTTGGGGAGATCCCATTTGCCCAAGCGGTAAATAAAAAGATAATCTCCATCACCATTTTTGACCAGTCCGCCAGCTGCTTTGATGATTTTAAGCTTGCTTTTTAAATTTTGAAATACGGTCTCGAAATCCTTGTTGACGTAGAGATAGGTCTTTGGAGCTTTATCAATTTCAGATTGTTTGAAAAGTTTTTGAAGTTCAATGTCTTGAATACTAATTGTTTGCGTGTTTTCGGTTTTCGAAGGAACAAAATCTGCTAAAATTAGCACGGTTTCGTTCATATAAATTTTATAAATTTGCGCCATGAATAATTTAAATGAGGTTGAACAAAAAGTTGCTGAATCCTTATTGCAAATTAAAGCAATAAAATTGCAACCTAAAAGTCCTTTTACTTGGGCGTCGGGTTGGAAGTCTCCAATTTACTGTGATAACCGTATCACTTTATCTCATCCAGCAATACGTACGTATATTCGTCAGAAGCTTTCTAAGCTTATTCAAGAAGAGTTTGGATCAGTAGATATGATTTCTGGAGTTGCTACGGCAGGTATTTCACAGGGAGTGCTGGTAGCGCAGGATTTAGGCCTACCGTTTTCTTATGTTAGAAGCTCAGCGAAAGATCATGGCCGTCAAAATATGATTGAAGGCGAAGTTGTTAGTGGTCAACGCGTCGTTGTGGTTGAAGATTTAATTTCAACAGGTAAAAGTAGCCTGATCGCTGTTAAAGCATTGCGCGAAGCAGGTTGCAATGTTGTTGGATTGGTTTCCATATTTACGTATGGGTTGCAACAGGCGACAGATAATTTTGCAGATGCAAAATGTCCTTATTTCAGTCTATGTAACTACGACGCACTAATTCAGGTCGCAGCCGAAAATAGCTACGTATTGGAAGAGGATGTTGAAATTTTGAAAAAGTGGCGATTGAACCCTGCGGGATGGGGTGAAAACTTTCAATAAAGATCAATAATTTACCGTTATGACTACCATTCAGAATACCACAGAAATCAACAGGAATGTAGGCGAAGTATTTGCTTTTTTGACTGATCTCAATAATCACGAACAGTTAATGCCTGAAAATATTTATAATTGGTCTTCAACAGCAGACGAAGCCCGATTTACCATTCAAAATATGGCGAAATTGGCATTAAAAGTTGAAGAACGGGTAGTCAATCAATTGATTAAGCTCATCCCTTCCGAAAAGGCACCATTTGAGGTTACCTTACGCTGGGAACTGCAGGCCATATCAGATACGGTGACCAAAGCGACTTTTGTGATTGATGCCGATTTAAATATGATGATGAAAATGATCGCTACAGGTCCGCTTCAAAAGCTGATCGATTTTCAGGTAAACAAACTGAAAGCAGTGCTGGGATAGTAAGTCTTGTGACGGATTATAACATAAAAAAAGCTCGATCGTTAGATCGAGCTTTTTTTATGTTATGCTATTCGCTCATTTACTTTTTTCCAGTTGACGACGTTCCACCAATTTTTGATATAGTCGGCTCTTTTGTTTTGATAATGCAGGTAATAAGCATGCTCCCAAACGTCGAGACCCAACACTGGGATACCTTTTACTTCCGCAACATCCATTAATGGATTGTCCTGATTTGGCGTAGACGTTATTTTCAAGTTTCCTGAATCGTCGAGGATCAACCATGCCCATCCCGAACCAAAACGCGTGGTTGCTGCTGCGGCAAATTGCTCTTTGAATTTGTCGATTGAACCGAAGGTCTTGTTGATCATGGTCAACAGTTTTTCCGAAGGCTGGCTTGCTTTGTCGGAGAGGCTTTCCCAAAAGAAATTGTGATTCCAGGCACCACCTGCATTATTTCTGGCTTTCGCGGAATATTTGGATATATTAGCTAAAAGCTGCTCTTCTGAAGTTTCTTTGATGGATTCGGCAACAATGGCCTCGTTGACGGCATTAATATAGGCCATATGGTGCTTTGTATAATGGATTTCCATCGTCAGGGCATCAATATTGGGCTCCAATGCGGCATAACTGAAAGGTAACTTGATTTGGGAAAACTTTAAAGTAGCGGCATTTAATTCAGTTTCTTTCGCGGAAGCAATATCTTGTAATATTGATCCAGATACAGCAATACCCAATGTGGCTTTTGCTGCATTTTGAAGGAAGTTTCTGCGTGTTTGCATATAATCTTATTATGATTAGTTTTGATATAAATATAACGTGAAATTCTACAATTATTGTACGAGAATTGTCTGTCAATTGTAATACAACAAAATTGTTATATAGTGCATCTTAAAAAGCCACTTTCGAATCCGGTTTTTTCATTTGTGTAAGCCAAAATTCGACAGTATATTTGGCCTATGTACGCATTACGAATAGCAAAGATAATTCCTCAGCCCAATAATAATATTACTTTTCAGCTGGAATCTCCTGATGGCGACTATCCTCCTTATAAAGCTGGTCAATTTATTACGCTTTCCTTTTTATTTGGTGATCGGGAGGTGCGTCGTTCTTATTCTTTTAATAGTTCCCCGGATTATAAAGAGCCGTTAAGCATCACGGTAAAACGTGTGGAAAATGGCGAAATTTCGAGGTTGCTTCATCACACTGTTGCCGAAGGGGATATCGTTCAGGCCATGGAGCCGCAGGGGTTATTTACCTATGAGCCCGAACAATATAAAATAAGGACTTTATTTCTTTTTGCTGCCGGTATTGGTATAACACCTTTGTATTCGATTCTTAAAACGGCACTCCTTGTTGAAGAGAAGTCTAAGGTCGTGTTGGTGTACAGTAATCGATCTGCTGATCAGACACCCTTTCGGGAGGAATTGGAGGAATGGGCCAAGCGGTTCCCGGATCGTCTAACGATTGTCTGGATTTATTCCAACAGTAAATATCTGATGAAAGCACGGCTGAACAGAGATTATATTCTTTCCATTGTCAGGGATCATCTCATGGGTCCAAAAGAGGATGCACTATGCTATACCTGTGGGCCGGTGATTTATATGGATTTATGTCGTTTCACACTTTTGGGAATGGGCTTTGATGCTAATCAGATCAAAAGAGAAACGTTCCTATTGCCCGAAAATGAGGAAGATGATGATGACGAATCTGAAAGGGTTGTCGATATGACCTCCTATCGGATCAAATTACGTTTTCAAGGTGAAACCTACGATCTGGAGATTCCCTTCAATAAATCTATTTTGGATGTAGGACTTGAACATAAAATAAAACTGCCTTATTCCTGTAAGTCTGGTATGTGCAGTACCTGTATTGCACAATGTTCCAAAGGAAAAGTGAGAATGGATTACAACGAAGTGCTAACAGACCGTGAAATGGAGAATGGACGAATCTTGCTGTGTACCGGTCACCCGCTTGTGGACGGAACCGAGATCGAGGTGCTTTAAAGGGGGATCTTTACCTCGTTTATTTGATGAACTGCGGGTATTTCAGAATAATATTTCAATAAAGTAATTGATGTTGTCTATTTGTTCTGTTTGAGTCCAAATAAAATTGCATTTCAAAGCAAATTTAGCTAAGTTTGGATATAACCGTTTTTTATATCCAACTATTATGGGAAAATTACTCTGGAGCCCGACAGAAGAGCAGCAATCTCAATCGGAGATCAATAGATTCAAACAGTATGTCGAACAGCGATATCAATTATCCTTTGCGTCTTATCACGAGCTCTGGGGATGGTCAACAGCACATATATTAACCCGCCCCGCGGGCAGCGCTAGTTTTATCGGAACGAAATGGTTCAGTGGAGCGACGTTAAACTACGCAGAGCATGTGTTTCGCCGTGAAACGGGTACAGATACCAACACATTTGCCCATTCCTATGGGTTCCTTCATCGTTAATTTTACCACCATTACGCTACATGCATACGACGGTGGAGATGGTGAGCAAAGGGGATGTGGCTAATGTTATTCAGTTGATTTAGGAAATCCTATTAATGATAAAACCAAACATCAGTTTGAGATACTTTTAACCAAATAACGCTAATAATGATAGATAAAACAGTAAAAAATGTACAAGAAGCCTGCGATGGCATCGAAGACGGAATGACCATAATGTTAGGTGGCTTCGGGCTTTGTGGCATTCCCGAAAATTCTATTGCCGAGCTGGTAAAAAAAGAAGTGAAAGATTTAACCTGTATTTCTAATAATGCGGGTGTGGATAATTTTGGTTTAGGCTTACTTTTACAAAAAAAGCAAATCAAAAAAATGATTTCATCTTACGTTGGCGAAAACGCCGAATTCGAAAGGCAGCTTCTAAGCGGAGAATTGGAAGTAGAACTAATCCCGCAAGGGACTTTGGCGACACGTTGTATGGCTGCGGGGTACGGGATGCCTGCCATTTATACGCCAGCAGGCGTTGGGACCGAAATAGGTGAGGGCAAGGAAGTGAGAAACTTTAAAGGCAAAGATTATCTTTTGGAATATGCTTTCGATGCCGATTTTGCTATTGTTAAAGCGTGGAAAGGCGACAAAGCAGGCAATCTTATCTTTCGTTCTACAGCTAGAAACTTTAATCCTGTAATGGCTATGGCTGGTAAAATAACCATTGCCGAAGTTGAAGAATTGGTAGAGATTGGCGAACTAAATCCAGACGAAATTCATACTCCAGGAATTTATGTTCACAGAATTTTTCAGGGAGAACATTACGAAAAGAGAATCGAGCAAAGAACCGTAAGACCTAAAAACTAAATTATGGCACTATCTAAAGAACAAATTGCACAACGTATTGCAAAAGAAATTAAAAATAATAGTTACGTTAACCTAGGTATAGGAATTCCAACTTTGGTAGCTAATTACATTCCAGAAGGCGTTAATGTGGTTTTGCAATCCGAGAATGGACTTCTGGGGATGGGGCCTTTTCCTTTTGAAGGCAGTGAAGATCCAGATTTGATTAATGCGGGCAAGCAAACCATTACCACATTGCCAGGTTCGGCAGTTTTCGATTCAGCGCTAAGTTTTGGGATGATTAGAGCCCAAAAAGTAGATTTAACCATTTTAGGTGCTATGGAAGTTTCCGAAAACGGTGATATCGCTAATTGGAAGATCCCGGGAAAAATGGTAAAAGGAATGGGTGGTGCGATGGATCTTGTCGCCTCTGCCAAAAATATTATCGTTGCCATGCAACAAGTTAATAAAAGTGGTGAAAGCAAACTTCTCCCCGAATGTACACTTCCATTAACAGGCGTAAAGTGCATAAAAAAAATTGTCACTGAATTAGGCGTTTACGAAATTCTACCAGAGGGAGGTTTCCAGCTTTTAGAAAGAGCTCCAGGTGTCAGTGTTGATGAAATAAGAACTGCAACCGCTGGAAAATTAATTGCCGATGAAAATATACCCGAAATGGTTTTTTAAGTAAAAAAATGCTACAATTAAATGGATTTGGAGCACAGTAAAACAAAGTGGGGGCGCTGATTTTGAAATCATCAGTAAAATATGGCGAAGATATAAACAATAAAAGGTTTGTGAAACCCTTTAAATAAAGCCCCCCTGTATCGAATGATATAGGAGGGCTATTAATTACTAGGGCAGCTATTATCTTCTGCACGTTTTTTGTATTATAGTTATACCTGAATTACACCGACGTTATACCGCTCGACTATAGGTTTTTCATTAGCGGCTTCTATGCCCATGCTGATTACCTTTCGGGTTTCCTGCGGTGCGATAATGCCGTCCACCCAGAGCCTGGCAGCAGCATAATAGGGACTTAATTGTTCATTATATCGGTCTTCGATAGACTTGAGAAGGCTGTTTTTTTCTTCTTCATTGATTTCTTTCCCTTTGGCTTTTAATGCTGATTCCTGAATTTGAAATAACGTTTTACCAGCTGCAGCACCGCTCATGACGGCCATTTGGGCCGTTGGCCAGGCGTAGATCAAGCGTGGATCATAGGCCTTCCCGCACATGGCATAATTTCCTGCGCCATAGCTATTGCCTACGATGAAAGTAAATTTAGGGACAACGGAATTTGCCATCGCGTTGACCATTTTAGCACCATCTTTAATGATTCCGCCTTGCTCGGACCGACTGCCGACCATAAATCCAGTGACATCCTGAAAGAAGACAAGGGGTATATTTTGCTGGTTGCAGTTCATAATAAAGCGTGCAGCTTTGTCTGCTGAGTCACTATAAATAACACCACCCATTTGCATTTCTATTGCATTACCGGGTTTCTTAGCTTTGGTAATCTCCCGTTGGTTGGCGACAATACCTACTGCCCAGCCATCTACACGTGCAAGCGCACAGACAATTGTTTTACCATAATCGGGTTTATACTCCTCCAGTGTGTCCGCATCAACAATTGCCTCGAGAATATCTTGCATCCGATAGGGTTTGGTGCGGTCCTCCGGAAGAATTTCTATTATTTTTTCGGGATCTGTTTTTGGCGGAAGGCTTTCCTTTCGGTTGAAGTTCGCTTTTGCATGACCACCGATTTTATCAATAACATTTTTAATGGCTGTAAGACAACTCTGGTCGTCGGGGAACTTATTATCTGTAACACCCGATATTTCAGAATGTGTGGAAGCTCCACCCAGCGTTTCTGCATCTACGGTTTCACCGATAGCCGATTTAACCAGATAAGGGCCGGCTAAGAAGACCGATCCAGTACCTTCGACGATGAAAGCGTAGTCCGACATGATGGGTAAATAGGCTCCTCCAGCGACGCAGCTACCCATAATCGCGGCAATCTGCGGAATGCCCATCGAGGACATACGCGCATTATTGCGAAATATCCGCCCAAAGTGTTCTTTGTCAGGGAAAATTTCATCTTGCATCGGAAGGAAGACACCTGCGGAATCCACGAGATAGATAATCGGAAGATTATTTTCCATGGCGATTTCCTGTGCGCGCAGATTTTTCTTGGCTGAAATGGGAAACCAAGCTCCGGCTTTGACGGTCGCATCGTTTGAGACGATAACACAAAGTTTGGATTTAACGTAGCCTATCACGGCGGCACAGCCTGCATTGGTACATCCGCCATGCTCAACATACATACCTTCTCCTGCAAACATGCCAATCTCAAGATACTCGCGGTCAGCATCCAGTAAGTACGTTATTCTTTCCCAAGCCGACAGTTTACCTTTTTCTTTTAGTTTTTTGATTTTATCGATGCCACCACCGAGCTTTAGATTTTCTCTTTTTTGGTGAAGTAATGCGAGCAGCTCCTTCATAGTTTATAATTCTGGTTTAAAAAGCGATATAATTAAGAATTTCTTATTTTTAGATAAATTTAAAATAAAATTTTAGAATATTTGCAATTTTATTCCTAAATATTTTGATATATTTGAATTGTATTACCGATTGTAAATTTAATATTCATGCTTATGTTTATTGAAAATAAACAACAAATGGATATGATCAGACAAAGTGCACGTGATTTTGCACAGCATCATATCAAACCTTATGTGATGGAATGGGACGAAGCCCAGATATTTCCAATAGAAGTTTTTAAAAAATTAGGTGAACATGGTTTCATGGGCGTTATCGTTCCCGAGGAATACGGAGGTTCGGGCCTGGGGTATCAGGAGTATATCACCGTGTTGGATGAAATCTCCAAAGTTTGTGGATCGATCGGACTTTCGGTTGCGGCACATAACTCCTTATGTACCAATCATATTTTGAGTTTTGCCAATGAAGACCAGAAGCGACGTTATCTTCCAAAGCTGGCTACAGCAGAATGGATCGGTGCCTGGGGACTTACGGAAACGGGGTCCGGTTCGGATGCCGGTGGGATGACCACCTTTGCTGAGCGGGATGGGGATTATTATGTGTTGAATGGTTCCAAGAATTTTATTACGCACGCCATTAGCTCGAGTGTTGCCGTTGTGATTGCACGTACGGGGGAAAAGGGCGATAAAAAGGGGATGTCTGCATTTATCGTTGAAAAAGACACTCCTGGCTTTACGGCAGGGAAAAAAGAGAATAAATTAGGCATGCGTGCTTCAGAAACGGCATGTCTGTTTTTTGACAACTGTAGAATACACCGCGATCAGCTGATTGGTGAGGAGGGGCAAGGATTTGTGCAGGCATTGAAACTTTTAGACGGTGGTAGGATCTCTATTGCGGCGCTTTCGCTGGGTATTGCCCGGGGAGCCTATGAATGTGCGCTAAAATATGCACATGAAAGAGAGCAATTTGGAAAGAAGATTTACGACTTTCAGGCCGTTTCATTTGCCTTGGCAGATATGGCTACTCAAGTGGAGGCCAGTGAACTACTGACCCGTCAGGCTGGTTATCTCAAAGATCATGGCGAACGTGTGTCTAAAATTGGTGCAATGGCCAAATTATATGCTTCGGAGGCAGCAGTAAGCGTTTCCAATGAAGCTGTGCAGATTTTTGGAGGGTATGGGTTTACGAAAGATTATCCCGCAGAGAAGTTCTTTCGCGATGCCAAACTCTGTACAATAGGAGAGGGGACTTCCAGCATTCAAAAGATGGTGATTGCCCGGGAAATTGAAAAAGATATTTAATTATACCGTATGAAAGATCAGGTTGTATTGGTCGATTGTCCGCGGGATGCTATACAGGGACTGCATAATTTTATTGCAACGGATAAGAAAATTAAACATATCAATAAGTTGATTGAGAGTGGTCTGTTTGATGTGATAGATTTTGGCTCCTTTGTTTCTCCGAAGGCAGTACCCCAGTTGGCTGACACCAAAGAAGTGCTGGCCGGAGTTAAAAAAGATGATCGCGTAAAGTTATTGGCAATAGTCGCCAACCTGAGGGGAGTTCAGGATGCCGTTCAGGAGGAAAAAATAGATTTGATAGGTTACCCATTTTCGATATCAGAAACCTTTCAGTTGCGGAATACGAATAAAGGACTGGAAGAATCTTATCAGCAATTGAAGGAAATGAAGGCATTGGCTGATGCCCATGGCAAGGTACTGGTCGTCTACATCAGTATGGCGTTTGGCAATCCATATAACGATCCTTGGTCTGCGGTACTGGTTGAGGAATGGATTGATAAGCTCTTGCAGTTTGGTATTACGGAATTCTCCTTGGCGGATACAACTTCTGAGGCGAATGCGGCACAGATTACCGATCTCTATGGTCTTGTTCGGACGCGATATCCGCAGTTAGCCATTGGCGCACATTTTCACGCAAAACGGGAAGATAGTCTTGCGAAGGTTCGTGCGGCCTATGATGCCGGTTGCCGTAAGTTTGAAGGTGCCCTATTAGGATATGGTGGATGCCCTTTTGCCAAAGATGACCTGGTTGGAAATATCCCTTCTGAAATTTTACTGGATCTTTTCGGTCGAGGTAGCCTGACCGAAAGAGCACGCTTGGAAGACAGTTTCAGACAAATGATCTTGTAGATAAATCATGGAAAAATTAAACTTCATAAAGGTACGTCGCGAACAGCATGTATTTATATTGATCCTTGCCCGACCAGAGAAAAGGAATGCCTTTAGTCCAACAATGGTCAGTGAGATTGCTTACGCCCTGGAAGTCGCTAACAGTGATCCAGAGGTTCGTTTGATACAGGTCGAAGCTGAGGGACCGGTATTTTGCGCAGGGATGGATTTAAAGGCATTCGAAGATCCTACGGTAGATATCGGAAATCCCGGTATTCCAAAAGTAGGGAAGTCGCTGGCCGAATTGTTTGCGCAGCTAAATAAGCCATCCATTTGTGTGGTTCGGGGTGACGTTATTGCGGGCGGATTTTTGATAGCACTGTCCTGTACGTATTTGTTTGCTACGCCAGATGTACGGTTTACACTGCCTGAAGTGAAGATTGGGCTTTTTCCATTTCAGGTGCTGGCTTTGCTGCTGGAATATATGCCCGAAAGGAGAGCAATGGACCTTTGTATCCGTGGGGGATCTTTCTCTGCCGCGGAAGCCTTGGAAAAGCAGTTGCTGTATGCAGTTTTGGAACCTGGGGAAGCTGAATTGGAAGCATTGAAAGACGCTATTGTAGCGAATGCACCCTTGGCTATTTCAAGGGGTTTTGAGGCACTTCGTCACTTGAAAAAAAATCCGCAGGCGGATAACTATGCCTTTCTGCTGGATGAGCTCGCCAAGCTTCGCGAGACAGCCGATTTCCAGGAAGGAATGGCAGCAATGCGCGATAAACGAAAAGGGCATTGGAAGAATAGCTAATCAAAACGAACGGAAGCTTGGTCTGCTGGTCAACGGGGAAAATTCCCAGGGGATAGAACTCAGGGCAATCAGTAAAGCAAGGCCAAACCAGATTAATAGTATTTTAAAACGTCGATCATCCGTATCGGCGTTTTTGCTTTTTAGACTACCGATGAGTAGAAATATGCCAGCGAGAAGCATCATACTGCTATGCTCCATTCCAAAAAAACGAATCTGTCTCAAGTGTACGGCTGTGTTAAAATGAGTCAGAAAATACTGTGTGATCGGACTTAATATGTAGAGTATGATACCCAATAATGCTTGTGTATAAAACGTGAAAATAACCGAATTTTTTAGGAGATTATCGGTAGGAGTGAAGCTACGCTTGTTCTTTTTTTGATAAGTAAAACGTAGTAAACTGCTTATAAAAATAATCAAAACAATCCATCGCCAGGTGGAATGCAGTGCCAAAATGAAAGGGTAAATCGAAGTCATCACATGGCAAAGATGCGTATAAAATGAAAAAAATCACATCAGTAGTCCGAATTTAACCGCGGCAAATAGATCGGTCTGAGAAATAAAGCGTGTGTCCGGTGTTAACATTGGTCGAAGAAATAGGAAGTAAATAAGATAGATGTATGGTGATTTTTATGTTTATATAATCTTTTTATTTGTTTGATTTTTAATTTGTTAAATTTTAATGGTATCTCCTATTAACTTAAGGTTAATGTTGTTTTTTGGCTTACAAATGTATTTTTTGTATTTGAAAATTGAACTGTTCGACTCAAAATTCCTATTGAATATCTCAAATTGGAATTAAGGAGACAAGGTTGAGGTGTTTGCGGCTGTTTTACGTGCTTTTTAAGCGTTTTAAGCTGTTTTTAGTACGCATGTGGGTGTTTTGCTGAAAAAAATACGAACGCTTTCTACGGGGTTTATATGAGTTTTTTTCGATGAATGCACTTTAGCTCGTAAGCCAAATCAAGTGTGATTATTCTATTTTTTTCATTATGAATTTCGCAATGTTAATATTTAATACATTATTATTCATTGTTTTAAATTGTTTTATATAAAGTGTTTGTTTTGTTTTTTCTTCGTGAGTTTGGGTTTTATAGGAAGTACGCCATCGATCCCCTTAAACTTTGAAAGCGTTATTTTTTTTAAAATAATTTTTGGAAACTTGGGAAATTAGTATCTATATTAGTGTATTAATTAAATAATACAGTGGTATGATTACTATCCAAAATCTAAATTTCAGTTATAGTAAATCCAGACCGCTCTTTCTCCATATGGATCTCACATTGGAGCAGGGGCATATTTACGGATTACTTGGAAAGAATGGGGCGGGCAAGTCTACTTTGCTTAAGAACATGGCCGGTCTGGTGTTTCCTGTTTCGGGGCATGTCGAGGTCTTGGGGCATAACCCAAATCGACGGGAACCTTCGCTGTTGCGGGAGATCAGTTTTATTCCCGAGGAGTTTTATTTGCCCGCAGTAAAGTCAGAACAATTTTTAAAAGCCAATGCTGGTTTTTATCCAAATTTTGACCGAGAATATTTTTATCGCCTGATCAATGAGTTTGAAATTCCGGTGGAACAAAAATTGGCGGAGATGAGCTATGGCCAAAAGAAAAAATACATTATTTCCTTTGGTTTGGCTTCCAATACGAAAATCATTATCATGGATGAGCCCACAAATGGTCTGGATATTCCCTCTAAAGCACAATTTCGTAAAATTATGGCTTCGGCTATCACGGACGACCGTTGTGTAATTATCTCGACCCATCAGGTGCGTGATCTGGATAACTTGATTGATGCGGTCATTTTGCTTGATGAGCATAAGGTTGCGTTGAATGCACCCATTAACCTGATTACTGATAAACTCTGTTTCAAAAAGATGAAAGAGCTGTCTTTTGATGTGCTCCATGCGGAAGAAGCGCTTGGAGGTTTCAATGCGATTCTTCCAAATACACTGGGGGAGGATTCCAAACTGGATCTGGAGTTGCTGTTCAATGCCGTTTTGGTGCAGAAGGAAAAAATTACAAAACTTATTAAAGTCGATGAATATGTCAAACCTATTTAATACAGCCCGTTTTTTTGCACTGATCCGCAGGCAATGGATCGGTTTTGGACGAATTTATCTGATGGCAATAGGGGTGATAGCAGGCATTATATTTTGTTTTTATGCGTTCAATATCGGTGCAAATTATAATGACATAAAAAATGAATCTGTCCAAGTTTATTCGGTGTTGAACTTTAGATCACCGTTGTTTTGTGTTTTAGGGACGTTTTTTGTGACCGTAATCTCGAGTAGCTATTTTGCGGATCTCGGAAGCAAGACAAAAGCAATTTTTGAATTGATGATACCGGCCTCCCGACTGGAAAAATTTCTGGTGGGGATTTTCTATACGGTGGTCGTTAGCATCAGTTCTTACTTATTGATCTATTACCTGATCGATTTGGCCTTTGTCTCTTATTTACGTGGCTTTGGCCCAGCTATAAGAACCGAGGTAAATTCGCTTGGTGAGCAGGTTACCGTGGAATTTTGGTCATATTTTTTTAGTATGGATTACCCAAGAGGAGTTTTTTATTTATGTTTTTTACCATTCTTGTTGAATGGGGTATTTTTACTGGGTGGTATTGTCTTTAAGAATTATCAATATATCAAAACAGCCATCTCACTCGTTCTTTACTGCGTGATCTGGATATGCTTTTTTGTGTACCTGATGAAAACGCAAACGGAGAACACCGTGCAGCGTATGGATGATAATTATTGGTCAGATGTCTATCACATTTTTGGTTTAATCACCGCTGCAGGAATAGTGCTCACAGTGATATTCTGGGGGCTTGCCTTTTTAAGGCTAAAAGAGAAGGAGATTTAATATGGAATTTAATGCCAACAAAGCGATTTATCTACAAATTGCGGAATATGTATGTGATCATATTTTAATGGAGACCTGGAAAACGAATGACAAGGTGCCATCCGTACGGGAACTGGCCGTTCAGCTGGAGGTGAACCCAAATACCGTTATGCGGACATACGATCTACTGCAGCAGAAGGAGATTATCGCGAATAAACGCGGGATCGGTTTCTTCCTGACCGAAGATTCTGTCAAGAACGTTAAATCTTACCGGAAGACCATTTTTTTGGAAGAGGATCTTCCACCTTTCTTTCGGAATATCTATTTATTGGAAATTGGTCTAAGTGAATTGGAGCAACGTTACAGACAGTTTGTTGAACAGAATTTTAATCAAAATGAATCATGAAATTAAGTACTAAATTATTGATAGGGCTCGCAATAATCCTTTTTGCCGTTCCAACATTGGTGGCCTCTTATATTGTCAGGACCAATCGGATAGATACAAACGTCTATCATGCGGAGATGGACAAAGAAGTGTCAAGTGCAGATGCAAAGGATGTTTATTTTCGATCCTTCCCAGTCGGGAAATTTGACAAGCTTCAGCTACTCGGTGCGGATGCGAAGGGGATAAATCTGTACCTGGTAAAAAGCGATAAGTTTCTGGTAAAGATCAATAAGAACCAGGCTGATTTTGTAAAGGCAAAGGTGGATGGAGACGGTTTCCTTTCCCTGGATTTTTTGGAGGGCGGTGATCGATATTACAAATCTGTTTATGTTTTTGCGCCGGATCTGAGCCTATTAAAATTGCAAAATACCGGTGTGAATGAATTCTCGGCGAAGCTGGATAAAATTACTATTGTCGGTGATAGTATTGAAAGTCTTTCATTAAGCGGAGAAACTGCGATAAATACGCTTAATTTGATTTTGACAAACTCGCATATCGAAGATTTTGGATACCGCGATGACAAAAATACGGCTCCTGTCAATCATTTATTCGTTGAGGCAACGAATACGATGCTGGGATTGCCACGTGTTGATTACAAGACAGCACATATTTTTGCTAAGAATTCGGAGATCTATTTCAATAGAAAGGGTGATAAATCCAAAGTTGATGTGTTGGATATCAAGACGGAAGGGGTATCTTCTGTTCGGCTGGATAGCTTGCAGTGGAACACATTGCAAGGAAATCTATCAAACGATACGAAAATAGATTTGCCCGTGCATGCGCTACGGGGTCTGATCAAATAGCAAGATTTTCTAATTTTGTTGTAGGTATCTGGTAAAAAAGGTCAACATTCTCACGGAGGGAATGTTGACCTTTTTTGTATTAACGATTATGGGGTGATGCTCGGTACAACTTGTTGGTCACTTGTGACACCGGGGGGCAGTTCGATGAGTTTGAAATTACGAAAGTGAATCTCTGATCCTTCAGATTCGAGACAGAGGTAGCCTTTTTTAATGGTTGAATTACGTAGGCCATTGACAAATTTTCCATTGACCGCTAATTTAATGGTGCCATCAATACATACAATGGTGTATTTGTTCCATTCGCCTTTTCCCTTAGCTCTATTTTCAATGGACTTGCTGCGTGTGCCTCTGGGATTGTCCGGAACTGTTGTGACACCGCCTACGCCAAAAAGCTCGCCATGTACATAGGCGATCGGTGCCTGTTTTCCATCCATAAGGTTTTGATTTACCCAATCTAATTCGAGCATTTGTACTTCGACGCCTCCGGGAAGTCTACCCGACGGGTCGGGTTTTGCGTCTGACCAGACGAAAATTCCTGAATTACCGCCCGCATACTGATGGTTCCATTCAACCTCAATCATAAAGTTTTCATACTGCTTTGTGGAGCGTACAACACCTATTGGTTTTCCTTTGCAGATGAGCAGATCTTTCTTGATAAGCCAAGTGTCCGGATCCGTATTGACATTGATCCAATGTATTGTTTTTGAGTTTTTCTTATTTGATATCCAATCTTCCCATTGGATTTCCTGACCAAAATCGAATAAGGTTTTGGTTTGCGCTATGAGGTTGCTATTGTTAAGCAATAAGATGCTGAAAATAGTATAAATGAGTCTTTTCATCAGGTTTTATTACTTAACTAAATTTCGTCTTCCCCGGAATGGCAATTGGCGGACCATCGACATTGAGTTCCCAATTATAGGAGGCTAATTCAGGACCAAGGTTTTCTTTTGAATTCATTACTTGGTCAAAAGTCAAATTTTGGCCTGTATAGCCGGCCATTCGCGCCCATATCGCCAAGAGGGTGCTGTTGCTCATCCATTCGCCATCGTTGATTGGTTTGTTACTTCGTATTGACGCAAACAACTCATCATGTTGTGTCTGGTACATGTTGTTTTTTGTGCCGGTGTAGTCCCAGCCTACTTTCCCGGATATGGTATGCTTTCCGCCGATCACGACTTCAGCGACACCATCGGTTCCGAGCATACTTACCGAGTTCCTTGGCGTGGTTCCGGCTTGTTGTCGACAGAAGTGCGTTCCGATTGCTCCATTTGCATATTTAAATTCAATGGCAAAATGATCATAGATATTTCCATACTTTGGATCTATGCGGACTTGTCGGCCTCCTGTACCCATTGCGGAGATGGGCATGACATCGCCCATGGCCCAAGACATCATGTCTAGACTATGTACCGCCTGTTCTACAATAAAATCACCCGAAAGCCAGTTGTAATAAAACCAATTTCTCATTTGCTGTGTCATTTTATTCCATTCCGGACGAGGTTCGATATAAGTTGCTTCGCCACCGTACCGAAATGTGCTGACTGATTTTACCTGGCCTATCGCTCCTTCCAGTACCTTGGTAAATGTAGCCCGGTTTGGGAGGTCGTAACGGAAGCAAAAACCAGAGACAAGCGATAAATTTAATTCCTTAGCTTTTTTTACCGACTGTTGGACGCTGTGTAATCCGGGGATATCGACCGCCATCGGTTTTTCACAGAAGATGTGTTTTTTTGCTTGAACGGCAGCTTTTAAATGAAGTGGTCTAAATGCTGGGGGCGAGGTTAGCAAGACGACATCCACATCACTATTGATGACTTTTTCGTATGCGTCGAATCCCAAAAATTTGTTTCCTTTGTCTATTTTTACCTGTTTCGGACGGACTTCCATTAAAGCAGCGTAAGATTCATCCATGCGATCCTGAAAAACATCTGCCATTGCAGTAATCTGGCAGTTCGGGTCAGCCTGTAAAGCTTGTATGGCTGCACCGGTACCCCTGCCGCCACAGCCTATTAATCCTACTTTAATAACCTGATCTTTGGATTGATCCGTAAAAGATAGCAGGGTAGAGGTCGGTAGTGAAGTTCCGAGCGCAATAATACTGGATTTTTTCAGGAAGGACCTTCTTGAATTGTGTTCTGGGTGGTTATCCGAATGAAGTGACATTTTTATATTTTATGGTTATGAATATAATTATAATAAGATAAAGTGTTTGTTACAAGACTGTTTTATGCAATTGATGTAAAAATCTTGTTATTTATTCCCGGGATGCAGAGGTTGATTTTCGGTGTTCTATTTGGCAGTCCAAAAAATAAGTCTCAAACTCAAAATAATTTTTTTTGTTTCTTTTTTTCAGCATTTCCAGTAGCAGTTCCACTGATTTATCAGCCATGAGACGTGTGGGCTGAGTAATCGTTGTCAAAGACGGGTTCAGGCTATTCGCAAAGGGCGTGTTGCTGAATCCGATTAAATTCATGTTTTCAGGAATCTTTACCTTAAGTTTATTTAAAATATGTAAGACCTTTAATGATAGCGTGTCGGTGGTAGATAGAAGTGCGTCTGGAGGGACTGGGCTGCTTAATAAAGCGCTTATTTTTCGTTCGAGTTCCGCATCAATATCATCTTTAGGGCTTGAATAGGATATTTCAACAATATTATCTTCGTTGTAGGGAATAGAGCTGTTAAAAAGGGCATCTTTGTAGCCTTTAATTCTAGTGGCATTTCCTCCGATATCTTTACAGAGTAACAGAATAATGTTTTTGCGACCGTTTTTTATCATTTCCGCCGTGGCCTGATAAATCACTTTGTTATTCTGTATACCGATCTTAAAGGTATCAAGTTGGTGATTTATTCGGTCAAATATAATGATCGGACATATTTGGTCCATGATGTACATTAACAACGATAGGCTGGAATCATTTTTTACAGGAGAAATAATGATACCATCAATATTATTCTGCACACAGAGTTCCAATGCTTCTTTTTCCTTTTTCTCGTCGTTGAAGGTCTGTAATAAAATTAATTGGTAATTTGTTTGTGATAAGATAAGTGAGATTTCTTCATAAAAATCAAAGAAGAATGAGCTGGAAATAAAAGGGACAATAATAGCCAAGGTATTTGAACGTCCTGTTTTCAGGCTTTTGGCAGAAAAGTTTGGTATATAGTTAATCTTTTTGGTGTAAGCTAGAATCATTCTTTTTGTTTCCGCACTGATTTCATGACTATCGTTAAGGGCCTTGGAAATGGTGCCCGGTGAAAGGTTTAATTGCTTTCCAATCTCTTTTAAGGTGACTCTTTTCATGTTCTCTTTCCTCTCCGTTTCTTATAATCGTTCCCGCTCCATTCACTACGGAATAGAGATCGAATTGTTTTTATGCATGCTGCTTAGCAGGTCTAATTGTATTCAGATGATGAATTATTAAATTATAAAGATAAGATAAAAAAAATATTTCTGGGGCAATTCAAACCCGGGGAATAAGAAAATTAGTCACAAATGTGTAGTTCACAATCATTAGGAATCTCAAAGAATTGATAAAAAACTTCCATACCACTGAAATACTGAACGGATACAAACATTCGACATCGAGCGCGAAAAATTAGCTATACAATTCGATCGAGATTTGAACAAAGCACTTGACAAAAAAAATGTAAAGGTAAAATCAGAAAAGATTTTGGTTTGAAATCTCCAAAGGATTTAATTTCATTTGGAGATTTTATTTGTTATAAAGCGTCCGTAGAAGCTATAATTTGGTAAGGGAGATAAGCTTGGAAAACGCCCTATAATCGCCCGATTCTGCTAACTGGCTTAGAGAAATAATAAGCTATTTTTCAATTAGGCCATTATTGTAAAAGTATATTGTGAAAGATCTATTCCAGATACACGAATAACAGCCTGCCTGATATTTTGTCTGGTTGTCAGCAAAGAAGCAGTATCACCATTTTTAGATTGTTCCTTAGCGGCGTATGTAAAAAATATGGCCATATAGGACAGTATTTCTCTTACTGCTGTTAATAAAGCAAGGGAAAGCGGTATCCTACCGAAGTAATTCTCCTGGAATGATATTATCGCTAAGCATATTTCGTTTATCGGTTACGTATTCGAATTCTCCATTCATTCTTTTGAGATCAAAAGCAACGGATATACGCTAATCATTTGTATAAATGATATCAACGATGGTGTTTCCTTGAAGATATTTGGTCAAATGCTGAGAACGATTGATCAAATGTTGAGAACGTTTTGTTCATCTCTCCTCAGCAACGGTAAGTGTTTGCTTACCATTAAAATAGCGCTTTAATTGGGTTTAGGTCCATATTTTCTTCTGATTTTGGCTGTTGGGTGTCAAAATTGGCAACAAAAAGTTCTGTTCTGCCGAAAAGTTGGCCGATTATCCCCCCGTGTTTATAACTCTCATTTTGTAGATTTGAGCCCGTTTAAACAAGAAAAGCCAATCTTGCGATTAGCTTTTCCTCTGTGATCCCGCTGGGATTCGAACCCAGGACCCATACATTAAAAGTGTATTGCTCTACCAGCTGAGCTACGGAATCCTTTCTGTTTTTGAAAGTGATGCAAAGGTAGAATTTCTTTCGATATGCTCCAAATAATTGGGTCTAAAATTTGGTTAACCGACGTTAACTGTCTAGTAAATAAAAAGATTATTTTTTCTAGATGCTTTTCTTTGCATGGATTATCCGGTTGGCACCGTTGATGTCTTTGATGAGCTGGACTTGCCGGAAGCCCTTTTTCTCGATGAGATCCTTGGTTTCAGGTCCCAAATATTGATTAATTTCAAAATAAAGGTCTCCGTTTGGTGCCAAATGTTTTAAGGCAAAGGATGAAATGACATCATAAAAGATCAGTGGTGCACTCTCCTCAATAAATAAAGCGAGTTCTGGTTCATAGGCCAATACATTTTGCTGCATTTGCTGTTTTTCATTTGGTGTGATATAAGGCGGGTTCGAAACGATAATATCGTATTGCTGATCTGAAAAGACGAAATCCCATTCTAAAATATCAGCATTGATGAAATGAACGGGTTCTCCCAAGCTTTGCGCATTTTTTTTGGCGGTATGGATCGCTTCTTTAGAGATATCTACCGTAGTTACCTGTGCCTGATTTAAGTATTTTGATAATATAATTGGGATGCAACCTGAGCCAGTGCCGATATCAATCACCTTTAGATGCGATGAAGCCGCATGTGTTTTTATTATCAGATCAACGAGTTCCTCCGTCTCCTGTCTCGGGATCAGAACCGATTCATTCACCTCGAAAAACTCACCGTAAAAATCTGCTTTATTTAAAATATATTGGATCGGTCTGCTTTTTTTGAGATCATGAAGAATCCTCTGGAAATGAGCAGCCTCGTTTTCAGAAACAATAATATCCTTTTTAAAAGGATATGCTATTCTTTTTATACCCAATAATTCTTCGATCACAAGTAGAAATATGGATTTTATTTCGTCACTGTCATATATGGACTTTAATTCATGCTGAAACGATAATTCGAAATCTTGAAGTATTCTCATGTTTCAAAGGTACGATTTTCATAGATTTGCATTATGAATATGCACAGGCAATATATGCAACGCTGTTTGGATCTTGCTCAGCTAGGAGCAGGGTCTGTAAGTCCAAACCCCATGGTGGGTGCAGTTATCGTTCATGATGACAAAATTATAGGAGAGGGGTACACTTCTCCTTACGGAGGTCCTCATGCTGAAGTTAATGCTGTAAGCCAGGTGCTGGAGCGGTATGGTGATACAGCAAAGAAATTACTGGCTGAAAGTACATTTTATGTCAGTCTTGAGCCTTGTGCACACTATGGTAAAACACCTCCGTGCGCCAATATGATCGCCAATTTAAAACCATCGAAGGTTTTTGTAGCTTGTCTGGATCCCTATGCAAAGGTCAATGGTAAAGGTGTTGAAATACTGAGAGCGGCAGGTATTGAGGTTGAAATTGGGCTTTTGGAGAAGGAAGCAATCTGGCTCAACCGCCGTTTTTTTACACGAATCGGCCAGCACCGACCGTATGTTATTTTAAAATGGGCACAATCTAAGGATGGATTGATAGGTCAGCAGGATAAGCAGGTGTGGATCAGTAACGCCGCTAGCCAGCAACTGACTCATCGTTGGCGCGCAGAAGAGGATGCAATTTTAGTCGGAACCCATACTGCTCAACTGGATAATCCTAGTTTGACTGTTCGGCATTGGAAAGGTAAAAATCCAATCCGTGTGTTGATAGATCGGGATCTGGTCATTTCTCCTGAAGCTAAGATTTTTGATGAAAAAGCCGATACCATTGTGTTTAATGCAAAAAAAACAGATTGGCAAGGACATATTAAACATATTGAACTTGAAAATTATGGCCTGTATTTACCACAAAGTATCCTTTATCAATTGTACCTGATGGATGTACAGTCCATTATCATTGAAGGGGGAGCGAAGACTTTACAAACATTTATTGACGCTGGTCTTTGGGATGAAGCGCGTGTGTTTCAATCGGAGAAGGAATTGCATCGTGGTATTTCCGCCCCAAAGTTGAATGGACGGATTTTGGAAAAACGGATGATTTCCAGTGATTTGCTGATGGTTTATGTGAAATAGTGCAGATAAAATTGTATATTTAAGAAATTATAAATCATAGCCGGTTAGCTTAATTTCTTAGTATACAATTATGGTGATGACAGAAAACTTAATGCAGTTTATCTGGAAACTACGGCTATTCAATACAATAGGATTGCGGTCCACGGACGGAGAGCCGTTGATTTTGATGAACTTTGGTCAGCATAACCTGAATGCAGGACCTGATTTTTTAATGTCTCATATCTTACTCGGAGACAAAGAATGGTATGGAAATATTGAGCTCCATATTCGTTCATCAGATTGGGATCGGCACCATCATCGGGATGATGCAGCTTATAATAATGTTATACTTCATGTTGTCTGGGTAAATGATAAAGTCATATACCGGAGTGATGGGACTGTTATCCCAACGATGTTGCTTTCGGCGTACGTAAATCAGCATTTGCTCGATCAGTATTCGACAATGATGAATACGACAAACTGGATTCCTTGTCAGTCGCAGCTCAGTTCAGTTGATGTACTAAAGAAGACAATGTGGTTGGGTGCATTATCTTATGAGCGCCTGGAGATGAAAGTTCAGACG
Organism: Sphingobacterium sp. UBA7625; assembly: GCF_002484085.1. NCBI lineage: Bacteria > Pseudomonadati > Bacteroidota > Sphingobacteriia > Sphingobacteriales > Sphingobacteriaceae > Sphingobacterium > Sphingobacterium sp. UBA7625. The sequence goes on from NZ_DLJD01000041.1 coordinate 64,689, forward strand.
ATCTTTAGTCTATTGGCTGATAATGACAATGATTGGGAAAAGGTATTTTGGATCTGGATGTGTAGGTGTATGGGACTGAAAGTGAATGCAGAGGCATTTCATGAACTCGGAGAAAAACTTCCTATATCGTTATTGAAAAAATATCGTTCGGATACCTTGAAAATCGAAGCAATTTTTTTTGGAGCAGCTGGTTTCTTGTCCGGTAAAGAGGAGGATGAACATGTTAAGTTGCTCTATCATGAGTTTGTCTATCAACAGCTTGCTCATGGCATTGAGGTCATGAGCGGTGTGTGGAAAAAGCTGCGAATGCGACCTTATAATTTTCCTGAACTTCGGATAGCGCAGTTGGTAGCCTTATTTACAGATAAGTCATTAAGTTTTTCAATGATTTTGGATCTGGAAAATTTAGAGGATGCACGTTCTTTGTTTCGTATTGAACAGTTAAGCGAGTACTGGAAATCTCGTGTTTTGCCTAGAGGTAAGGGGCGTATGGCGCATGCTGGAAGAATAGGGAAAGATACCATTGATATTCTCATTGTTAATGTTGTGGTGCTATTTCTTTTTGCTTATGGCAAATATTATGGGATAGAGCGGTATATTGACAAAGCCATTGATTTTTTGGAAATGCTTCCTGTTGAGAAAAATGCGATCATAAAACGGTTTGGAGAATTTGACTGGCATGCCGAAAACGCGGCCCAAAGTCAGGCGATATTGCAATTGAAGAACATGTACTGCGATAAGAGACAGTGCCTTCTTTGTCGGATTGGTGCCGAAATTTTGCGAAGTGGTTAATTCGCGAGTATTTCGGCGATTTCCTTATATCCTTTTTCCAAAGCGAAGTCCGCTGGACTGAATCCTGCGAGGTTGAAGATTTTTGTATCGGCACCAAATTCGAGCAAGACAACAATGAAGTCAATATTCCCGTGTTGCGCCGCAAAATGTAATGCAGTCTCACCTGTAGCCTGAATCGCATTGACATCGGCATCGGCTTCAATGAGCATTTTACCGATTTCCTCATTATTATTTGAAGCTGCAATATGTAGGGGGGAGCAGAGTTGTTCGTTTCTGCTGGCTATATTAGGATTTACCTTTTTGGACAACAATAGACGGACAATGTCAACTCTGTTGAAATAGGTTGCCAGTAACAAAGGTGTAAAACCATGGGAAGACCACTCATTGACAACCGATGGAGCCTGTTGGATAATCGCCTCCACGTATGCTGTTAATCCCGCTGCACAGGCCTCGTGGATGGTCATTGTTTTGGTATGTTGAAGAAGTATCCGGATAATTTGCGGTTTATTGTAGTAACATGCCAATAACAACGGTGAAATTCCATGACTGGTCGTCTCTTGTAATAATTCAGGGTTTCCAATCAATAGCAGGTCGATGTCGTGACTTTTGCCTTCTTCAATATATTGTTCTAAAACAGAAAGGTTCATTTTCAAATCTAATTGCATAACTCTCCTACTAAAATAGGTTTTATTAATGAAAATAACTGTTTGAGTAGCGAATTTATTTGCGAAATCAGGCTGTCATAAAATCCTGAAAAATTGCAAGGGATATAAATCGGGACAATAATTTGGATGAGATCAGGGCTAAAAAAGGTATTTTGTTAAAATTTATATACACAAATGTGTAGTAATTCATATAATATTTTTGAAAATTAAAAAGTAGATGTACTTTTGTTAAGCCCCTCCCAAGGGCATGTTTTTCATAGGTAGATGTAGGGTCGGGTGTTTCTCACTTCGACCCTTTTTTTATAGCTTTGTTTTTATATTTAAAAGAAATGTCCAAAAGAAAGATTGTTGTTGCTATTACGGGAGCAAGTGGCTCTATATATGCGAAGTTACTGCTGGAAAAATTGAATTCGCTAAAATCTCAGTTAACTGAGGTGGGTATTGTGATGTCAAATAATGCGAAGGATGTATGGCGGGCTGAATTGGGGGATGAGAGTTACCAGGACGTACCTTTCAAATTCTACGATAAAAATGACTTTTTTGCCCCTTTTGCATCGGGTTCGGCGCGTTTTGATACCATGATTGTCTGCCCCTGTTCTATGGGGACCTTGTCCAGGATAGCCTATGGGATTTCTTCAGATCTTACTACCCGTGCGGCGGACGTTATGTTAAAGGAACGAAGGAAGCTTATTTTAGTTACACGTGAGACACCATTAAGTATTATTCATATTCAGAACATGAAACTGGTTACGGAAGCAGGCGGAATCATTTGTCCGGCTTCTCCGTCTTTCTATAGCTTACCAAAAACTTTGGAGGAGTTGGCTGAGACTGTGGTCGATCGGATTTTGAGTTTAGCCGGATTTGATTTTAAGCATTATCAATGGGGAGAAAATTCCTAATGAATGTTCACTGAAATCTATTTTTAGTGTTCTATAATAAAATTGTATTTTGTAACTTTGTTTCTCGAAATGAAGCAATCAAAAGCATCACGCGAAAAATCTGTTTATGGCTATACAATTTATAGTGATAAATTCGTTTTTTGTTTGTTGCTAGAGAACACGCTACATGCTTCAACAGACAATTTGTATCCTATTAATTTCAATCACATTCATATATGAAAAGCTTATTGATTACTTCTGTTAAAGTAATTTTACCGGGTAACGAATACCATCAGCAGACTGTTGATGTACTTATCGAAAAGGGGAAGATTGCACAGATTGGAAATATCATCAAAGTAGCTGATAAAAACGTAGAGACCATCGATGGAACAGGTAAGATTTTATCGCCTGGATTTTTCGATTTACATGCCAATTTTGGGGAACCGGGTTTAGAGACCAAAGAAGATATCCGGACGGGAACGGCTGCTGCCGCTGCCGGCGGTTTCACTGCCGTGGCCGTAATGCCCAATACTGAGCCTGCTATCCAAAGCCGGTCCGAAGTGGCACTCGTGGTCAATGCCGCAAAGGGAAATATTGTCGATATACATCCCATTGGCGCAATTAGTAAGAAGCGTGAAGGTAAGGAAATGGCCGAACTCTATGATATGAAACAGAATGGTGCTGTTGCTTTCAGTGATGGAAATAGGGGCGTGCAACAAGCTGGACTGATGAGTAGAGCTTTGTTGTATGCAAAAGGATTTGAAGGACTGATTTTTTCGCATGCCGAAGATGAGTCCATGGCGGGTGGCAATAAAATGAATGAGGGTGCAATGAGCACTTATTTGGGAATGAAAGGAATTCCTAATCTTGCAGAATCCTTGATGGTCTCCCGTGATCTATATCTCGCGGAATATACGGAAGCCCCGATCCACTTTGCGTCGATCAGTACGCCCGAAGCCGTAGATCTAATTAAAAAAGCGAAAGCTAAAGGCCTTCGGGTTACTTGTGACGTGGCAGCACATCAATTGGTATTTACAGATGAGGATATCATTGGTTTTGACAGTAACTATAAAGTGAGCCCGCCATTGCGAACCAAAGCTGATGCGAAAGCGCTGATAAAAGGTTTAAAGGATGGTGTCATAGACGCAGTGGTTTCACAGCATACTCCACAGGAAATAGAATTTAAAAATGTGGAATTTCATATTGCAAAAAATGGTATTATAGGATTGCAAACTGTATTACCTTTGTTAATTCGTGCCGGATTAAACGAGGAGCAAATTGTACACAGCCTAGCTGTTAGACCAAGACAAATTCTTGGCCTAGCAGTCCCGCAAATTAAAGCAGGCGCTATGGCGAACCTTGTGTTGTTTGCCCCTGCGAAATCCTGGAATTTCGATGAAAAGACAAATAAATCCAAATCAAAAAATTCCCCATTATTCGGACAGACATTAAAAGGGGCTGTCGAATTGGTCATCAATAATAATCAAATCATTAAAAACGATTAAACCATGGAAGCAAACATAAAAGCTGCTGTTGAAGCAGGTATTTTAAATTATGGAAAAGTTGACGGGATTGAAACGGCCCCAGAATTTCTGACGAAAATCATTCAAGTATTCAATACTGAAGCTACCTATCTGGAGAAATTGGAACTTCTGGATCAGTCTTTTGACGATTATCCTTTGTTTGATGAACTTCGTGAAGTCTATGTTGACTTACTATTGATGAATTTCTTTTCTAATGATGTGCTCAAGCTGGAAGATGACTACCTGGATTCTGAAGAATGGGAAGCTATTGAAGACGAGACCATAGATCGTGGAACTGAATTATTGAATATTTTTCTATATTTAGGTGAATGTAAAGATGACGAGATTGAACCCGAATTGGATGATTTCTTAAAAGAGTTTTTATTGGTTGATGAAGATGAGTTTCAGGATGAACATGAAATCTATGAAGATATCATTGCAAATCAGATTCTAGTGGATAGCCCGTATGCCGAAATAGCCAAAGTCGCCAAGGGAGTTAATCCTCGAAGTGAGGTATATGAACTGTTCTATCCCATAATGAGTTTCTTTAGTGAGTTAAAACCAAATGATCAACAATTTGAAGAATACGCTGCGGTATCGAACAATAAAGCATTTGATTTGGCTCTTTATAAGGTTCTTAGCACTTATTATAATAAATAATTATGACAGATTCAATTAACCCCAGCAATGCCGGATTTGATGCGGTAATTGACAAGAAAAAGAGTATTATCTACGGCGTCGTTCTGGGCGTGATTTCTTTTGTTTTAGGCTTGGGCATTATGAATATTGTGCCGAGGCTAGATTCCTTTTGGTCAGTTATGGCTCTGGAGTTTGTTGTCAATACAGGTGTCTTTGCGATTATCTCTGCGGTGTTTGCTTTCGCTTTAAGAAAAGCAAACGGCGGTTACTGGAGCTTTTCAATAGCATTGAAAACGATATTTTTGATGCTGGCTATTTCGACTATTATTTCAACCATTGGAACACAGATATATGTTAATTTTGTTAATACAGAATTGCAGGAAAAAGTGTTAACGCATACCATTAATCTGACCATTGAGTATATGGAAAAGAATAATATTCCAGATAACGTGATTGATTCAAGGGTAGCCGAGCTGGAAAAACAAGTCGAAGCCATTGGAAAGATAACCTTGGGTCAGATCTTTAAAGGCTTGGCCATTACATTGTTGTTTCAATTTGTATTTGCATTGCTATTGTCTGCGCTTTCAAAAAAAGAAAAACCAGTATTCGCTCAGCCTGTCAAGTAGATTTTTATAAAATAAAATATAGTGCATAAGGTATTGCTGAGAAAAGTAATACCTTTGTTTGTATTAAAATAGTACATTTTTAGCATGATTAACATTCACATGGATATTTCTGTTGTTGTTCCATTATTTAATGAAGAAGAATCTTTGCCCGAATTGACGGCCTGGATTGACCGGGTTATGACGGCTAATCACTTCTCTTACGAAATTATTTTGGTCGATGATGGGAGCAAGGATAATTCCTGGAAGATCATTGAAGAATTGAAAGTACAAAATGGCAATATTTCAGCCATTAAATTCAGACGTAACTATGGTAAATCCGCTGCTTTAAATGTTGGATTTGCAGCAGCCCAGGGCGATGTGGTCATCACCATGGATGCGGACTTGCAGGATAGCCCCGATGAAATTCCGGAGTTATACGACCGAATTATGAATAAGGGAGCCGATCTGGTCTCGGGTTGGAAACAAAAGCGGTATGATCCATTGACAAAGACAATTCCGACCAAACTATTCAATGGGGTGACCAGATCAATGTCAGGTATTCATAATCTACATGATTTCAACTGCGGTCTCAAAGCTTATAAGAAAGAAGTAGTTAAGAATATCGAAGTTTACGGCGAAATGCACCGCTATATTCCCGTTATTGCAAAATGGGCAGGATTTACGAATATTCAGGAACAAATTGTTCAACATTATCCACGTAAATACGGTACAACAAAATTTGGACCGGGACGCTTTGTTAAAGGTTTTTTAGACTTGCTGTCGATATTCTTTGTCGGAAAATTTGCCAAACGGCCGATGCATTTTTTTGGCGTTATGGGGGTTATAAGTTTCCTCGCAGGTTTATTTATTTCAATCTATTTGATCTGCCACAAATTGATGAGTATAGCTAGTGGTACACCCTTTAGGGATATAACCGATCAGCCATTATTTTTCTTTGCGCTGACGGCGATCATTTTAGGTACCCAATTGTTTTTGACAGGATTTTTGGCCGAGCTGGTTTCGAGAAGTAGTTCGGACCGGAATGAGTATCAAATCGAAAAAGTCATTTAATTCCTATGCGCATTGTGATTCTGGGGTCCGCATACCCTTTAAGGGGAGGAGGGATCGCTTCTTTTAACGAACGACTGGCATCCCACTTTCAAGAATTGGGGCATGAGGTGGATATTTACTCATTCACTTTACAATATCCCAACTTTCTGTTTCCGGGCAAATCCCAATTCTCCGATGAACCGGCGCCACCCGATCTGAATATTAAAACGAAAGTTAATTCGATCAACCCTTTGAACTGGTTTAGGATAGGAAGGGAACTCCGGCAGGCTCGATATGATCTACTTATCGTCCGTTTTTGGATGCCGTTTTTTGGTCCCTGCTTAGGTACAATTCAACGACAGGTGCGAAAAAATAAATACACCAAGATCGTCTGTATTGCGGATAACATTATTCCGCATGAACAGCGTTTTGGAGATAAATTTCTGATCTGCTATTTTTTGAAATCTGTGGATGCCTGTGTCACCATGAGCAAAAGTGTACTCGCTGACTTAAAGATGTTTAGTCCACAGATGCCAGCTGTTTATACACCTCATCCTTTATATGATAATTATGGTCTTCACATGAGTAAAGCTGAGTCCCGCAAGTTGCTCAATATTCAACAGGAGGATCGTGTTATTCTATTTTTTGGGTTTATTCGACAATATAAGGGCCTGGATCTATTACTGGAAGCCTTAGCGGACGCCCGGGTTCGGGAACTAAATATCAAATTACTATTGGCCGGGGAGTTTTACGGAGACCCAACACCTTATATGGCACTTATCCAAAAATATAATTTGGAGGATGTGATTTACATGCATACTGATTTTATTCCCAATCAGGAGGTTGGCCGGTATTTCTCGGCTGCTGATTGTGTTGTGTTGCCTTATCGAACTGCAACACAAAGTGGAATTACGCAGGTTGCTTATCACTTTGATTTACCCATGATCGTGAGCAATGTAGGCGGTTTGCCCGAACTGGTACAAGACGGCAGCGTAGGTTATGTCGTTGAACCCAATGTGGGCAGTATCGTTAATGGAATCGTATCTTTCTATCGTCACGATAAGGAAGCTCAATTCCGCACAAACATTCTAGACGAAAAGAAAAAATATAGCTGGGACACCTTTGGAAATGAGCTTCTTAAACTAGTCGATTGATACCCGGAAATAACGAAAATATCCCGTGCTATTGCTGTTTTTGAAATCGCATTTTAAACACCTGAAAAATGTGTGTAAGTGAATTTATTTGTATATAAAGGCAAATTTATCTAAGTTTGGAATACTGAGAAAAAAACTAAAAAGAAGGAGAGATTTTGTTGCCGTTTACACAGAGTAGTTTAACAAAGATAGAGGAGTTTTTTAAAGAACAGGGCTTTAAAGTAAGGTATGAAAAAGGTTCATTCCGCACCGGGGCCTGCATGTTGCAGGCAACAAAGGTTGTAGTCGTGAATAAGTTTTCCAATCTGGAGATAAAAATCCAGTCCTTATGGAATATTTTATTGGAAGTGGAAATTGATTCAGAGGTTATTTCTGAAAAACTTTTCCCGATTTATGAAGAGGTATTGAAATCAAAGACAATAGTTTGAGAATAACATTTTTAGGAACCGGAACATCACAAGGGGTACCCGTTATTGCGTGCCAATGTCAGGTCTGTCAATCTCAGGACAAACATGATAAGCGATTACGTTCTTCTATACTTATTGAATATAATGATCATACGCTTGTGGTCGATACCGGTCCTGATTTTCGCTATCAGATGTTGCGTGAAAAAGTACTGCATCTGGATGCCGTATTGATGACACATCCGCACAAAGATCATATAGCCGGGCTGGATGATGTACGGGCGTTTAATTATCAGCAGCATTCTTCCATTGCTATTTATGGGACAGCAGCACTTCATGAAGCCCTAAAACGTGAATTTTACTACGCCTTTACTGAAATTAAATATCCCGGAGCTCCGCGATTGGATTTAGAAGAAATAAAAGCAGGGGAACCATTATTTCTATTTGGAAAAGAGATTATGCCGCTCGAGGTATTGCATTATAAAATGCCTGTGCTTGGATTTAGGATAGATGATTTTGCCTACATTACCGATGCGAAATTTATCTCCGAAGAATCCAGGAAGTTACTGAAAGGTGTAAAAATTTTGGTCGTCAATGCACTGCAAAAAGAATCCCATATTTCCCATCTAACCCTGCAGGAGGCAATAACATTTGCAGAGGATATTAATGCTGATAAGACCTATTTTACACATATTGGGCATCGAATGGGTTTACATGCGGAGGTGTCGGAAGAACTACCGCCCAATATTTACCTCGCTTACGATCGATTGCAGATCAATCTTGACGAATCCATTTAATATAAAACTTTAGTGCATTTCTTGTTGTTATACCTATATAAAACAGAATAAGGTATTAAATTATAAAAGAAATGGGAAACTTATTGTACATCATCGCCGTTATTTTAGTGATCATCTGGGCGATCAGTTTTTTTGGAGGTTATGCAGCCGGAAACAACATTATCCACATCCTTTTGGTCATTGCAATTATTGTCGTGCTGTTGCGCGTCATTCGGGGTAACGCATAATCAATTCACTATTTAATCAGGTTCAAATAAAACTGGGCAATTTGTAGATCTTGTGGATAGGTGATTTTAATATTTTTAGCATCGCCTTCAACAATAGCAATGCGATTGCCCAGTTTTTCGACCACTGAGGCATCATCTGTAAACAGAGGATCCTCTTTTTGGCAGTAGGCTCGTGTTAGCAAGTCAGCATGGAATACCTGAGGAGTCTGTACCAACCAAACCTGATTTCGATCGACGGCATTATTTGATGTACTGTTGCCGGTCCGGACCGATTCAATACTCTTTTGCGCTAGGACAATGGCTTGATGTTCGTATGCCCCCTGGAATGCCTGAGCAATTAAAGAACTAGAGACAATGGGACGGGCACCGTCATGGACGGCAATATAATCATTTGTTCCTAATTCAAAATTTTTCTGGATATACTCAAGGCCATTTTTTACACTTGCGAAACGAGTATCACCGCCAAAAGCCAAATGAACTGGCGTGCGATAATGCTGTTTTAGACATAAATCTGTCCAGAATTGCTCCATTTCTTTGCTGATGACCAAGATAATCTCCGAAATCGCTGATGACTGATGAAAATGATCGATGGTATGCATAATCACCGGTACACCGTTTAAATCAAGAAACTGTTTCGGTAAGTCGCTGTTCATACGACTCCCGGTTCCGGCGGCAACGATAATGACAAAGTTCATAGACAGATATGGCGTGTTTTTATTTAAAAAAACGTGGATAGTTTACAAGCTACCCACGTTTCAAGCTATTTTTTAATCTATTCTGTTTAGATGATCAACATCGCATCCCCGTAGCTGTAGAATCTGTATTTTTCTTTTACAGCAACCTCATAGGCATTCATTACATTCTCATATCCCGCGAATGCTGCGATCATTACCAATAACGTAGATTCCGGTGTATGGAAATTGGTAATCATTGAATTTGCAATGCTGAAATCATAAGGAGGGTAGATGAACTTACTTGTCCAATCTGAAGCAGCCTTTAAGTGATGATCTGCGGACACAGAGGATTCAATCGCACGCATGGATGTGGTTCCAACAGCACATACGCGACGTTTATTGTCAATTGCCTTGTTCACTACTTTTGCAGCTTCATCTGTAATAATGAATTGCTCCGAATCCATTTTATGTTTAGTCAAATCTTCCACTTCGACAGTACGGAAGGTGCCAAGACCCACATGTAATGTAACTTCGGCAAAATCCACACCTTTAAGTTCCAAACGCTTCATTAATTCACGGGAGAAGTGAAGGCCGGCTGTAGGTGCTGCAACAGCGCCTTCATTTTTGGCATAAATAGTTTGGTAACGGAATTTGTCCTCTGGAGTTGCTTTACGTTTGATATATTTAGGAAGTGGCGTTTCACCCAAAATCTCAATGTTGCGACGGAATTCTTCGTCGGTACCCTCGAATAGGAATCTGATTGTACGTCCACGTGAAGTCGTATTGTCAACAACCTCGGCGACCAATAGGTCATCATCACCAAAATACAATTTGTTGCCAACACGGATTTTACGTGCGGGATCAACCAATACATCCCAAAGACGAAGCTCGTTGTTCAATTCGCGTAACAAGAAAACTTCAATCGTAGCTCCAGTTTTTTCTTTATTACCATATAAGCGCGCTGGAAAAACTTTTGTATTGTTTAATATCATGACGTCTTTATCGTCAAAATAGTCCAATACATCTTTGAAAATTTTGTGTTCAATTTTACCAGTATCCCGATGTAAGACCATCAAACGCGATTCGTCACGATTTTCAGAAGGTTCAGAAGCAAGTAGTGATTCTGGTAAGTTGAATTTAAATTGAGATAACTTCATCTTTAATGATATATATATTAATGTCTGCCTTTCAGTGCATTACAGTGCACTAAATACTAGGTTGCAAAAAGCATACAAAGTTATAACTTTTTTGGGTATCAAAAGGCCTTATTTCTAATTTATACATATATTTTTATTGATTTTGACATTAAATCAAAACTATATTGTATTTTAGAATGCAATTATGTTATTCCTTCGATTAATATTGGAAAGTTGTCAGTTTGCGTTTTCGGCATTAAAGGACAATCGTACACGTACCTTGCTTTCCTTGCTGGGCGTGACCATCGGTATTTTTACCATTATAGGTGTGTTTTCAGCGGTAGATACCCTACGAAATAATATTGAGGAATCTGTCAAGAAGATCGGCAGTAAGACGCTTTATATCGAAAAATGGCCCTGGGATGGCGGCCCCAATTATCCTTGGTGGAAATATTTGAATAGGCCCGAACCTACCTATAATAATTACCAGGATTTAAGAAGTCGTATGACCACGGCCGAGTATATGGCGTATATGATCAATATCGGCAATACGACGATTAAATATAAGAACAATTCGGCCCAAGGCTCTTCCGTAAATGCAGCTACCTATGAAAATCTATATATCCAAAACTTAAATATTGTTGACGGTCGATACTTTGCCGAAAGTGAATCCAGAAGTGGCGCTCTTGTAACAGTATTAGGAGCCAACATCGCAGAGGGTCTTTTTCCAAATGAGGAGCCCGTAGGGAAGTATATCAGTATGTTGGGCAGAAAGATTCAGGTTATCGGCGTGTTAAAAAAAGAAGGTAACGGTGTATTGATCAATACATCGCCTGATGATACGGCTTTTATTCCTTTTGAATTGGCCCGCAATCTCGTCAATTATGATAATTTCTCGCCGAGTATAGCCATGGTGATCAAGTCGAATTATACCTTGGGGGAGGCGGAAAGTGAAGCAAAAACATTGATGCGTTCGATCCGTCGCATTGCCCCGCAACGTGAAGAAAACTTTTCCATTAACCAGACAACGATGATTACGGGCGCTTTGGATCAGCTTTTTGGTATCATCAATCTTGCTGGTTTTTCCATTGGTATTTTTTCTATTTTAGTTGGTGGTTTTGGTATCGCGAATATCATGTTTGTCAGCGTCAAGGAACGAACACATATTATTGGAATCCAAAAAGCATTAGGCGCTAAAAACTTCTTCATCTTATCGCAGTTTCTCATTGAGTCTATCGTGCTTTGTTTACTAGGGGGCGGGATAGGTCTTGTCGTTGTTTATTTTCTGGCTTTTATCGTTCAATTGGCTACTGGCGTGGCCATTGTTGTCAGCTTAAAGATGGTTATTCTTACGGTTTCTCTTTCGACCTTTATTGGCCTAATATCAGGGATAGTTCCGGCTTTAATGGCCTCGCGTTTGGATCCTGTCGAAGCAATTCGTAGTAAATAAACTTGTCATGGAAAAAAAAGTCCAAATTTCGATATTGAATGGATTTTGGCTTTTGATTTTTGCTTACAGCTGTACGCTGATGGCGGAAATTACTTGGCGCTACCACAGTTTTGCATTAGATGCAAATTTTCTCATGATCAAACAAACTGAAATTGAGGAGCTTTGGTGGTATAAGTATGCCTTTTATACCCATGTCTGCACCGCAATCCTTGCTTTGCCCGCTGGTTTTACCCAATTTAATTTAGGTTTACTGAAGAAACGCCCCCGACTACACCGGACGATCGGCTACATGTATGTCGTCAGTATTTTGGCATTTGCAGCACCTTCTGGTGCTTTGATTGGCTCTGTCGCCAACGGCGGGGTATTTGCAATCATTTCATTTGAGCTGCTCGCACTGGGATGGTTCTATTTTACATGGCAGGCAGTGCGTCTGGCAGTTCACAGAAAAATTAATCTTCACCGTGATTTTATGCTGCGGAGCTTTGCCCTGACCTGTTCAGCACTTACATTACGCTTTTGGAAGGTGATTTTGGTCTATCTCTTTCATCCCAATCCGATGGATCTTTATCAGATTATCGCCTGGTTGGGCTGGGTTCCTAATTTATTACTTGTAGAGTTTATTATTTATCGAAAAAATCATAATTTACAAAACCATTATGGTCTGCCCGACTTATAAATGGTATGAACTCATTTATTTAATAAAACAAATTATAATAAAATGAAAAGGAATATTTATTTATTGTTAGCGCTTTCTGCCCTGATCGGTTGTAAGGATAGAACAAATAAAAAGGCCCTTGAGCCTAAAGCAAAAGATTCCGTTGTTCTCGAGCGTGAAGCGCATCAGGAGCTTTATGGCAATTGGGTGGGCGATTTTGTGATCGATGAAAATTTACTTGAAGATGGAGAGGGCCTTCCAACGACGGATTATAATCCAAAAATAAACCTGACCATAAAAAAAATTACCGATAAAGGGAATGTTTTTGGTCAGAATGTGGTCAAAGGGAACCTACGTTCGCTGACGGGGAAACTTGAGGGCGAGGGGAATGCCATGCAGCTACTGTTAGATGAACCTGGGGATAAAAAATCAGATGGTCGTTTTGAAATAAAACTGAGGGATGATACATTGATCGGTAACTGGGTTGCCTATGACCAGAGCGTAAAAATTAAAAAAAGAAATTTCAAATTATTAAAGAAACAGTTTGCCTATAATCCCAATTTGATGTTAAATAATCAAGATGAGGAATATGGAACTTTGGTCGATTGGATCAATTCGAAAAAGAAAGAAGCGACAGATCAAGACGGTGATTCGACTTATACCTATGTGATGGAATATTATCGGTCTGCATCCCCAGCAGTATTCAGTATAAATGCCTCTAAACAAAAATTGGCAGAGAAAGACTTGAAAAACTTAAAAAAATTAGATCTGGAGATTATCCGAAATACGATTTTTGCACGGCATGGTTATGCATTTACTAAACCTTCTATTCGTCAGTTCTTTGATCCGGTAGATTGGTACGTGCCGGTTTCGAAAGATGTAAGTGCGGAACTGAGTCCGTTGGAAAAAGATAATATTGCTCTTCTCACGAGATTTGAGAAGTATGCGACCGATAATTATGATACGTTCGGAAGGTAATTTTCCTATGGATTTTATGTCTGATTCAGAAGCGTAAAAAAGCGGTCGTACAAGGTGCGGCCGCTTTTTTTTATTTTTTCAATTCCACAAAATTATACCTGTTCGGTGCGGATGGAAACAGCATTTTTATGTGCTTGTAGTCCTTCGAGCTCGGCAAGTATTTCGACCGTAGATCCGATTTGTTGAAGTCCGGTCTCATTGATATGCTGAAATGTTATTTTTTTTACAAAAGAATCCACGGAAACACCGGAATAGGACCGCGCGTACCCGGATGTCGGCAATGTATGGTTCGTGCCTGATGCGTAGTCACCGGCACTTTCTGGGGTAAGGTGTCCTAGGAAGACCGAGCCTGCATTACTGATATGACGTGTCAGGGATTCCCATTGATCCGTTTCAAGGATAAGGTGCTCCGGAGCGTATTCATTTGAAAACTGAATGGCCTCCTGGAGGTTGCCAACCGTGACAGCATAGGAGTTTTCAATTGCTCTTGAGGCAAGTTCCTTGCGTGGCAAAACCGTTAATTGTGTCACGAGTTGCGTATTAACGGCATCTACTATAGCCGTGGAAGTCGCAACTAATACGGCCTGACTGTCTGCTCCGTGCTCTGCCTGTGCGAGGAGGTCCGCCGCTACGAATGCGGGGTTGGCGGATTCGTCAGCGATGACAAGTACCTCAGATGGGCCGGCAGGCATATCTATACTAACATTCGTTAATCCTTGTATGATTGACTTTGCCTTGGTGACAAACTGATTGCCAGGGCCAAAGATTTTGTCGACTTTCGGAATAGATTGCGTACCGAACGCCATGGCTGCCACCGCCTGTGCGCCACCAACAAGGTAGATCCGCTTAATATTGAGTAATTTCAAACAATAAGCGACAAATCCATTAATCTTTCCATTGGATTGTGGCGGTGAACAAACTACGATTTCCTTACATCCCGCGATGCGAGCCGGGATACCCAGCATCAATAATGTGCTCGGCAATACTGCAGAACCTCCGGGGATATACAGGCCTACTTTTTCAATCGGACGTATTTCCCGCCAGCATTTTACGCCCGGCATTGTCTCGACCGTGCGTTCTCTTTTAAGCTGCGTGCTATGGAATCGGTGGATATTCTGGAATGCGATTTCCAAAGCGCGCTGTTGGTCGCGCTGTATGGTTGCCGCTAGCTCATCTATGTCATCCGCATCCAAAAAGAGTTTGTCAAGCTGTACTTTATCAAATTTTTCGGCATACTCACGAAGTATAGTGTCACCTTGTATGCGTACCTGTTGAATAATATCCTGGACGACATCCTGAATTGCGTTGTTCGGGTCTGTATTCCGGGCAACCAGCTGTCGTCGTTCCTCTTCTTTTAAAGATTGGTAATCATATTTTTTTAACATGGTCGTCAGAATCGGTCAAGTTTAAAGAATGATTTTTTCGATTGGCATCACAACGATACCCTGTGCACCCTCAGCTTTTAATTTGTTGATTTTATCCCAAAAATCGTCCTCCGTAATAACTGTGTGTACGGCTACCCAGCCTTCTTCAGCCAATGGAACTACAGTTGGACTTTTTACACCATGTAATAGTGAAGTGATTGCGGGTAGGTTTTTCTTCTCTACATTCAAAACCACATATTTGGTCTCCTTGGCAAGCAGAACTGATTCGATGCGTTGAACTAATTCGGCCAGGATTGCGTTTCCTTCGAGCCCTTTTCGTCCAACCAAAATTGCTTCCGAATTTTTGACATCTGCAAAAGGTTTTAAGCCATTGCTTTTCAATGTTCCACCTGTGGAAACAATATCACATATTGCGTCGCTAAGCCCCAGACCGGGTGAAATTTCAACAGATCCGGATATCAATCGTATATCTGCGTTGATTTTGTAATCGTCAAGAAAATTTTTAAGAATATTAGGGTAAGAGGTCGCGATTGCTTTGCCGTTAAGGTCTTTGATGTCCTGAATGGAACTATCTTTCGGTATCGCTAGTTTTAAGGTGCATTTTCCGAAGCCAAGGCGTTTAATATATTCTACTTTTGATTCGGTTTCATCGATGATATTTTCACCTACAATACCAAGATCAGCTATTCCTTGTTCGACATATCCCGGAATATCATCATCTCTGAGAAATAATATTTCCAGGGGGAAGTTGCCCACAGTAGTAATTAAGGAGCTTTTGTAGTTTTCGAAATCTAAACCACAGTTTTTCAGTAATTGAACAGATTTTTCGTTTAACCTACCCGATTTTTGGATAGCAATTTTAAGATTTTTCAACGCTTTATAAATGTTAGCAGTAAATTATTAATAATAAGAAATCAAACAAGAGGGAAGGTATTCTACGTAAGAACACATTAAATTAACATATCGCCACAATGGCGATGATGCAAATGAAAATGATGTACGTAGGTATAGACCATGTTTGTATTAATAACTGATAGCAAATGTATAGTAAATTAATGGGAAATACAAAAATATCATTTTAAAAAGTTTAAGGATCCAGGCTGTGGCGGTTTAAATCGCTAAAATTTCTGCCTGTTTTCTATAAAGTTTGAAACATAGACTGACAACTCTTAGAAAATTCCTTATTTTTAACAAATGAAGTCTTTTTAAGTTTCCATTGCCTATAGGCCGAGCTGGGTAAGGAACCGCAAGCATCAGCGATATGATGACTTCAATAGTTATAGTGCCATGCATAGTTTTACTGTGTTAAATGAAGTAAAGTATAATAAAGAATCTGTATAGATGAAAAGAATAGCATTTATTTTAGTAAGCTGGATGACCTGTCTGTCTGGTTTTACGCTGGCTCAGGAGAGGCCAGCTTCTACATTAGATATCCGTATTTTGGAGTCTATTGCCGAAACAAGAACCGAGCCCCAGACACAAACTTTTAAGGTGCTTTCTGATATCAATAACTATGTGCAGGTGGCTGTACCCGTAGGCCTATTAGTTGCAGGCGCTGTTAATAATGACAAAGCAATGCGTCAAAATGCACTTTACGTAGCGAGTAGTACCGCTGTAACGGCATTAGTTAATGTGGGAATAAAACATTTGATCAAACGGAGCCGGCCATTTAAAAAATATCCAAACTTTATATCCGTTCGCACAGCCAGCGGCTATTCTTTCCCTTCCGGGCACACCTCATCAGCATTTGCGACAGCTTCCGCATTATCCCGTGCCTATTCAAAATGGTATGTTGTTGCTCCTTCATTACTCTGGGCTTCTAGTGTTGGCTATTCCAGAATGTATTTGGGTGTGCATTATCCTACAGATGTACTGGCTGGTGCAGTGTTAGGAGCAGGCTCTGCTTTTGCATTGGATGGATTAAGAAAATAAAATAGAAATTTGTTTAAACGAATAATTGATGCAAGTTATTAGAATATTGGTGGTGGGCTGTGGTAATATGGGTGCTTCTCATGCCAAGGCTTATCATGATCTAGAAGGATTTGAGATCGTTGGTCTGGTTGCTAGAGGTGATAGCAAAAATAAACTTAATGCGGAATTAGGTTCCGAATACCCTTTGTTTGAATCCTACGAGTCCGCATTGGAACAAACAAAACCTGATGCTGTCTGTATTGCGACCTATCCGGATACCCATAAGGACTACGCGATTAAGGCTTTCGAATCAGGCGCTCATGTTTTCATTGAGAAGCCCTTGGCGGAGGATGTAAGCTCAGCCGAAGAAGTCGTGAATGCTGCCATAAAATATGGTAAAAAACTGGTGGTAGGATATATTCTGCGTTACCACCCTTCGTGGATTAAGTTTATCGAGGTCGCAAAGACTATGGGAAAACCTTTGGTCATGCGGATGAACCTCAATCAACAAAGCCATGGTTACATGTGGAATGTTCATCGCAATCTGATGTCAAGTCTGAGTCCAATTGTTGACTGTGGTGTTCACTACATTGATGTGATGTGTCAGATGGCGGGTGTTAAGCCGGTACGTGTTTCGGCGATAGGTGCCCGACTCACTGACGATATTCCGGCGTGGAACTATAATTATGGTCAGCTCCAGTTGCATTTTGAGGACGGGTCTGTCGGTTGGTATGAAGCCGGATGGGGCCCTATGGTGAGCCAAAATGCATTTTTTGTAAAAGACGTTTTCGGCCCCCGGGGATCGGTGTCCATTGTAGCAGACAAAGCTAGTGACGAAGGCAAATCGGATTCGGTCGCAGCGCATACGCAAACAGAAAGTTTAAGGGTGCATTATGCTGATTTAGATCAACGCAATGAATTTATCAAAGGAGATGAATGGATAAACTTGTCTGATGAACCAGATCATCAGGAATTGTGTAACAGGGAGCAACGCTTCTTTCAGCAGGCGATTTTAGCGGATCTTGACCTGTCTTCTTCCATGGAAGACGCCATCAATAGTTTACGCATCGCGCTCGCTTGCGATGAGGCTGTGAAAACCCGGCAAACGGTATTATTATAGTTTTCATTTCATTTAGGTGTATTTCTTTTTTTTACCCCTTTTGCAAAAAATAGCGGAATAAAAAACAAATAAATAAAAAATATGAAGGAAGGATAGGCTTTTTGGTCTATCTTTTGTTATTTAGCTACATATTTATCAGTCTTATGCAGAATTTATTCAAAGTAGCGTTGTTGTTCGGCTTGTCCATTCCTATAGTACATGGACAGGATAAGCAATGGCAGATGGAGTTGGTGTTTAAAGGGGAGATTTCTCCTGAAAAATTTGAAAATGAGATTCCTGAATTTGCGAAAGAGTTTTATGAGCCTTTTCTAAAAGGAAAGATGGCTTATAAGAATGTTGAGATCTTAGCCGATGCCGATTATTCTTCTGCTGTGATTAATCAAAAGGAGCATGCTATTTTGAATAGAAAATTGGCAAAAACATATTCTTTTTCGGCAGGGGACGATATTGTCACGGCGGAATCTTATCACCCATCCTATAAAATTGTGAGCAATAGATTGAAAGAATCTGAAGGTCCCTATGTATGGATGCAAGATCTAGGTGAGATTGAAAATGTAGCTGGAGTGACCTGTAAAAAAGCAAAATTATTTATCAAAAATCAGGCAGATTCGGCTGAAGCCACCGTTTGGTATTCGGAAGCGGTACCTACCTATTATATGACCGCTTTTTCGTTTGTCAATGATCTTCCGGGCGCTGTGCTAAAATTGTCGTTAGGTGCAAATGCTGATTTGGGTTTCGAGACAACTAAAGTGGCTAACGTGTCCGGTACAAAAGATTTCCGATTGCCTCAGGATATTAAAGTTGTTGATATTTCAGGTGATGGTCCTGTGGAGGGTGGCGACGATGTGAGTTTATTTGAAGATACTTTTCCTTTGGATAGATCGCTTAAATGGGTCATGGTGAAAGATAAGGAAACGAATGATGAATATTATGGGATAAAGAGCACAACGGGACAGGAAGTGCTATCCTGTTCACTTTTTTCCTTGGCTTATTTTAATGATCAGACTGCCATCGTTTCAGATAAGGATAATTACTTCTGGCTACTGGATAAAAAGGGGAATAAAGTGAACAAAACCGGGTTTGACTGGCTCACTCCAGCAACGGAAAGATTGGCTATTTTTCAGAAAGATGGAAATTTTGGACTCGTTACACAAGAAGGGAAGGTTTTACTGGATAAAAAAGAAAACATAAGCAAGTTTTTGGGTAATTATTTGATGTTTTCAGAAGAAGGAAAAATAGGATTATTGGATGAGCATGGAAAAATTATTGTTCAGCCTAACCTGTTATTTTTGGATGTAGACAGTGCCGGTAAAGTTCTGGTACGGGATAAGGAAGGAGAGGAGACAAGAACGCTTGAATTTGAGGAATTTATAAAAGAATATGTGAAATAATTTAGAGTTTATTGAGATAAACAGCTGTCAGTTATGACAAAAAAAGCATTCAATGTCGATGATTGAATGCTTTTTTTTGTAATCACTATTTTTATATTCTGTTTAAGGAATATTCAGAAATTTGTGTGTCTGTAGGGAGATGTCCCATTTCGGATTTTCTTTGACGTAGTCAATAATGGACGGGGTCATTTCTTTGGATTTGGACCATTCCGGCTGAAGGTATAATTTGCAATTCGGACCGACCAATTGTGCATATTCTTCTCCCCAGGCAAAGTCGCTTTTATTGAAAACGATCACTTTGAGCTCTCCGGCTGCATCAAGAACGTCTTTTCTTGGTGCTTTGAATTTTTTTGGAGACAGGCAGATCCAATCCCATTCTCCACTTAGAGGATATGCGCCGGATGTTTCGATAAAAGTTTTTATTCCAGCAGCATGTAGTCCCTTAGTGAGGTAATCCAAATTATAGATCAATGGCTCTCCACCTGTAATAACAACTGTTTTAGCGGGATATTTCTTGGCATTTTCAATAATTGAATCTGCCGCTGTAAGCGGATGGATAGATGCATCCCAGCTTTCTTTTACATCGCACCAATGGCAGCCCACATCACAGCCACCCAATCTGATGAAATAAGCAGCAGTCCCGGTGTGGAAACCTTCCCCTTGGATGGTGTAGAACTCTTCCATCAAAGGTAATCGTGTTCCGTCTTCTGGTACTTGATTCGACATAGTTAAAATTTGAGTCTGCAAAGGTAGTAAATATTAATGATACGCTCAATTTAAACTGTTGTTTTCAGTGGAATTCATGTCATTTTTATGGGGTTGAAAATTGAGCGGTAATTTTGGTGTTTTTTGTGGAAGCGCCGCTTTTTGTTTTCTTTTCTCAGTTAGGTGTTACCAGACGAAGGATTGCTTAAAAAGGGACAAGAGATCATAAAAAAACTGTTTATTACCAGAAATTTTGCTAAATTTGTTTCACAATTTATTTATTGAAAACATAAGTGTAATAACATAATTGTACATGTTGTTTTGTGTTTTCTATTTTTTAACAATATAAAGATCATAGTTGTAAATGATTAAAATTACACTACCTGATGGTTCCGTTAGAGAATATCAAAAAGGAATCACTGCAGCGGAAATTGCTTTGTCAATTTCTGAAGGGTTAGCGAGAAATGTTCTTGCTGCTGAGGTGAACGGTGAAGTATGGGATTCTGCCCGTGCTATTGAAGAAGATGCTAGCGTGAAGTTGTTGACCTGGAATGACACAAAAGGAAAATCTACTTTTTGGCATTCTTCGGCTCACTTGCTCGCTGAGGCACTGGAAACATTGTATCCGGGAATTAAATTCGGTATTGGACCGGCAATCGAAACAGGTTTTTACTACGATGTTGATTTTGGTGATCGCGAATTTTCTTCGGATGACTTTAAGGCTATCGAGGACAAAATGTTAGAACTCGCCAAACGCAAAGAAATCTTTGAACGTAAAGCCGTTTCTAAATCGGATGCTTTAGCCTATTTTACCGAAAAAGGGGATGAGTATAAGCTGGATCTGATCAAGGATCTGGAAGATGGAAAGATTACTTTTTATACCCAAGGTGAGTTTACTGATTTATGTCGTGGACCACATATTCCAAATACTGGATTTATCAAGGCCATAAAACTGACTAATGTTGCCGGTGCATATTGGCGGGGTGATGAATCCCGGAAACAGTTAACACGTATTTATGGTGTAACTTTTCCGAAAGCATCGGAGCTTACCGAATATTTAAAGTTCATTGAAGAAGCAAAGAAACGCGACCACCGCAAATTAGGTAAGGAGCTGGAGCTTTTTGCATTTTCTGAAAAGGTGGGTGCTGGATTGCCTTTATGGTTGCCAAAAGGAGCTGCACTGCGTCAAAAACTAATTGATTTCTTGCAAAAGGCACAGTTGAAATCGGGGTATGAGCCAGTCGTAACGCCACATATTGGACACAAACAATTGTATGTGACTTCTGGTCACTATGAAAAATACGGTGCGGATTCCTTTCAACCGATCAAAACACCTATTGAAGGTGAAGAGTTTTTGTTGAAACCGATGAACTGCCCGCATCACTGTGAGATCTATAAGGTAAAGCCGCGTTCGTATAAAGATTTGCCGGTTCGTTTTGCCGAATTTGGTACCGTGTATCGTTATGAGCAATCCGGAGAGTTACATGGGTTAACACGGGTACGTGGGTTTACGCAAGATGATGCACACTTATTCTGCCGACCGGATCAGGTAAAAGATGAGTTTAAAAAGGTAATCGATCTGGTTCTGTATGTATTTGGTGCTTTAGGGTTTAATGACTATACTGCACAGGTGTCGTTGCGTGATCCTGAAAACCGTACTAAATATATCGGTACTGATGAGAACTGGGCTTTAGCCGAATCTGCGATTATTGAGGCTGCTGAAGAAAAAGGTCTGCCAACTGTCGTGGAATATGGTGAAGCGGCTTTCTATGGTCCGAAATTGGACTTCATGGTGAAGGATGCCCTGGGACGTAAATGGCAGTTAGGTACTATTCAGGTGGACTATAACTTACCTGAACGTTTTGAATTAGAGTATACTGGCAGTGATAACATGAAACATCGCCCAGTAATGATTCACCGTGCGCCATTTGGATCGTTGGAACGTTTTGTAGCCGTATTGATCGAACACTGTGCGGGACAATTTCCGTTATGGCTTGCGCCTGAGCAATTTATCGTCTTGCCAGTGTCAGAAAAATACGAAGAATATGCGCAAAATGTTTTGAATTCGCTAAATAATTCCGATATTCGCGGACTGATAGACTTACGTGACGAGAAGGTGGGCAGAAAAATCAGAGACGCCGAGGTGAAAAAGCTTCCTTATATGTTAATTGTAGGGGAAAAAGAGGTGGAAAATGGCACAGTTTCTGTACGTAAACATGGCTCAGTAGAATTAGGAACTATGACTGCTGACGAATTTAGAGATATATTAATTAAGGAAATAACCGTTTAATTTTTAAACATTTGGCATTAAAAAGACCCGGTGGTCCAAGACCACCAATGAGAAAGAAAGAACCAGATCACCGCATTAATGAGTTAATCAAGGTACCTGAAGTACGTTTGGTAGGAGATAATGTGGAACAAGGAGTTTACCCTACACGCAAAGCGTTAGAGTTGGCTGATGAGTTGGAACTTGATTTAGTGGAGATTTCGCCAAATGCTGTACCGCCGGTTTGTAAGATTATCGACTACAGTAAGTTTGTTTACGAACAGAAGAAGAAACAAAAGGAAATCAAAGCTAATGCAAAACAGACTGTTATCAAAGAAATTCGTTTCGGACCTAACTCTGGTGAACATGATTTTGATTTCAAATTGAAACATGCGATTAAGTTTCTTGAAAGTGGTGAAAAAGTACGTGCGTACGTACACTTCAAAGGTCGTGCTATCGTACACAAAGATCAAGGTGAGATCTTGTTGTTACGCTTCGCTCAGGCACTGGAAGATTACGGTAAAGTAGAACTTTTACCAAAATTAGAAGGGAAACGTATGTTTTTAACAGTAGCTCCAAAGGCTCCTAAAAAATAATAAGAATTCTAACAGATTGATATAAAATTTATAAGTATTATGCCAAAAGTTAAAACCAATTCCAGCGCAAAGAAACGTTTCAAATTGACTGGAACAGGTAAAATTGCAAGAAAAAACGCTTTCAAAAGCCACATC
The DNA here is from genome assembly GCF_002484085.1 of Sphingobacterium sp. UBA7625. Classification (NCBI taxonomy): domain Bacteria; kingdom Pseudomonadati; phylum Bacteroidota; class Sphingobacteriia; order Sphingobacteriales; family Sphingobacteriaceae; genus Sphingobacterium; species Sphingobacterium sp. UBA7625. The sequence goes on from NZ_DLJD01000041.1 coordinate 87,825, forward strand.
TTGACAAAAAAGAGCACAAAACGTAAACGTAACTTAACACAAACAAGTTATGTATCTGATGGCGATATGGGCAACGTTAAACGTATGCTTGCTATCGGTAAATAAGTTTTATTCGATTTTATTTAATAATAATTTTTTAACCGGGTATAAGGTTGTAAGTTCATTGAAATACATGACACCTTCTACCAAACTAATTTTAAAAATATGCCACGTTCGGTTAACGCAGTAGCTTCTAGAAGAAGACGCAAAAAAATCCTAGGCCTTGCAAAAGGTTACTTTGGATCACGTAGCAAAGTTTATACTATTGCTAAAAATACAGTAGAAAAAGGTTTACAATACGCTTACCGCGATCGTAAAACCAAAAAACGCGAGTTTAGAGCTTTATGGATTCAACGTATCAACGCTGGAGCTCGTCAACACGGAATTTCTTATTCCCAATTGATCGGTAAATTAAACGCTAAAAACATTGGTTTGAACCGTAAGGTTTTAGCTGATTTAGCTTTAAATAACCCAGAAGCTTTCAAAGCAGTTGTAGACGCAGTAAAATAGAGTTTTTAATCCGCTGTCAATTTGTTAGAGATATTAAAGGAGCC